>NZ_JAXBRE020000041.1:0-14777 GCF_047520985.2 Stenotrophomonas sp. BR163
TACATCGAGATGTTCTACAACCCGATCCGCCGGCATGGTTCCGCTGGCGGACTGTCACCGGTAGAGTTTGAAAGGCGCTACGCGCAGAGCGGCAACTGAGTGTCTACAGAACTCTGGCCGGTCCAAGCTTCATTCCCCTTCATCATCGATGATCGCCCAATTCGAGCGTCCGTCGCAGCACTATTCACGGAAATTGAGGGCGGGAGAACCTTCACTGCTTACGTAAAGCGCGCATTGCCGCCCTTGACCACAGGACAGTCGACAGAGCGGACGCCAACCGAGCCTTCAAGTTGGCACGAAAAGATGCCCCCAGAGAAGCGCGAGGAGTACTTTCCAATCGAAGTCTCCACACGGATTGAAGGAGCATCGTAATGAATCCTAGAGAAAGCGCGGCGCTTTCGGACAATGTCTATAAGGACCCGCTTCCGCCCGTCAGTTCTGACATCACCGTCGGCGGAACAAAGTATGAGGTCCTCGCTTGTCGTGACTCTGGGAGCGGATATCAGGGCATTGTCTACCTCAACATCAATACAAAGGAAGTAATCGTCGCCCATCGCGGCACCGAGTTTGATCGTCAGCCTATGCTTGATGGCGGCATCGACGCCGCGATGGTCACCGCCAGAGTCAACGCGCAAATGACTGACGCGCTGGCGCTGACAAAGCAAGCCCTCAGGCTGGCCGAAGAAAGGGGAGCCGGGCCAGTACACGTCACCGGCCACTCCCTCGGCGGCGCGCTCGCACAGATCACTGCACACCACTACAACCTCCCCGGCGACGCGTTCAATCCCTACGGTGCCGCCGGGCTGGCATATCGCCTTCCTGAAGGCCAGCCAGCCAGCGCGGCGCCCTTCACCAACCACGTCTTGGCAGGCGACCTGGTCAGTGCCAGCGGTCCCCATTACGGCAAGGTCGAGATGTATGCACTGCCCAGGGAACTGGAGATCCTGCGCAACGCCGAGCACAGCCAGCGCATCGCCTCGATCGGAACACCCGGGATGAAGAGCGGCCATGTCATGTCCGCCGCGGTGGCGGTCCAGTTGGGCGACTCCCATCGAGTGGTTCATTTCCTTGATCGCATGACCGACAAGGGTCCGGTGCAATCTGTACTGGACAACCCACAGGCGCGGGTTACGGATCCTGAGGACCTGCGCCGGATTGCCGACTACCGCAGTGATGTTCATCAACTGCGTGCGGGTGCGACCGTGCTTGTCGGCGGCGGGCCCGGTCTGCTGCGCGACGGTATCAATTTCCTGCGCGGTGTCGAGGAAGCCGGTGCATACGCCCGCCGCGAGGCTGAAGCGGAGCAGCGGGCCCAGAATGCGCTCAAGCCGGGGGAGCAACTGATCCAGGATGCAACCGGCAAGGGCTCGCCCTCTCTCAGCAATCCCGCTTTCTCTCCCAAGAACCCTTTACAGGAGAGCATTGAATCAACCTTGGACAAGGCAGGCCAGGATCCCAGGAAGGAAGGCCATCCAGACCATGCGCTCTACCGGCAGATTCGCGAGGGTGTATCCGCCGTGGATGCCAGGCACGGGCGCAGCTTCGATGAAACCAGTGAGCGCGTGACGGCCGGCCTGCTTGCGGCGGCCAAGGGCAGCGGCCTGGAACGCGTCGATCATGTTGTACTGGGCAATTCACCCAGCGATGGCTCAGCCTCTCGCATGTTCGTTGTGCAGGGAGCGCTCGACAATCCAGCACACCTGCGGGCGTCGGTTCCAATCAGTGAGGCCGTCAATACGCCCGTAGAACAGTCGCTCGCCAAGGCCGAGCAGATTTCGCAGGCACAGCAGGTCGCCCAGCAGGACCTCGCCCAGGAGCAGGCCCTCACCGCGAGGCGGATGGGCTAGGCCACCTGGCCGGGCACAATGAAAAACCCGGCTCTCACCGGGGGTTTTTCATTTCAACGGGATGCCGGCCAGCGGCCGGCACTACCATGCGTCGTCCGCTCACAAGAAACCCCCGGCGCGAGCCGGGGGTTTTCCGTTACCGCATCAGGCAGCGACCGTGCTGGCCACGTCCTGGTATTCCTCGATCTGGTCGAAGTTCATGTAGCGGTAGATCTCCGCACCATTGGCGTTGATCACGCCGATGTCCGCCATGTACTCCTCCTTGGTCGGGATGCGGCCCAGACGCGAGCAGATCGCCGCCAGTTCCGCCGAACCCAGGTACACGTTGGTGTTGCGGCCCAGACGGTTCGGGAAGTTGCGGGTCGAGGTCGACATCGCGGTGGAACCTTCGCGGATCTGCGCCTGGTTGCCCATGCACAGCGAGCAGCCCGGCATTTCCATACGAGCGCCGGTAGCGCCGAAGGTGCCGTACACGCCTTCCTTGGTCAGCTCGGAGGCATCCATCTTGGTCGGCGGGGCCACCCACAGGCGGGTCGGCAGGTCACGCTTGCCTTCCAGCAGCTTGGCAGCGGCGCGGAAGTGGCCGATGTTGGTCATGCACGAACCGATGAACACCTCGTCGATCTTGGCACCGGCCACTTCGGACAGGGTCTTCACGTCGTCCGGGTCGTTCGGGCAGGCCACGATCGGCTCGTGGATGTCGGCCAGGTCGATCTCGATGACGGCGGCGTACTCGGCGTCCGCATCCGGCTCCAGCAGCTGCGGGTTGGCCAGCCACGCTTCCATCTTCTCGATACGGCGCTGCAGCGAGCGCGGATCCTGGTAACCCTCAGCAATCATCCACTTCAGCAGGGTGATGTTGCTGGTCAGGTACTCGATGATCGGCTCCTTGTTCAGGCGCACCGAGCAACCGGCCGCCGAACGCTCGGCCGAGGCGTCGGACAGTTCGAACGCCTGTTCGACCTTCAGATCCGGCAGGCCTTCGATTTCCAGGATACGGCCGGAGAAGATGTTCTTCTTGCCCGCCTTGGCCACGGTCAGCAGGCCCGACTTGATCGCGTACAGCGGGATCGCGTTGACCAGGTCACGCAGGGTCACGCCCGGCTGCATCTTGCCCTTGAAGCGCACCAGCACCGACTCCGGCATGTCCAGCGGCATCACGCCGGTGGCGGCAGCGAAGGCGACCAGGCCCGAGCCGGCCGGGAACGAAATACCCACCGGGAAACGGGTGTGCGAATCACCACCGGTACCGACGGTGTCCGGCAGCAGCATGCGGTTGAGCCAGCTGTGGATCACGCCGTCGCCCGGGCGCAGCGAAACGCCGCCACGGGTGGAGATGAACTCCGGCAGGGTGTGGTGGGTCTTGACGTCCACCGGCTTCGGGTAAGCGGCAGTGTGGCAGAACGACTGCATCACCAGGTCGGCCGAGAAGCCCAGGCAGGCCAGGTCCTTCAGCTCGTCACGGGTCATCGGGCCGGTAGTGTCCTGCGAGCCGACCGAGGTCATCTTCGGTTCGCAGTAGGTGCCCGGGCGCATGCCCTGGCCTTCCGGCAGGCCACAGGCGCGGCCGACCATCTTCTGCGCCAGCGAGAAGCCCTTGCCGGTATCGGCCGGCTGCACCGGCAGGCGGAACAGGTCGGTCGGAGCCAGGCCCAGCGCTTCGCGCGCCTTGCCGGTCAGGCCACGGCCGATGATCAGCGGGATGCGGCCACCGGCACGCACTTCGTCGAACAGCACGTCGGACTTGACCTGGAACTCGGCGATCACTTCGCCGTTCTTCAGCGCCTTGCCTTCGTACGGACGCAGCTCGATGACATCGCCGTGCTCCATCTTCGACACGTCCAGCTCGATCGGCAGCGCACCGGCATCTTCCATGGTGTTGTAGAAGATCGGCGCGATCTTGCCGCCCAGGCACACGCCACCGGCGCGCTTGTTCGGGATGTACGGAATGTCATCGCCGGTCCACCACAGCACGCTGTTGGTGGCCGACTTGCGCGAGGAGCCGGTGCCGACCACGTCGCCCACGTAGGCGACCAGGTGGCCCTTGTCCTTCAGCGACAGGATCTGCTGGATCGGGCCGCGCTTGCCGTCTTCTTCCGGGGTGAACGGCGCGTCGTCGCGCTTGTTCTTCAGCATCGCCAGCGCGTGCATCGGAATGTCCGGGCGGGTGGTCGCGTCCGGTGCTGGCGAGAGGTCGTCGGTGTTGGTTTCGCCCGGCACCTTGAACACGGTGACGGTCAGGCTCTGCGGCACTTCCGGGTTGCTGGTGAACCACTCGGCCTCGGCCCAGCTCTGCAGCACGGCCTGGGCGTTGGCGTTGCCGGCCTTGGCCTTCTCCTGCACGTCATGGAACGCATCGAACACCAGCAGGGTCTTCTTCAGGCCATTGGCAGCGATAGCGCCAACGCTGGCGTCGTCCAGCAGCTGGATCAGCGGCGCAACGTTGTAGCCGCCGAGCATGGTGCCCAGCAGTTCGGTGGCGCGCTCGCGGCTGATCAGCGGGTTCTGCTCGCTGCCCAGGGCGATCGCCGCCAGGTACGAGGCCTTGACCTTGGCCGCGTCATCGACGCCGGCCGGCACGCGGTGGGTCAGCAGGTCGAGCAGGAACTCGGCCTCGCCCTGCGGCGGGTTCTTCAGCAGTTCGATGACATCGGCCGTCTGCTGCGCGCTCAGCGGCAGCGGCGGGATGCCAAGCGCAGCGCGCTCGGCGACGTGGTGGCGGTAGGCTTCCAACATGACAACTCCCGGGTAATGCGTAGGTTGAAAAATCAAAAGTGGGCTCAGGCGTGCGGCACGATCAGCTTCAGGCCCTTGAAGTAGTCGCGGTAAAACGTGTCGTTCCAGGTGATCAGGCCATCGCACTGCAGCAGTGCGTGGGCGCCGACCATGAATTCGTCCAGGCTGCGACGGCTGCCGCCGCGCTGACGGTGACGGCGGTGCATCTCGCCGGCGCGCAGCGCCGACTTGGCCTCCATCGGGTTGAAGTGCACGCCCATCTCTTCCAGTGCTTCGAGCACTTCGGCACCACCGCGCAGCGATGCGCACACTTCGGCGAGGGTTGCGCCACAGACCACCACGCGGCCACCGACCAGGCTCTGCCGGAGGATGGCTTCCACGGCATCGGCCTGCGGGCCATTGCTGAGCAGTTCGACCAGTACCGGTGAATCGACGGCGATCATCACGGCTTATTCCTCGTCGCGCACCGCGCGTACTGCCGCATCGGACGACTCGAAGCCGTCCAGCGCGAACTTGCCGCGCGCCCGTGAAATGGCATCGTCAACACTCTTGCGCAGGATGATGCGGCTGCCGTCCAGCTCGACCTTCAGCAGCGTGCCCTTGGTCAGGCCGAGGGCATCACGCACCGCCTTGGGCAGGGTGATCTGTCCGCGTTCTGCAACGGTGGCTTCCATGGGTAGGCCTCAAAAAGTATGTATGAATTATACATACCTGACGTAAACACCTCAAATCGGGCGAACTGTGACCTTGAACCAGAATCAGTCGCATTCGACCGCTAGACTGGCCGGGCAGCACTCGCTGTACCGGGCCGGGACACTCCGGCACCGCACGCCCCCTCTCTCATAAAAGGACGTTCAATGCGCGCATTCATTCTGACCCTGGCTCTGGCCCCCCCCCTGGCCCTGGCCGCAGGCCCGGCCCACGCCAATCCGTTCGCGGCCCACACCACCGGCACTGAGATCACCCAGAAGCAACTGGACGAGCTGGAGGTGGGCAAGGCGACCCAGGACCAGGTCCGCGAGAAGTTTGGAGCGCCGACGCGTCGTGAGCAGCTTGGCGACACCCAGGTCTGGTACTACGACTACGCCAAGATCAAGCACTTCGGAAAGAACGTGCAGGAATCGACCGTCTTTGAGTTCGGCAAGGACAACGTACTCAAGGTGAAATCCAAGGGCGCGGCTCCCGCCAAGACCGGCAATCCGTTCCTGGGTGGCTGATCGCCGCTGACTGGCGCGCTGCCCGTCGGCGGCGCGCCCCCCGTGCCCGGTCAAGAACGCCTCGACCGCCACGATGACCATCGCTCAGCACGGCTCCGCCCCCAGCGCCTGCAGCCCCCCCATGCTGCCCTCCACCTGTCCCCCGGCGCCATACGGCACTGCCTCGAGCCTGTCAGCCCGCACTAAGTCCGGCGGCGCCATGACACGAAAACTACATACGAATTTATAACCTTGCGTTCTGAGCCCGCAGTTCTGCGGCCCCGACGGCATCGGCGATACTGGCCTTCTGCCCGGCGGCACGGACTGCCGGCCACCGCAAGCAGGCCTGCCCATGCGCGGGCCACTGCAAGCCATCCGCAAGAAGGAGTTAACCCGCATGAGCGATTCGTTCTCCACCCGCAGCCAGCTGAATGTCGGTGGCAAGACCTACGACTACTTCAGCCTGCCCACGCTGGGCCAGCGCTTCGATATCTCCCACCTGCCCTACTCGATGAAGATCCTGCTGGAGAACCTGCTCCGGCACGAGGACGGCGGCATCACCGTCGGCAAGGACCACATCGAAGCCGTGGCCCGCTGGAACCCGGCGGCCGAGCCGGACACCGAGATCGCCTTCATGCCGGCGCGCGTGGTCCTGCAGGACTTCACTGGCGTGCCCTGCGTGGTCGACCTGGCCGCGATGCGCGACGCCGTCGTCAAGCTCGGCGGCAAGCCGGAGCAGATCAACCCGCAGATTCCCTCCGAACTGGTCATCGACCACTCGGTGCAGGTCGATGTGTTCGGAAAGCCCGACGCGCTGGACCTCAACGGCAAGATCGAGTTCCAGCGCAACCAGGAACGCTACGGCTTCCTGCGCTGGGGACAGAAGGCCTTCGACAACTTCAAGGTGGTGCCGCCCAACACCGGTATTGTCCACCAGGTGAACCTGGAGAACCTGGCCCGCGTGGTGATGACCGCGCAGAAGGATGGCAAGGACATTGCCTACCCCGACACCGTGTTCGGTACCGACAGCCATACCACCATGATCAACGGCATCGGCGTGCTCGGCTGGGGCGTGGGTGGCATCGAAGCCGAGGCCGCCATGCTCGGCCAGCCATCGTCGATGCTGATTCCGCAGGTCGTCGGCTTCAAGCTGACCGGCAAGCTGCCCGAAGGCGCCACCGCCACCGACCTGGTGCTGACCGTCACCCAGATGCTGCGCAAGCTGGGCGTGGTCGGCAAGTTCGTCGAGTTCTACGGTGACGGCCTGCAGCACCTGCCACTGGCCGACCGCGCCACCATCGGCAACATGGCCCCGGAATACGGCGCCACCTGCGGCATCTTCCCGATCGACGCCGAATCGCTGAACTACCTGCGCCTGTCCGGTCGCAGCGAAGAGCAGATCAACCTGGTCGAGGCCTATGCCAAGGCGCAGGGCCTGTGGCACGAACCGGGCAGCCCGCACGCCCAGTACAGCAGCACGCTGGAACTGGACATGGGCACGGTGAAGCCGTCGCTGGCCGGCCCGAAGCGCCCGCAGGACCGCGTCCTGCTGGAAGACGTGCAGAAGAACTACCGCGAAGCGCTGGTCGGCATGACCGCCAACCGTGACAAGCGCAGCGAGGACGTTGCCACCTTCGTCAACGAAGGCGGCGGCGCCGCCGTCGGCAACGAGCAGCTGGCCAAGGGCTTCGCCGACATCGAGATCGAAGGCCGCAAGGTGCGGCTGAAGGATGGCGCGGTGGTGATCGCGGCCATCACCTCGTGCACCAACACCTCCAACCCGGCGGTGATGATCGGTGCCGGCCTGCTGGCCCGCAATGCGGCCGCCAGGGGCCTGAACCGCCAGCCGTGGGTCAAGACCTCGCTCGGCCCGGGCTCGCGCGTGGTCACCGACTACCTGGAAAAGGCCGGTGTGCTGAAGGAGCTGGAGAAGATCGGCTTCTACGTGGTCGGCTACGGCTGCACCACCTGCATCGGCAACTCCGGCCCGCTGCCGACCGAAGTCAGCGCCGGCATCGCCGCCGGCGACCTGGTGGTGACCTCGGTGCTGTCAGGCAACCGCAACTTCGAGGGCCGCGTGCACCCCGAAGTGAAGATGAACTACCTGGCGAGCCCGCCGCTGGTGGTGGCCTATGCCATCGCCGGCACCACCGACATCGACCTGACCACCCAGCCGCTCGGCACCGGCAGCGATGGCCAGCCGGTGTTCCTGCGCGACATCTGGCCAAGCAACAAGGAGATCGGCGACGTCATCGCCGCCACCATTGGCCCGGAGATGTTCAAGCAGAACTACGCCGATGTGTTCAAGGGCGATACCCGCTGGAACACCATCGCCTCGCCGGACGGCAACCTGTACGCGTGGAGCGACGCCTCCACCTACATCAAGAACCCGCCCTACTTCGATGGCATGACCATGCAGACCGGCAGCATCGACGACGTGCACGGCGCACGCGTGATGGGCCTGTTCGGCGACTCGATCACCACCGACCACATTTCCCCGGCCGGCAACATCAAGAAGGACTCGCCGGCAGGCCGCTTCCTGCAGGAGCGCGGCGTGCAGCCGGCCGACTTCAACAGCTACGGCAGCCGTCGCGGCAACGATGACGTGATGGTCCGCGGCACCTTCGCCAACATCCGCATCAAGAACCTGATGTTCGGTGGCGAGGAAGGCGGCAACACCCTGTACTACCCGGCCGATGGTGGCCAGCCGGAGAAGCTGGCGATCTACGATGCGGCCATGAAGTACAAGGCCGACAAGGTGCCGCTGGTGGTGCTGGCCGGCAAGGAATACGGCACCGGCTCGTCGCGTGACTGGGCGGCCAAGGGCACCCTGCTGCTGGGGGTGAAGGCGGTCATCGCCGAGAGCTTCGAGCGCATCCACCGCTCCAACCTGGTCGGCATGGGCGTGCTGCCGCTGCAGTTCCGCAACGGCGAGAACGCACAGACGCTGGGCCTGGACGGCTCGGAAGTGATCGACATCACCGGCCTGCAGGACGGTGCCAGCAAGCGCGCCACGGTCACCGCGACCAAGGCCGATGGCACGAAGAAGACCTTTGAGGTCTCGGTAATGCTGCTGACCCCGAAGGAAGTCGAGTACTTCCGCCATGGTGGCTTGCTGCAGTACGTGCTGCGCCAGCTGGCCAGCAAGTAACGGCGCGGCTGCGCCCGATTGAGGAAAGGGCCGGATCCTTGCGGATCCGGCCCTTTGCGTTTGCGATGCCCTTGTAGAGCCGAGCCTGCGCTCGGCTGCTTCTGCGCCAACAGCAGCCGAGCATGGGCTCGGCTCTACAGAAGCGCTCAGCGGCGCGGCGCATCCGGATCGGTGCGCAGGGCCTTCAACAGGCCCCACATGTAGAACGCCAGGGTGAACGAGAACGGCAGGCCGCACAGCACCACCGCGGTCTGCATCGCGCTGAAATTGCCGGCCAGCAGCAGGCCAACGCTGGCCACAGTGATGCCTACAGCCCAGAACACGCGCAGCCAGATCGGCGCGTCATGGCCATCTTCCACGCCATCGTCAACGCGACGCGTGCACAGGTTGGCGATCATCAGCGTGCCCGAGTCGACCGGGGTCAGGAACAGCACGAAGCCGATCACCACCGCAGCACCGGCCACGTACGGCGCCGCAGGCAGGTATTCCAGCAGCTTGAACAAGGTCATCGCTGCATCGTGCTGGGCCACGTCACCCAGGATCGCCTGGCCATGGTTGAGCACCAGGTCGATGGCGGTGTTGCCGAAGATCGACAGCCAGGCCAGGGTGAAGCCGAGCGGGATCAGCAGCACGCCCAAGATCACTTCGCGGATGGTGCGGCCGCGCGAGATGCGCGCCACGAAAAGGCCGACGAACGGCGCCCAGGCGATCCACCACGCCCAGTAGAACAGCGTCCACGACCCCATCCACTCACGGCCCTTGGGGTCGTTGAGGTACATGTCGAAGCTCTTGCGCACGAACGCGCCGAGGTAGTCGCCGGTGTTCTGGATCAGGCCGTCGAACAGGTGCAGGGTCGGGCCGGTGACCAGCACGAACAGCAGCAGGCCACACAGCAGGCGCACGTTGAGGTTGGACAGCCAGGCAATGCCTTTTTCCACGCCGGCGACCACGCCGATGGTGGCCACCACCATCATCACCAACACGATCGCCACCAGCACCTGCGGCGTATCCGGAATGTGGAACAGGTAGACCAGGCCGGACTGCACCACCAGGGCGCCGATGCCGAGGTTGGTCACCATCGAGATCAGCGTGGCCAGGATGCCGAAGCCATCGACCATGTCGCCGATGCGGCCATGTATGCGCTCACCGAAGACCGGGTACAACGCAGAGCGCAGCGCCAGCGGCAGGTCCCGGCGATAGGCGAAATAGCCCAGTGCCACGCCGACAAGCGCATACAGCGCCCAGCCATGCAGGCCCCAGTGCAGGAAGGTCAGCACCATCGCCTCGCGGCCGGCGGCCACGGTGCCGCCGGGCTGCCCGGGCGGATTGAGGAAATGATCCAGCGGCTCGTAGGCGCCGTAGTACAGCAGCGCGATGCCGATGCCGGCCGAGAACAGCATCGAGACCCAGGCAACGTAGCCAAAGGCCGGTGACTCTTCGTTGTGGCCGAGGCGGATGCGGCCGTACGGCGAGAACGCCAGCCACAGCACGAAGCCCAGGCACAGCACGATCAGCAGCATGTACCACCAGCCGAACGCGGCCGAGATCTCGGCCTGCGCCCATTGCAGCCAGTGCTCGCTGCCTTCGGGATAGAGCACGGTGAGCAGCCCGAGGATGCCGATCGACACTGAGGAGCTGAGGAAGACAAAACGGTTCAAGCGCAGGGGCGAACGCTTGGGATGAGCCAGGGAAGACATGCGGTCGTCTCATCAAGTCCGAGGGAGCACATGGGCGGGGCCGGACCGGTAAACCGGGCCCATGGCGTGGGGCGCGAGCGCATCCTAGGGTTTATTGATTGAACGTTCAATCAATAAAAAGCATAATGACGGGCAGCCCGATCCTTCGGGTCGCAAACCGTGGAGAGACAATGCCGAAGAAAGGCGTGGAACCGGTACGGCGCGAACAGCTGATCCGGGCCACTTTCCAGACCATCGACGAGATCGGCATGGCCGATGCCACCGTCGCCACCATCGCGAAGAAGGCGGGGTTGTCCAGCGGCATCGTCGCCCACTACTTCGGCGACAAGGACGGCCTGCTCAATGCTGCAATGCGGCAGATCCTGCGCGAACTGAAGGACGCCGTCGCCCGCTACCGCGCCGACGCCAGCGACAACCCGCGCGAGCAGCTGCGCGCCATCGTCGATGGCAACTTCGACGACAGCCAGATCAACGGCACCGCGATGCGCGTCTGGCTCACCTTCTGGGCTGCCAGCATGCACCAGCCCGAACTGGCCCGGCTGCAGCGCGCCAACGACCAGCGCCTGTTCTCCAACCTGTGCCACCAGTTCAACCGCCTGCTGCCCCACCCGCAGGCCCGCCTGGCCGCCCGCGGCCTGGCCGCGATGATCGATGGCCTGTGGCTGCGCGGCAGCCTGGTCGGCGGCCAGTTCAACGCCGAGAAGTCCCGGCGCATCGCTTACGGCTACATCGACTTCCAGTTGCAGGCTGCCGCGCTATAAGCGCTTCAGCGCCCGCCCCCTTCCAAGGAGTACGCCCCATGACCACCCTGCCCGTCCAACAGCTCTACATCCACGGCCAGCGCGTCGATGCCACCAGCGGCAAGACCTTCAAGACCGTCAACCCGGCCACCGGCGAGGTGATCGCCGAGGTGCAGGTCGCCAGCCAGGCCGACGTCGAACGTGCCGTGCGGAGCGCAGCCGAAGGCCAGAAGGTGTGGGCCGCGATGACCGCCATGGAGCGCTCGCGCATCCTGCGCCGCGCCGTCGAGCTCCTGCGCGAGCGCAACGACGAACTGGCCCACCTGGAAACCCTGGACACCGGCAAGGCGCTGGCCGAGACCACCACCGTGGACATCGTCACCGGTGCCGACGTGGTCGAGTACTACGCGGGACTGGCCACCGCCATCGAAGGCATCCAGTTGCCGCTGCGCGAATCGAGCTTCTTCTACACCCGTCGTGAGCCGCTGGGCGTGGTCGCCGGCATCGGCGCATGGAACTACCCGATCCAGATCGCCATGTGGAAGTCGGCGCCGGCGCTGGCTGCCGGCAACGCGATGGTGTTCAAGCCGTCCGAAGTGACCCCGCTGACCGCGATCAAGCTGGCCGAGATCTACACCGAAGCCGGTGTGCCGGCCGGCGTGTTCAACGTGGTGCAGGGCCCGGGCCGCGAGATCGGCCAGTGGCTGACCGAACACCCGGTGATCGAGAAGATCTCCTTCACCGGCGGCGTCGCCACCGGCAAGAAGGTCATGGCCAGTGCCGCGTCCTCGTCGCTGAAGGAAGTGACCATGGAGCTGGGCGGCAAGTCGCCGCTGGTGATCTGCGACGACGCCGACCTGGACCGCGCCGCCGACATCGCGGTGATGGCCAACTTCTTCAGCTCCGGCCAGGTCTGCACCAACGGCACCCGCGTGTTCGTGCCGCGCAGCATGCTGGCCGCATTCGAGGCGGCCGTCGTCGAGCGCGTCAAGCGCATCCGCATCGGCGACCCGATGGCTGCCGACACCAACTTCGGCCCGCTGACCAGCTTCCCGCACATGGAAAACGTGCTGCGCTACATCGAGAGCGGCAAGGCCGAAGGTGCCCGCCTGCTGACCGGCGGCGGCCGTGCCACCGAAGGCGCGCTGGCCAACGGCGCCTACGTGCTGCCGACCGTGTTCTCCGACTGCCGCGATGACATGACCATCGTCAAGGAAGAGATCTTCGGGCCGGTGATGAGCATCCTCGCCTATGACGACGAAGACGAAGTGGTACGTCGTGCCAACGACACCACCTTCGGCCTCGCCGCCGGCGTGGTCAGCAAGGACATCAGCCGCGCCCACCGCATCATCCATCGCCTGGAAGCCGGCATCTGCTGGATCAACACCTGGGGTGAATCGCCGGCCGAAATGCCGGTCGGTGGCTACAAGGAATCCGGCGTCGGCCGCGAGAACGGTATCTCCACCCTCGGCCACTACACCCGCATCAAGTCGGTGCAGGTCGAGCTGGGCGACTACGCCAGCGTGTTCTGACCGGCGCGCCCCGAGCACGCCCCATCGTCCGGCCACCGCGCCGATCCGACATTCCGCCGGGACGCCTGCATGCAGCGCGCCCCGGCCTGCAGGAGACACCCATGAGCACCCATAACGAGTACGACTACATCATCATCGGCGCCGGTTCAGCCGGCAACGTGCTGGCGACCCGCCTCACCGAAGATGCCGATGTCAGCGTGCTGCTGCTGGAAGCCGGTGGCCCGGACTACCGGCTCGACTTCCGTACCCAGATGCCGGCGGCGCTGGCCTTCCCGCTGCAGGGCAAGCGCTACAACTGGGCGTACAAGACCGATCCGGAGCCCTTCATGAACAACCGCCGCATGGACTGCGGCCGCGGCAAGGGCCTGGGCGGCTCGTCGCTGATCAACGGCATGTGCTACATCCGTGGCAACGCGATGGACTACGACAACTGGGCCAGCATGCCGGGCCTGGAAGACTGGACCTACCTGGACTGCCTGCCCTACTTCCGCAAGGCCGAAACCCGCGACATCGGCCCCAATGACTACCACGGCGGTGACGGCCCGCTGCGCGTGACCACGCCGAAGGCCGGCAACAACGAACTGTTCGCTGCGATGGTCGAAGCCGGCGTGCAGGCCGGCTACCCGCGCACCGACGACCTCAACGGCTACCAGCAGGAAGGCTTCGGCCCGATGGACCGCACGGTGACCCCGAACGGCCGTCGTTCCAGCACCGCCCGCGGCTACCTGGACCTGGCCAAGCCACGCCCGAACCTGACCATCGTCACCCACGCGCTGACCGACCGCATCCTGTTCTCGGGCAAGCGCGCGGTGGGCGTGCAGTGGCTGCACCACGACCAGCCGCAGCGTGCCACCGCCCGCCGCGAGGTGCTGCTGTGCGGCGGCGCCATCGCCTCACCGCAGATCCTGCAGCGCTCGGGCGTCGGCCCGGCCGACCTGCTGCGCAGCCTGGACATCGACCTGGTGCATCACCTGCCGGGCGTCGGCGCCAACCTGCAGGATCACCTTGAGATGTACCTGCAGTACGAATGCAAGAAGCCGGTGTCGCTGGCGCCGGCGCTGAAGCTGTACAACCAGCCGGCGATCGGTGCCGAGTGGCTGTTCCTGGGCACCGGCATCGGCGCCAGCAACCAGTTCGAGGCCGGTGGCTTCATACGCAGCGACGCCGAGTTCGACTGGCCGAACCTGCAGTACCACTTCCTGCCGGTGGCGATCAACTACAACGGCTCCAACCCGATCAAGGCGCACAGCTTCCAGATGCACGTCGGCTCGATGCGCTCGCCCAGCCGTGGCCGCATCCATGTGCGCTCGAAGGACCCGCGCGAACATCCGAGCATCCTGTTCAACTACATGTCGCACGAGCAGGACTGGCGCGAATTCCGCGCGGCGATCCGCATCACCCGCGAGATCTTCGCGCAGCCGGCGCTGGCCCCGTACAGCGGCCGCGAGATCTCGCCGGGCAGTGCACTGCAGACCGACGCGCAGATCGATGCATTCGTGCGCGAGCATGCCGAGACCGCCTACCACCCGTCGTGCTCGAACAAGATGGGCCATGCCGATGACCCGATGGCGGTGGTCGATGGCCAGGGTCGCGTGCACGGCCTGGAAGGCCTCCGCATCGTCGATGCCTCGATCATGCCGCAGGTGGTGACCGGCAACCTCAACGCGCCGACCATCATGATGGCCGAGAAGCTGGCCGACGTGATCCGCGGCCGCACCCCGCTGGCCCGCAGCACCGCGCCGTACTACAAGGCCAACGGCGCACCGGTGCGCAAGCAGGGCTGACGCAAGCGGCCCGCCTGTGGGGCGCGGTAGTGCCGGCCAGCGGGGTGCGGCCGCGGATCACGTCGGCCAGCTTCTCGGCCATCATGATGGTCGG
>NZ_JAXBRE020000041.1:14787-28130 GCF_047520985.2 Stenotrophomonas sp. BR163
CCGGCCGCTGGCCGGCATCCGCTGGATCGCCTATCGAGCGCAGATGTCGGCCAGCGGCCGGCACTACCCAGCAAAGAGGCCCTTCGGGGCCTCTTCGCGTTTTCCCTACGGCGGGGTATGCTGCAATGACCGGCCATTGTCGATACGCTCAGGGCCGGAACCTAATACATCACGATTCCTGGAGGGGGAATATGAGTCTGGATCGTCCCTGGCTGCAGAGCTATCCGAAAGGCGTTCCCGCCGAGATCGACGTCAACGAGTTCCATTCGGTAGCTTCGGTCTTCGACGCTTCCGTCGCGAAATTCCGCGACCGTCCCGCCTACTCCAGCTTCGGCAAGGTCGTCACCTATGGCGAGACCGACGCGCTGGTCAATCAGTTCGCGGCCTACCTGCTGGGAGAGCTCAAGCTCAAGAAGGGTGACCGCGTCGCCCTGATGATGCCCAACTGCCTGCAGTACCCGGTGGCCACCTTCGGCGTGCTGCGCGCCGGCCTGACCGTGGTCAATGTCAATCCGTTGTACACCGCGCGCGAGCTCAAGCACCAGTTGATCGATGCCGGCGTGACCGCACTGGTGGTGGTCGACAACTTCGGCGACACCGTCGAGCAGGTCATCGCCGATACGCCGGTCAAGCACGTGATCACCACCGGCCTGGGCGACCTGCTTGGCGCCAAGGGCGTGATCGTCAACTTCGTGCTGAAGTACATCAAGAAGATGGTGCCCAACTACCATCTCAAGGGCGCGGTGCGCTTCCGCCAGGCGCTGAAGATCGGCAGCCGCCACAGCCTGCCCCAGGTCGAGATCGACCACGACGACATTGCGTTCCTGCAGTACACCGGCGGCACCACCGGCGTGGCCAAGGGCGCGATGCTGACCAACCGCAACCTGATCGCCAACATGCAGCAGGCCTCGGCCTGGATCAGTGCGTCGGGCATCGAGATGGGCAAGGAGTGGATCATCACCGCCCTGCCGCTGTACCACATCTTCGCACTGACCGCGAACGGGCTGGTCTTCATGAAGTTCGGTGGCTGCAACCACCTGATCACCAATCCGCGTGACATGAAGGGCTTCGTCAAAGAGCTCAAGTCGGTGCGCTTCACCGCCATCACCGGCGTCAACACGCTGTTCAATGGCCTGCTCAACACCCCCGGCTTCGACACGGTCGACTTTTCCTCGCTGAAGGTCACCCTGGGCGGCGGCATGGCGGTGCAACGCGCCGTGGCCGAGCGTTGGAAGAAGGTTACCGGGGTGACCCTGGTCGAGGCGTATGGCCTGACCGAGACCTCGCCGGCGGCCTGCATCAACCCGCTCACCCTGACCGAATACAACGGCTCGATCGGCTTGCCGATCCCGTCCACCGATGCCTGCATCAAGGACGACAACAGCGCCATCCTGCCGCTGGGCGAGGTCGGCGAGCTCTGCATCAAGGGCCCGCAGGTGATGAAGGGCTACTGGCAGCGCCCGGAGGAAACCGCCAAGGCGATCGATGCTGACGGCTGGTTGCATACCGGCGACATGGCGAAGATGGACGAACACGGCTTCTTCTACATCGTCGACCGCAAGAAGGACATGATCCTGGTGTCCGGCTTCAACGTGTACCCGAATGAAGTCGAGGACGTGATCGCGATGATGCCGGGCGTGCTGGAAGTGGCCGCGGTCGGCGTGCCGGACGAAAAGTCCGGGGAAGTGGTCAAGGTGGTCATCGTGAAGAAGGACCCGAACCTGACCGCCGAAATGGTCAAGGAGCATGCCCGGGCCAACCTGACCGGCTACAAGCACCCCAAAATCGTTGAATTCCGAAAGGAGCTGCCGAAGACCAATGTCGGCAAGATCCTCCGCCGCGAACTCCGCGATACGCCCGCCCAGTAAGGGTTTGCGGCAATTTGAACGATGCAGGGCCCGGGGCGGAAACGTCCCGGGCCCGCTAGTTCCAAAAAATCGATCTGAAGTCCAGAGTTGATCGTCAATCCGGACCTATGCTTCATCTTCTCTGCACTAGGCTTGGTATAATTAGGTGTTGTAATCAGAGTGCACCTGGACGTTCTGGAGAGCCGTCCCTCCGACCGCTAGCGCGAGCCATGCCAAAGTCGAGCAAAATCATCAAGACAACAACGCATGATCCATCCATTGTGGATTTTTTGCTTGTTGAGAGTCAGTCTGATCTAAAGGCTTACGGTCATTTTAGAGAATTGAAGGACGCACTGAGCGAACTGCTTGGGGTAAGCATCGGCTCAAAGAGTTGGTCCTCATTTTATTTTCTGATCCTGAGGGTCCAAGCGATCTCAAGATCGACTGTAAGCTGCTCAATGAATGGGCGCTCCACCTCGCACGTCATTTTCAAATGCAAGCTGTACTCAACTCTCTATCGCGGCTCCGTGAAGGATGATTGTGTAAGGAGCGCATCCTTCAATGAGCATTTCGTTCAGGCAGTGGATAGGATTTCCGAGGCTGCAGCTGACCCAAAGGTTCGATATCGCTTTAGTAAGACGAGAAATTTCATCTACAGTTCGAAGCTTGAAGGCATAAGCATTGCTGCCCCAAAGGGAAAGTCAACGCTTGCAACACTGTTGAAGAAGCATCGAGAGCAGTGAGTGGACCGCTATGATTCTTCGAATGATCACTATTGCATTGCCGGCACGACTGTCCTTAAAAACAGGCTCGGCATCACTTCAATGGACGCACTTGAAATTGCAGAGCAGGAGATTACCTCTCTCACCCATCTAAGTGTCAATTACGCTGCTCCTCCCTATACTCTTGATACGCTGAAGAAACTGCATCTCGCGCTTTTTGGGGAGATATACGAGTGGGCTGGAAGCGTCCGAACTGTCGATATATCCAAGGGCGGCACGCCTTTCTGCACCAATGCCCGAATTGAACCAGAAGCAGCAAAGCTATTTGCCAATCTTGAACGGGACGGCTGGCTTGCGAATTTGAGCCGGGACGCGTTTTGCCGAAAGCTCGCAGAACATTACTGCGAAATCAACATGATTCACCCATTCCGCGAGGGCAATGGGCGAGTGCAGCGCATTTTGTTTGAACATCTCGCACTCAGCTGCGGGTATTACATTCGATGGGATCTCTTGACCGAAGGCGAGTGGTTAGCTGCGAACATTGCAGGTGTTAGTTGCGACTACGGGCCGATGACACAGATATTTGACCGCATTCTGCAGCCTTGAAGCGAGACCAGGCCCCTCATGTTGAGCCACAGCGTTCCGCAGGGAGACCGAGATCGGGCCAACCTGACCGGCTACAAGCACCCCAAAATCGTTGAATTCCGAAAGGAGCTGCCGAAGACCAATGTCGGCAAGATCCTCCGCCGCGAACTCCGCGATACGCCCGCCCAGTAAGGGTTTGCGGCAATTTGAACGATGCAGGGCCCGGGGCGGAAACGTCCCGGGCCCTTTCGCATGCGACGCCCCTGGGGCGGTGTAGCATCGCCGCGTGTGTGGACCGTTCGGCCCGCCGGCCACCCACCTGACACTGCGGGCCGCATGCCGAGGACCCTTCCATGAGTACCATCGAAAAGCTGCCTTCAAGCGGCTCACCGTTCGCCACCATCCGCACCGAAGACAGCGCCGACGGCGCTGCCCACTGGCTGTTCATGCACGCCGATGCCGCCACTGGGATCCGCCCCTGCTGCCGCAAGGACATGCTCGACGAGATGTGGAGCTACATGGCGGCCATCACCCGCAGCCCTGCCGAACGCCACAGCGGAACATTGCGGCATTTCGTGCTGGCCTCCGATGCCGTCGCCTACAACCTGGGCGGCGACCTGGACCTGTTCACCCGCCTGATCCGCGAAGGCAACCGCGACCTCCTGCTGAACTATGCCCAGCGCTGCGTGGAGGGCGTGCACCACCTGCACACCGGGTTCGGCGGCGACGTCCGTTCGATCGCGCTGATCCAGGGTGACGCCCTCGGCGGCGGGCTGGAAATGGCCCTGGCCTGCCACACCATTGTCGCCGAGGAAGGCAGCGGACTGGGCCTGCCAGAGGTGCTGTTCGGCCTGTTCCCGGGCATGGGTGCGTACTCCTTCCTGTGCCGGCGCGTGTCCCCCCACCTGGCCGAGAAGATCATCCTCGACGGCCGGGTCTACAGCGCCGAGGAGATGCACGCGATGGGCGTGGTCGACGTGCTGGTGAAGAAGGGCGAAGGCCGGGCGGCGGTGGAAGACCTGATCCGCCAGCAGCAGCGCACACCGCAGTCCTATCTGGCGATGAACGCCGCACGCGCCATCGCCCAGCCGGTCAGCTACGACGAACTGCTGGAGATCACCAAGGTATGGGTCGATTCCGCCCTCGCACTCGGCGACCGTTCGCTGCGTACCATGGACCGCCTGATCAAGGCCCAGACCCGTCGCGCCAGCCTCGACGCGGCCTGATTCATCCCTCCCCCAGGATGGGTTCAAGCCCGGTTGGCCACCGGGCTTTTTTTATGCACCCTGCCGTGGTTCAACGCGCCTCGCCATCGTCGGCAGCGCCGCGCAGCCGGCGTTCGGCCCGTGCCTCCAGCGCGCGCCGGCCTTCCTTGATCGCCTCCTGCAGGATGCCCAGGCGCTGGCGCCATTCGGTCTTCAGCTGCCAGTCGGCCATCCGCATCAGCTCGCCGGCACGGTTGGACGCGCGCATCAGGCCGAGGTTGCTGGCCACGCCTTTGATCGCGTGGGATTGTTCGCGGAACACATCCCACTGCGTGGCCTCACCGGCTTGCTCGGCCTTGCCCATGCAGCCCGCCACGTCCTCCAGGCATTGGCGGATGAACTCACGTTCGAAGCCCTCGCCCATGCCCAGCGAGGCCAGCTCGTCCAGCACGCTGCTGTCGAGCACCCCATCCTGCAGCGCCATCGGTCGCACCACCGGTGCGGCCATGGTCTTCAGCTGGGCGTTGCTGGCGATCTCGGCCAGGGTATCGAGCAGGCGCACCGCCACCACGGGCTTGGCCAGGAACGCATGCGCCCCAGCCTGGGTACAGCGCTGGATCGCCTCGGGCGTGACATCGGCGCTGAGCACCAGCACCGGCGTGCGCGGTCCGCCGCCGGCCTGCATCACCCGCAACTCCTTCAGCATGTCCAGCCCGCTCATGCCCGGCATGTGCAGGTCGACGATGACCGCGTCGAACTCACTGTCGGCCAGCGCATCCAGCACCGCCTCACCGCCATCCACGCACAGCACGCGATGCCCGGCCTTCTGCAGCAGGCGCTGCAGGACCATGCGGTTGGCCTCGTGGTCGTCGGCCACCAGGATCTGCATGCTGCGCACGCGGGCGCGATGGCGCAGGAACGGGTCGGCAAATGCGATCACGTTGCCGCCCGGCCCCACGTCGTCGTCGCCGGTCAGGCTCGGCACCGCACCCGGCACCTGCGGCTGCGGCGGCGCGAACGGCAGCTCGACCCAGAAGTGGCTGCCGCGCGGCGGGTTTTCCAGATAGCCGATGTCACCGTCCATCGCCTCGACCAGGCCCTTGGCGATGGTTGTGCCCAGCCCGGTGCCCTCGTGGCGACGCGCCATGCTGACGTCAGCCTGCTCGAAGGCATCGAACAGCCGCGCACGCATGGCCGGGGCCACGCCGATGCCGGTGTCGAGGATGTCGAAGCGCAGCCGCACCGCGCCACTGGTATCGGCCTGCACCACGCTGACACGGATTTCGACCCGGCCGTGATCGGTGAACTTGACCGCGTTGCCGGCCAGGTTCAGCAGGATCTGCCGCAGGTGCCCGACGTCTCCGCGCACGCGTGGCGGCACACCATCGGCGACCTTCACCCGGTAATCCAGGCGCTTGGCCTTGGCCTGCGGCAACAGGATCAGCCCGATCGCCTGGATCACATCGGCCACGGCGAAGTCTTCGGCCACCACGCGCAGCTTGCCGGCCTCGATGGCCGAGATGTCCAGCACTTCCTCCACCAGCGCCAGCAGGCTGCGCGACGACGCCTGGATGGTGTTGAGGCACTCGCGCTGCTCATCGTCCAGGCGCGTGGTCGCCAGCACTTCGGTCATGCCGTTGAGGCCGTTCAACGGCGTGCGGAACTCGTGGCTCATGTTGGCCAGGAAACGGCTCTTGGCCTCGCTGGCACGGCGCGCCTCGGCCATTGCTTCGGTCAGCTGCCGCAGCAGCGTCGAGAAGTACAGCGGCACGGCCGCCAGGCCGAGCCAGAGGCCGATGGCCAGACGGAAATTCTGTTGCCAGTAAGGCGTCAGCAGCACCGTGCAACCGAAGCTCACCATCGCCATCGCCACTGCCACGTACAGGTAGTGGTTGCCGAAGCGCATGCCGTTGCCGACCGTCACCCACATCACCACGATGTAGACCCAGGCCAGGGGCTCGCCCATCTGCACCATGCCGGCAGCGATCAGGCCATAGTCGGCGAGCATGCCCAGCACGCGGCGGGGATCGGAACGCGCCGGCCGCCACAGCAGCCAGCCGAACAACAGCAGCGACAGGCTCAGGCCGGTCAATACGATCGCCAGCACGCCCACGTACTGCGTGTGCGGCAGGTCGTGGCGCGGCGCCGGCAATAGCACGTAGGCCAGGATCAGGCTGATCAGGACAATACGGACGATCTGCTGGCCGTGTTCGCTGTCCTGGCGCTGGGACAGGCGCAGCCGCAGCTGCGACAACAGCCGTTTCACGCGCCCAGCCCCGGGCGCGCGGACGCCATCGAATGCTCGGCGCAGATCTGGTCTAGCTGTTCGCGGCCGCGCAGCAGCGCGTCCACGCATCGGGGATCGAACAGCCGGCCACGCTGGGCGTAGAGATAAGCCAGGGTGGCTTCCATGGTCCATGCTTCCTTGTACGGACGGGGCGAAATCAGGGCGTCGAAGACATCGGCGACAGCCACGATGCGCGCTTCCAGCGGAATCGCATCGCCGACCAGCCCATCAGGATAGCCGCTGCCGTCGTAACGCTCATGATGGCGCAGTGCGATCAACGCGCCAACCTGGATGAAACGATTCTGGCTGCCGCTCAGCAGTTCATGGCCAATCCGCGGGTGCCGGCGCATGATCGCCAGCTCCTCCTCGTTGAGCTTGCCCTGCTTGAGCAGCACCGCATCGGGAATGGCGATCTTGCCCATGTCATGCAGCGGCGCAGCCATTTCGATCAGGCGCACCTCCTCCTCGGGCAGCCCGAGCTGTTCGGCAATCAGGCCGGCCACGCGTGCCATGCGCTCCAGGTAGGCGCTGGTGCCGGCATCACGGAATTCGATCGCGCGCGCCAGTCGTGACAGCGTTTCGCGCTCCCGCTCTTCGACCTCATGCATGCTGGCCAGCAGGCGCTGCTCCAGCGACAGCGCCCGTTGCTTCACGTTCTCGGTCTGCTGGCGCAGCTGCAGCAGGTTGTAGCAGCGCGCACGCAGTTCGCGTGGGCGGATCGGCTTGACCAGGAAGTCGATGACTCCTGCTTCCAGTGCCGCCTGCCGGATCGGCTCGTCACCGACCACGGTGATCAGGATCACCGGAATGTCGCGGTGCTTGGGCAGCCGACGGAAACGGCGAGCGAATTCCAGCCCGTCCATCTCCGGCATGCGGTAATCGAGCAGCAGCAGGTCGACCGGATGGGCTTCACACCAGGCCAATGCGGTCAGCGGATCGCCGAAGTCATACACGCTCAGTTCCGGCGCGATGTCTTCGATGACGTGACGCAGCATCGTCCGGGCGGAAGTCTGGTCATCAACGATGACGATATTCAACGCGTACTCTGCCTGGTTTTTCGACCACGCTGGATCATCAGCAGGCGAGGATACTCTGCCGCTGCGAACGCTCGCACCCTGCATCGGCCTGACTCCCGTGTCGTGCATCCCGATTCATGATCGTCATCACAATGTGAAGCGGACTCCCCACACCGTGCCCTCCCCTGACGCCGATCAAGCCATAGCAGGCGTCAAGGTAGTGCAATTACGATACGCCGAGTGCGGGACGCGTCAATCGCGCCGTCTCGTTTCGGGACGGCGCGCACAATCGGGAGTCAAAAAGGTGACTTACTGCTCCGGACGCATGTACGGGAACAGCAGCACATCGCGGATCGAGCTGCTGCCGGTCAGCAGCATCACCAGACGATCGACGCCGATACCCAGGCCGCCGGTCGGGGCCATGCCGTACTCCAGCGCACGGATGTAGTCGGCGTCGTAGTGCATGGCCTCGTCGTCGCCACCTTCCTTCGCGGCCACCTGGGCCTGGAAGCGCTGGGCCTGGTCTTCCGGGTCGTTCAACTCGGAGAAGCCATTGGCCAGCTCCTTGCCGTTGACGAACAGCTCGAAGCGGTCGGTGTAGCCCGGATCATTGTCGTTGGCACGGGCCAGCGGCGAGACTTCCACCGGATGGTCGGTGATGAAGGTCGGCTGGATCAGGGTGTGCTCGACGGTGGCCTCGAAGATCTCAAGCAGCAGCTTGCCCCAGCCGTAGGACGGCTTGACGCGGATGTTCAAGCGCTCGCAATGGCGCAGCAGCGCGTCACGGTCGGTGCAGTCGGCAACCGAGATTTCCGGGTTGTGGTGGCGCACGGCTTCGTCCATGCGCCAGCGGCGGAACGCCGGGCCCAGGTCGATCTTCGCCCCGTCCCACTCGACCTCGGTGCTGCCGTTGACCGTCCTGGCCACGTCACGGATCACGCCTTCGGTCAGGTCCATGATCTCGTTGTACGTGGCATAGGCCTCGTACAGCTCCATCATGGTGAATTCCGGATTGTGGCGGGTGCTGACGCCTTCGTTGCGGAAGTTGCGGTTGATCTCGTACACGCGCTCCAGGCCGCCCACGGTCAGGCGCTTGAGGTACAGCTCCGGCGCCACGCGCAGGTACAGGTCCAGGTCCAGCGCGTTGTGGTGAGTGGTGAACGGCTTGGCCGCCGCGCCGCCGGGGATGTAATGCATCATCGGCGTCTCGACTTCCAGGAAGTCGCGGTTGTCCAGCCACGCACGCATGGCGCGGATGATCTTCGAGCGCTTGATGAAGACCGCGCGCGACTCCGGGGTGACGATCAGGTCGACGTAACGCTGGCGGTAACGCTGCTCGACGTCGGCCAGGCCATGCCACTTGTCCGGCAACGGACGCAGCGACTTGGTCAGCAGGCGGATCGACTCGGCCTTGACCGACAGCTCGCCGGTCTTGGTGCGGGTCAGGCCACCTTCTACGGCGATGATGTCGCCCACGTCCCAGCCCTTGAACGCGGTGTAGGCATCGCCCAGCACGGCCCCCTGCAGGAACAGCTGGATGCGGCCGGACTCGTCCTGGATCTGCGCGAAGCTCGCCTTGCCCATGATGCGCTTGGCCATCAGGCGGCCGGCCATCTTCACCTGGCGGCCGTTGCCTTCCAGCGCCTCGGCGGTCCACTGTTCGGCATCGGCGAATTCGTCCTGCAGGCGGCCGGCGAAGTCCTCACGACGGAAATCGTTCGGGTACGCGATGCCCTGCCCACGCAGCGCTTTGAGTTTCTCACGGCGCTCGGCGATCAACTTGTTCTCGTCGACGGGGGGGGTATCGGTAGCTTCGCTCATGGATCTGCGGGAATCGTGTAGTGAGGGGGATCTTGCGCCCGGCGCGGCCGGCTCCACAGCATACCAAAACCGCCCTGCCCCGGCCTGGAGAGGGGTCAGATCCCTTTGCGCTGCAAAGGGATCTGACCCCATCAGCGGATCGGCGCCTACGCGTCCCCGGGGAACGCCTGCCGCAGCTCGTCCACCAGCACCCGCTGGTTCTCCGAGTAATCGACCGGTACCGACACCAGGTGCACCCCGCCCTCGTTGAACGCCGCCTGCAGGGTCGGGATGAACTGCTCGATGGCGGTCACCTCATGCCCCTTGCAGCCATAGGCCTCGGCGTACTTCACGAAATCCGGGTTGCTGAAGGTCATGCCGTAGTCGGTGAAGCCATCCACCGCCTGCTTCCAGCGGATCATGCCGTAGGCGCCGTCGTTGAGGATCAGCACCACCAGGTTCAGCCCCAGCCGGCGCGCTGTCTCCAGCTCCTGGCTGTTCATCATGAAACCACCATCGCCACACACCGCCAGCACCCGCCGCTGTGGATACAGGATCGAGGCCATGATCGCCGATGGCAGGCCCGCGCCCATGGTCGCAAGCGCGTTGTCCAGCAGCAATGTGTTGGCCACCTGGGTACGATAGTTGCGAGCGAACCAGATCTTGTACATGCCGTTGTCCAGCGCCACGATGCCGTCCGGCGGCATCACCTGGCGCACGTCGTGCACCAGCCGCTGCGGGGTGAAACGGGCCTCCTCGGCACGGTCGGCCAGATGCTCGAGGATGGTCGCGCGCAGCGGCAGCAGCGCGGCGGCATTCGGCACCGCGCCTTCGATGCGGTCGGCCAGCTGGGTCAGCGAACGGCCGATGTCGCCGATCACCTCCACCTGCGGGAAGTACACCTGCTCCACCGCCGCCTGCGAGTAGCCGATATGGATCACGGTCGGCCCACCCGGGCGCATCACGAACGGCGGCTTCTCGGTGACCTCGTGGCCGATGGTCACGATCACGTCGGCCTGGTCGATCGCCATGTGCACGTAATCACGCTCGGTGAGCGCTGCGGTACCCATGTACAGGCCCGAGCCGCCGGCCACCGCGCCCTTGCCCATCTGCGTGGTGAAGAACGGAATGCCGGCGCGCAGCACGAACGCCGACAGCGCCTCGCTGGACTGCGGCCGCGACGCCGCCGAAGCGATCATCAGCAGCGGTCGCTTTGCACTGCGGATGGTCTCTGCCGCCCGATCCAACGCTTCCGGGCTGGCGATGGGACGATCCACCGCGTGCGGCGGCACCAGCGCCACGCCCTCCACCTCATCGGCCGCGATGTCTTCGGGCAGCTCCAGCAGCACTGGGCCCGGGCGCTCTTCCTGGGCGACACGGAACGCCTCGCGGACGATGGTCGGGATCGTGCGCGCCGAGACGATCTGCCGTGCCTGCTTGGTCAACGGCTTCATCGTGCCGACGATGTCGACGATCTGGAAGCGCGCCTGCTTGCTGGCGACGATGCCCTTCTGGCCAGTGATCATGATTACCGGCCACGCACCGAGCAGCGCATAGGCGGCGCCGGTGGTGAAGTTGAGCGCGCCCGGACCGAGCGTGGCCAGGCACACGCCGGGCTTGCCGGTCAGGCGGCCATAGGTGGCGGCCATGAACACCGCTGCCTGCTCGTGGCGGGTGATGACCAGCTCGATGCTGGAATGACGAAGCGACTCGACCACGTCGAGGTTTTCCTCGCCGGGGATACCGAAAATGCGCTCGACGCCTTCGTTCTCAAGCGCGGCGACAAGCAGATCTGAACCCTTGGACATTGGAATGCCGTCCTTTTCGCTGGACTGATGGTGGATCGTTGCAGGAAGGAGGGAAGCTGCGCGTCAACGCTTGTCGAACCACACCGTCTGCGCGTTGACGAATTCGCGGATGCCGAAGTGCGAGAGCTCACGACCGAAGCCACTCTTTTTCACGCCGCCGATCGGCACGCGCGGGTCTGAAGCGGAGAAGCCGTTGACGAACACGCCGCCGGTCTGCAGCCGGCGCGCCAGCTGCATGGCCCGCGCGCGGTCGCCGGTCCACAGGTTGCCGCTCAGGCCGAATTCGCTCTGGTTGGCCAGTTCCACCGCATGGTCGGCGTCGCGGGCGCGACTGATCGAGGCCACCGGCCCGAAGGTCTCGGTATCGAAGGCCTGCATGCCCGGCTCCACGTCCGCCAACACGGTGGGCGCATAGAACGCGCCCGGGCGATCGAGCTGATGGCCACCGACGAGCAGCTTCGCGCCTGCGTCCACCGAGGCGCGCACCTGCACGTGCAACTGTTCCAGCAGGTCCTGGCGTGCCATCGGCCCGATGCGGTTGGCCGGGTCGCGGCCATCGCCGATGGTCAGTGCCTGCACCTTCTGGCAGAACTGCGCCACGAAACGATCATAGACCGCGTCCTCGACAATGATGCGCTTTCCGGCGATGCAGACCTGCCCGGTGTTCTGGAAGCGCGAGGCTACCGCCGCATCAACGGCGGCGTCCAGATCGGCGTCGGCCAGTACGATGAACGGATCCGAGCCCCCCAGCTCTAGCACCACCTTCTTCAGCGCCTGCCCGGCCTGGGCGGCGATGCTGCGGCCTGCGGCCACGCTGCCGGTCAGGGTCACTGCGGCGATGCGATCATCGGCGATCGCGCGGCTGGTGCCCTCGCGGCTGATGTTGGCGGCGATGAAGGTGCCTTCCGGCAGGCCGGCATCGCGCCAGGCCGCGTCGAGCAGCTGCGCGGTACCGACGATGTTCTCGGCCGGCTTCAGCAGGAAGCCGTTGCCGCCCATCAGGATCGGCACCGCCGCACGCATCACCTGCCAGTACGGGAAGTTCCACGGCATGATGCCCAGCACCACGCCCAGCGGCAGGTAGGACACGTAAGCCTTGTCGTCGGGCACCTGGGTCGGTTCGTCGCGCAGGAACTGCGCGCCGTGGTCGGCATACCAGTCGCACAGCACGGCACACTTCTCGATCTCGGCCAGCGATTCGGCCTGCACCTTGCCCATCTCGGCGGTAGCCAGCGCGGCCAGCTTCTCACGGTCACGCCGCAGTACGGCGGCCATCGCACGCAGTACGTCTGCGCGCTGTTCGAGGCTCTTGACGCTCCAGGCCGCAAAGCCGACCTGGCCGCGATCGAGGATTGTTTCCAGCTCGGCATCGGTGGCGAAGGGATGGCTGGCGATCTGCTGGCCGGTGGCCGGATCGCGGGAAATGGCGGTGGTGGGGGCAGCGGACATGCAGGGCTCCTGTTGTCTCGGCAACGGGCAGCGGCCCGTCTTCTGCACAGGAATGTGGACCCGATTGGCGGAGGCAACAAGGCGTCTGCTTATCCTGTGACCTGCACTTACCTGTGTGAATGGGGTTATCGGCAGGGCTGCGCCCTGCACCCGCAGAGGCCAGGGCAACGTCAAGGTCAAAGGCCTGCATTCCGTGGGATGGCGGGGTGGGTCCAGTTGCGGGGGACGGCGTGAATCCCCCTCCGGGGTCCGGCCCAGCCACCGGCGGCTGGGCGTTCGGGCGCTTGCGAAGCAGTGCTTCGCAAGCAAAGCGCCCTCACCCATGTAGCCTCGGTCGCGCCATCCATGGCGCTCACGCCCCCGCAACCGGACCCACCCCGCCTTCGACAGTTTTCCGCGATCTGTTGGAAATACTCTTGGGGTCAGATTCGTTTTCCATGGGAAAACGGATCTGACCCCGGAACTTCTTTCGATATCTGACAGATGTGTCGACCAAGGTCGACACCTGCCAACAGCCGCGGGAAATTGTCAGAGGTGGGGCGGTGTGGGTTGGCAGGACCGTTGGCGCCATGGATGGCGCCATCGAGCCCCCATGGACGGGTTTACGGCGTGTCCTGCCAACCC
>NZ_JAXBRE020000042.1:0-28124 GCF_047520985.2 Stenotrophomonas sp. BR163
CCCCCCCCCCCCCCCCCCCCCCCCCCCCCCCCCCCACCATCAGCAGCAGGTTCCAACAGATCGCGGAAATCTGTCGAAGGCGGGGTGGGTCCGGTTGAGGGGGCGTGAGCCGCATGGATGCGGCGACCGAGCTTACATGGACGTACTTGCAGCGTCCCCCTCAATCGGACCCACCCCGCCATCCCACGGATAGCACGCTTTTGCCGTTGCCGTTGCTCCAAGCAGGTGCAGGGCGCAGCCCTGCCGAACAACCTTTACCTCAACTGGCTGTCCTTGCTGCCACGCCGGTTGTAGCCTGCATGCGCCTGTTCTTCGTCGTCATGCGCCTGCTGGCACGCCACGCACAGCCGGACACCGGGCACGGCCTGGCGCCGCGCCAACGGGATCGGCGCGTCGCATTCCTCACAGTGCTCCAGACCCGGGCCCTCGCGCAGCTGGCGTCGCGCGCGGGCGATCGCATCGTCGACGGTGGCGTCGATCTGGTCCTGGACCGCGCCATCTCCCGCCCAACCAGTGGCCATGGTCTTCCTCCGCAGGTGTGTCGCCTGATATGGAGACAATACACCCCGGCAAAAAGGCACGCCTTAATGTAGAGCCGAGCCACGCTCGGCTGCTCTTCAGGAAGACGAACAGAGTGCGGATGGGTTCGATCAAGCCGATTGCGACTTAATCCCCTCCGTCCCCTTTTTTGCTTACCAGATCAGGTCGTCCGGCACCTGGAACTGGGCGTAGTAGGCGTCGTCCTCGGCGTTGCCGGTGGAGATCTCGGCGGTCGAGCCCGGCTGGCCATGGTCGACAATGATCGCCTCCGGGGCGCGCTCACGCACCTTCTCGGCAGCAGCACGTGGCAGCAGGGCGTAGCCCTCGCCATTGGCGACAATGACCAGCACGCCGACCGACAGCGCCTTGCGCAGCTTGGGGTCGATCAGCAGAGTGCGGATCGCCGCGCCATCGCTGAAGCGATACTCGTCATCGCCCTTGTGGGGCACTGCATGGGCCGCGATGATCTGCTTCGCCTGCGCCTTCTGTTCCGCCTGCCTGGCCTGGGCATTGCGCACGGCGGCCAGCGCACGGTCGCGCTCGACCTTCTCGGCACGGGCACGTTCAGCCTCACGCTGGACCTCGGCCGAGGCCGATTCGGCCTTGCCCTGGCGGGCCTTGGCCTGCTCCCGCGCGGCGGCGCTGGCCTGCGACTTCTTGGCCAGACCGGCCTTGAGCAATTGTTCCTGCAGCGCGTTGGGCTTTGCCATGGTCGGTACGTACCGCGTGTAATCTTGGATGCTTCCATTCTACCGACGCCCCGCCGCCCCTGCATGGCAGTCCTGAAGTACCTCACCGGCTACCCCGAACCCCTGGTCGCCCAGGTCAGCGAACTGCTGGCGCAGGGCAAGCTCGGCCCCTGGCTGCAGCAGCGTTATCCCGACCCGCACGAGGTCCGCAGCGACCGCCAGCTGTACGACTACACCCAGGCGCTGAAGGACCGTTACCTGCGCAAGTCGGTGCCGCTCAACAAGGTCTGCTACGACAACACGCTGGAAGTGATCAAGCACGCGCTGGGCACCCACACCGCCATCTCCCGCGTGCACGGTGGCCGCCTCAAGGCCAGCCGCGAGATCCGCATCGCTACCGTATTCCGCCAGGCACCCGCGGCGTTCCTGCGCATGATCGTGGTGCATGAGCTGGCCCACCTCAAGGAAGCCGACCACAACAAGGCCTTCTACCAGTTGTGCCAACACATGGAACCGGATTACCTGCAGCTGGAGTTCGATACCCGTCTGTACCTGACCGAGCTGGCCAACCGCAGCCAGCGCTGACCGGCCGCAGCAGCTACACTGCGCGCCCCCTGCCCGACCTGCCCGCCATGGAACCGATCCGTCTCGACAAACGCCTGTCCGCCCTGCTCGGCATCCCCCGCGGCGAAGCGCGGCGCTATATCGAAGGCGGCTGGGTAACGGTCGACGGCGAAGTGGTGGAACAGCCGCAGCGCCCGGTCGATGACAGCGTGGTGATCGTCGTGGCCGAGCAGGCCAGCGATGAAAAGGTCGAGCGGGTCAGCATGCTGCTGCACAAGCCGGCCGGCGTTGCTGCTGAGACCCTGTGTGCGCTGGTCAGCAGTGACAGCCGCAGCGAACTTGATGCCAGCGACATCCGTCCGTTGCAGCGCCATTTCCACGGCCTGCAGCTGGCCGCTGCGCTTCCGGCCAGCGACAGCGGCCTGGTGGTGGTCAGCCAGGATCCGGCCACGCTGGCCCATCTACAGCGCAATCTGGGCCGCACCGAACAGGAATACCTGATCGAAGTGGCCGAAGGCGGCCCCGAGCGAGGACCGTGGCTGCTGGCGCGGCTGCAGCAGGAATCCGGCGGCGCCAAGGTCAGCTGGCAAAGCGAGCAGCGCCTGCGCTTTGCCGGCAAGGGGCTGACCGCCAAGGGGCTGCGCGTGGCGGTGACCGCCGCCGGGCTGCAGGTGCTGGCCGTGCGCCGACTGCGCATCGGCCGCGTGGCATTGGGGCCGCTGCCGCCGGCGCAGTGGCGTTACCTGGGCAGCGACGAGCGGTTCTGAGGCCTGCGGGTCAGGGCCCTTTCCTGCGGAAACGGGTCCGCCCCCATCCTGACGCCCCGGGGTCGGATCCGTTGCCGAAGGCAAGCGCGCTGATGCCCTATCGATCCTGCAGGCATTCCTTCACGCAGGGCGTGGATCTACCATCGAGGCATGAGCCTGCCCATGCCCCTGTGGCGACGCCTGTTGCGCGTCGCTGCAATCATCCTCGCCGCGCTGTTGCTGCTGGTCCTGTCCGGGCTGCTGCTGGCCGACCATCTCACGCCACAGGCACAGGGCGCGCCCTCGCATGTACTGCCATTGCAGCCGGCGCAGACCCGCATCGACCAGCAGATCGTACCGCTGCAGGACGCGCATCCCGGGCAATCAGGCGTAGCGTTCCTCAGTGATGGCATGGATGCCTTCGCCGCGCGCGCGATGATCACCGCGCACGCTGGCCGCAGCCTCGACCTGCAGTACTACATCTGGCACGACGACCTGATCGGCCACCTGATGGCCAAGGCGCTGCATGACGCCGCCGAGCGTGGTGTGCGCGTGCGCATCCTGCTCGATGACATGAATGCCAAGGACAAGGACGCGCTGATGATGGCGCTGGACCGGCACCCCAACATTGAAATCCGCCTCTACAACCCGTTCCGCAACCGGACCGGCATCCTGCGCGTGGTGGAGATGGTGCAACGCTTCTTCAGCGTGAACCACCGCATGCACAACAAGAGCTGGATCGCCGATGGTCGCGTCGCGATCGTCGGCGGCCGCAACATCGGCGAGGAGTACTTCAGCGCGCGCACCGATGTGAACTTCCAGGATCTGGACCTGCTGGTCGCCGGCCCTGCCGTGGAGCAGGCCAACCGGATCTTCGACGACTACTGGAACAGCGAGGCCGCCATTCCGGTATCCGCGCTTGCCTTCCGTACCGATGCGCAGCTGCGCCTGCTGGTGCGCGAATCGGATCATGAGGCGCAGCGGGACGTGGCCCGGCCCTACCTCGCGCGCGTGGCCGAATCACGCCAGCGGCAGCGCCCGAGTCCCGAGCCATTGCACTGGAGCAGTGCAGTGCGCATCGTCTCGGACCCGCCGATGAAGCATCGCAAGGATGATCGCGCTGCCTGGCTGGTGTCGACCCTGATCAGCGAGCTGCAGGCCGCCCGGCACAAAACGTTGTTGATTTCGCCCTACTTCGTGCCAGGCGACGAAGGCCTGGATGGCTTTTCGGCCATGGCCGGGCGGGGCGTGCAGGTCGGCGTGGTGACCAACTCACTGGCTGCCAACGACGTCGCTGCCGTGCACGGCGGCTACATGAGCTACCGCGTGCCGTTGCTCGAAGCGGGCGTCCACCTGTACGAACTGAAGGCGCAGGGGCAGTCCGGCGATGCCGGCATGTTCGGCAGCAGCGGCGCGAGCCTGCACACCAAGGCGTTCGTGGTCGACGACCGCCGCGGCTTCGTCGGCTCGTTCAACCTCGACCCGCGCTCGGCCTACCTCAACACCGAAATGGGCGTACTGTTCGACGACCCGGTGCTGGGGGCGCGGCTGCGCGATGAGTACCTGCGCCTGGCAGACCCCAGGCATAGCTGGTGGCTGGCGCTGGACGACCGTGGCCGGTTGCGCTGGCTGGAGCGCGAGCCGCCACCGCACTGGGTCGAGGCCGAGCCAGGGGCAACGGCGCGCAAACGCTGGTTGTCGCGGGCCATCAGCTGGCTGCCTGTCGAATCGCAGCTGTAGCACTCAGGCGGCCGGGCCGGCCTGGTCCTGTCCGGCCTCATCCAGCGTTTCCACGCTCCGCCCATGCAGGCGCCGCCAGATCCAGCGCAATGCATGCGGCGGCGCTGAAGGCAGCTGCTCCAGCAGCGCCAGCATGCGGCTCTGGCTGGCATGCCCATGGCGGCACAACAGGCTGGCCGCTGCGGCGGCGCTGGCCAGGCGCAGGCTGTCGGCCAGCGCCCCTTCTGCATCCACCGCCAGGGCCTGGTGAACCGGTTCAGGCAGCTCCCATGCGGCGGCGACCCGCTGCGCCAACGGTAACGACCACTGCTGCAGCAGCTGCAGGGCCAACGCCGGCTCCACGGCCTCGCCGCGGGCCTGCGCTTCCTGCAGCAGCTGGCGCATTACCAGTGACGCGCCCAGTCCCTGCACCAGGCCCAGCCACTGCGCAGCGAAGGCATCACCGAAGGTGACCGTACGTGCGTGATCGGCGGCCGCGCGCGAGGCCAGCAGCGCGTGCTCCCAGATGATCGCGCTGAACTGCGGGAACACTTCGCACTGCACCTGCATCACCGGCTGCACCAGTACCGCGCTGATGATCTGCCGCACGCCTTCGGTACCCACCAGTGTCACCGCCCGCTGCAGGCTTTCGACCGGGCGCTCATGCACCTTGTAGGCCGGGCTGTTGGCGATGCGCAGCAGGTTGCCGGTCAGTACCGGGTCCTGGCCGATGATCGCGGCCATCACCCGCGCTGAGGCGGCATCGTCGTTGACGGTCTGGATCAGCTGCGGCAGCAGTTGCGGCCGGCGGGGCAGCTGCCTGGCCGCCCAGTTGCGGTCCTGCAGCGCGCGCGCCACCGCCTCGCCCAGCCCTGCGGCCTGCACCGGCGTGGATTCACCGGCCAGACGCGGGTACAGGGCCAGCGCATGCAGGCCACGTTGCAGATGTGCAGCGATCTCGGCCGGGGGCAGCGCCTCGCCCTGCAGGCTCGCCGCTGCGGCGGCCACCGCCTGGCGGGACGCAGCAACCAGCCGCGACGGTGCCGCCCCGGTCGAACGCGCCAGCCAGCCGCGCAGCGATCGCCACCAGGCCGCTGTCATCGCCGCCTGCCCTGTCGTTGTGGTGCCCTTGCCGTCACTGACCGCCTGCCTCTTCACGCGAATCCGGCCACCCGCCGTCGTCGCAGCATCGGCCGCATTTTCATCTTCTTTAACCGGAAGGCATGCGATGTCGACGGCACCGGCCAGGGGAATGGACTAGAATGGCGCCGCGCGACCCGTCCCCCAGCCATGACGACGTCGCTTTTTTTGTTTTTGGGACCCTACCGTTCACTGGCCGTTCGCTGCAGTTCGCCGCTGTTCGCGCCATCGGAGACGCCATGCTATTCGAAACCCTCGCCACCACCGGCCACGAACAAGTGGTGTTCTGCCACAACCACGATGCCGGCCTGCAGGCGATCATCGCCATCCACAACACCACCCTGGGCCCGGCCCTGGGCGGCGTGCGCATGCGTCCGTATGCCAGCACCGACGAGGCGCTGGCCGACGTGCTGCGGCTGAGCCGGACGATGACCTACAAGAATGCGCTGGCCGGCCTCAACGTCGGTGGTGGCAAGGCGGTGATCATCGGCGACCCGAAGGTGGACAAGACTGAAGTACTGTTCCGCGCCTTCGGCCGTTATGTCGACTCGCTGGGAGGGCGCTACATCACCGCCGAGGACGTCGGTACCGACGTCAACGACATGGAGAACATCTACCTGGAGAGCCAGTTCGTGACCGGCGTGCACCAGGTCCATGGCGGCTCCGGCGATCCGGCCCCGTTCACCGCCTACGGTGCGCTGCAGGCGCTGATGGCGGCGATGCGCTTCAAGTTCGGCCATGAGGAAGTGGGCAAGACCAGCATCGCAGTGCAGGGCCTGGGCCACATCGGCATGGAGCTGGTCAAGCTGCTGCGCGATCGCGGCGCCAAACTGTATGTCACCGACCTGGACAGCGCGCTGGTTGATCGCGCGGTCAGCGATTTCGGCGCCGAAGCGGTCAAGCCGGACGAGATCCACGAAGTGAACGCCGATGTGTTCGCACCGTGCGCGCTGGAAGGCGCGATCAACGCCGACACCCTGCCGCGGATCAAGGCGAAGATCATCTGCGGTACCGCCAACAACCAGCTGTCGAGCCTGGAAATCGGCGATGAACTGCATGCGCGCGGCGTCCTGTATGCACCTGACTACGCGGTCAACGCGGGCGGCGTGATGAACGTGTCGCTGGAGATCGATGGCTACAACCGCGAACGCGCGATGCGCCTGATCCGCAGCATCTACCACAACCTCACCCGCATCTTCGAACTGTCGCAACGCGAGAACATCGCGCCGCAGCGGGCAGCCGACCGCATCGCCGAAAGCCGTATCCTGTCGATCGGCAAGCTGAAGATGCCGCTGGGCCGCAGCACCCCGCGCCTGGGCAACCTGCGCGGCGGCTGAGCCTGCCGATGGCGCGCCGGGCCTTTCGACCCGGCGCGACCGCCCGTTCAGAAGCCGGTGCTGTAGCGCAACGCCGCCTGGCGCGCGCCTTCGCCGCCGACGCGCTGGTCGAAGCCCAGGCTCAGGCGGCCGTTGCGGCCCCACCACGACTCCAGTGCCACGCCGAACAACGCACTGCCGCGCGGCGCGTTCCAGCCCGCCAGTGGCGCCCATGCATCAACGCCGACGAAACTGGCCTGCCAGTCCGCATCGGCACCATCGAGCCGCTGCTGCCATTCGGCATGCCCGCGCAGGGTCCAGCGCCCCCAGCCACGTTCGCCGCGGATACCGGCCAGCATCTGGCTGCGCTGTACGCGGTTGGCATCGCCACGCAGGCCGAAGCCGAACCCGCCCAGTTCGTTGAAGGCATCGGTATCCACGCGCGTCGTGCTTGCGCCCAGATACGGTGTCAACGACGCACCCGCGTTGCCGAAGCGATAGCCGCCTTCGACACTGGCACTGCTGAAACGTCCGCCGTAACGTGCAGAGACACCGTAGGCGCCGGCGCCCAGCAGCAACTGGCGATCCAGCGCACGGGTGAACTGGCCGCTGCCGACCTGCGCCAGCGCATAGCCCCGGCCCAGGTTCCAGCCGGCGTACAGCTGCGCCTGCGCCTGGCGATCACGCCCACGATCACCGCCGAAGCTGCTGCCACCATTGCTGCGGGTTTCGCCGAAGGCCACACCCATCAGCCCATTGCTGCCCAGCGGCAGGTCCTGGCCGGCCATCCAACCACGGCTGTCGGCGGCATTGCCGGCGAAACTGCCCTGCCCGGCTTCGCCGAGCGCGCTCTGCCAGGCCCCGCGCAGGCGCGGCGCCGCCTGCACGCGATCGAAGCGCTCGGCGATCGCGCGGCGTGACATGTCGATGCTGTCGAAGGTGGCCGACTCGGCCCGCGCATGCGCCTGTCCGGACAGGCTCTGCAAACTGGCCTCGAGGCCTTTGCTGCCACCGCCGGTCCACTGCAGCGCACCGGCGGCCGTACCGAAGGCCGAGCCCTGCAGCGTCGTATCGCCATCAAGCGCGCTGAACGCACTGTCCACGCGTTGCGCAGCCGACTGCGCCGAGGCCGTGAGCCCGGTCGCTGCCGCTGTGACGCTGACCTGGGTCAGGTTCAACCAAGCGTTGTTGCTGTCATAGCCATAGCTGCTCTGCAGCAGCGACAGGCCCTGCAGGCCGCTGGAGGTGGCCGGGCTGCTGAAGGTGCCGCTGAGGCCGCCGGCGGCGTGGATCAGGTCCTGGCGGCTGCCGTTCTGCGGCACATAGCCGGAGACGAAGCCGTGCACGCGCACGCCCCCGTTGATCGTGGCGTTGCCGGTGACCTGCAGCGCATTGGCACCGAGCGCGATCATCAGCTGCGCGCCGGCCTGCTGGGTGTAGTTGCCCTCGATGGTGCCGGTGGTGCTGCCGGTGGTCAGGAACACGCTGCTGCCGTTGACCACATTGCCGATCACGCGCGGCGTACCGCCATTGAACTGCAGGCCGGTCGAATCCGGATCGGGCTGCGCCAGGATCGTCACGTTGGAGCGGATCACGCTGCCGTTCTGCAGTGACAGGATGCCGCGCTCGATGCGGGTGGCGCCGCTGTAGCTGTTGTTGCCCCCTAGCACCAGGGTTCCCCCGCCCTGCTTGACCAGGCCACCGCTGCCGACGATGTCGTTGCTCCACAGCGAGCCACTCGATGGCGCATCGACATTGGCCACCACATCGCCCCAGTCGAAGCGCCCCGGCCCCTTGATCGCCCGCGAGATGTCGAGCAGGCCGTAGCCGAACACCGCATCCACGCCGGGCGCACCGATGTCCTTGGCGGTGCCCAGCAGGGTCTGCCGCACCAGGTTGTTGTCGAAGTACGGGTAGCGCTGCCAGACCAGGGCGGCGGCGCCGGAAATCAGCGGGGCGGCGAAGGACGTGCCGTAGTTCCAGTAATAGCTGCCGCCGTTGGCATCGGGATAGACCGCGCTGCCCGGCGCCGCCAGGCAGTAGCGCGCGGCCTGGCCGCAGGCATTGGCGTAGCTGGCCAGCGTGCCCGGTGCATACGGATCCACCGCAGTGGCCACCAGCCAGCCGCGCTCCAGATCGGCCGCCGGCAGCGAGCCGGCAACGCCCAGCTGGCTGGGCAGCGCGGCCAGGCTGCTCGGCTCGGGGCGCGCATCGTTGCCGGCCGCGAACACCACCAGGCCGCCATGGTTGATGACGAACGGTCGGTACTCGGCCGCCACCTGCGCGGTGGTCGGCAGGTCGGTCCAGTACAGGCCGCCCCACGAATTGTTCATCACCTTCACGTTGTAGCTGATCAGGTCCTGGTGGACCTGCGCCACGCCCAGTGGGCCGCTGAAGGAATTGCCCTTGCCGCTGCCGTCATCGACGGGCGGCTTGTCGGTGATGATCCGCGCCGAAACGATCTGTGCGCCGGGAGCGATGCCGCCCGGCCAGGACCCCACCGGAGCACCCGCGGCCAGGCTGGCCACCGCCGTGCCGTGGCCCACCACGTCGTCCACCTGCAGGTTGTTGCGGGCGGGGTCGATGTAGTTGAGGTTGGCGACCACGCGCCCGTTCAGCGCCACTGCGTTGCGCTGCACGCCCGAATCGACGATGCCGATGCGCACCCCCTGCCCGGTCAGGCCGGCGGCCTGTGCGGCACGCGCATTGGTCACGGACAGGTGCGCGTCGAAGGCCGGCTCCTGCGGCTTGGCCGGAGGCGGTGTGGTCGGCGGGGGCGTGGTCGGGGGCGTCGGGGTGGTCGGGGGTGGATCGATGCGGACATTGCCGCCGCCTCCGCCGCCACCACATGCCGTCAATGCCATCGCCAGCGCCGACGCCAGCGCCGACCTCACCATCATCGTGCGTTCCATCGATTCCTTCCCATGAACGTTGGCCTGCCTACATCCCGGCAGGCATGCGGTGCCGCCCAGCGGCGGCCCTCCCCGACCCTCTATACTTGGGTCGACCCCCACGCAGTCTGCCGGGAAATCGCGGCGCTTCCAACGTCCTCGGTCTCCTTTCCGAACATTGCTTACGCATCAACGAGATTGCCATGTCCAACATCGTCATCGCCGCCGCCAAGCGCACCGCCATCGGCTCCTTCCTCGGCCAGTTCAACGGCGTGCCGACCCCGACCCTCGGCGCGGCCGCCATCGCGGCCGCCCTGGAACAATCGGGCGTGCCGGCCAGCGACGTCTCTGAAGTCCTCATGGGCTGCGTGCTGCCGGCCAACCTCGGCCAGGCGCCCGCCCGCCAGGCGGCGATCGCCGCCGGCATTCCGCTGTCGACCGGTGCCACCACCCTCAACAAGGTGTGCGGCTCGGGCATGAAGACCATCATGCTCGGCCATGACCTGATCAAGGCCGGTTCGGCCAGCATCGTGGTTGCCGGCGGCATGGAATCGATGTCCAACGCCCCGCACCTGCTGCCCAACTCGCGCACGGGCAACCGCTTCGGCAACTTCCAGGCGATCGACCACATGGCCCACGACGGCCTGGTCAACGCCTACGACGGCAAGGCCATGGGTGAATTCGCCGAATGCGCCGTGGACAAGTACCAGTTCAGCCGCGAGGAACAGGACGCCTATGCGATCGAATCGGTCAAGCGCGCACAGGCCGCACAGGCCAATGGGGCATTCGCCGACGAGATCGTCGCGGTGAAGGTCGCCACCCGCAAGGGTGAGGTCGAGGTCGCCACCGACGAGCAACCCGGCCGCTCCGACATCGCCAAGATCCCGACCCTGCGCCCGGCCTTCAAGAAGGACGGCAGCGTCACCGCCGCCAGCTCCTCCAGCATCTCCGACGGCGCCGCTGCGGTGGTCCTGCTGACCGAGGAAGACGCCAACGCACGTGGCATTACCCCGCTGGCGCGCATCGTCGGCCACGCCACCCATTCGCAGGAACCGGAGTGGTTCACCACCGCCCCGATCGGCGCGATCCGCACGCTGCTGGCCAAGACCGGATGGTCGCTGGACCAGATCGACCTGTTCGAAATCAATGAGGCCTTCGCCGTGGTGGCGATGGCACCGATGCGTGAACTGGGCATCCCGCACGACAAGCTCAACGTGAATGGCGGAGCCTGCGCACTGGGCCATCCCATCGGTGCCTCCGGTGCACGCCTGGTGGTGACCTTGGTCAACGCCCTGCGCACGCGCGGTGGCAAGCGCGGCATTGCCACCCTGTGCATCGGTGGCGGTGAAGCAACAGCCATCGCCATCGAATTGATTTAAAAAGATTTAACGACGATTTCGCAAAAATGAATGCGGGATCGCTTGACACCCAATCTTGGCTTGTCATCATGTTGTCGGCGCGCAGCATGCGCGTTGCCTAATTCTAACGACGAGGATTTACACAATGAGCATCAACAAGCTGCTGGTCGCGATGTCCCTGGCTCTGGCCCTGGCCGCCTGCTCGAAGCAGGAAGCTGCCCAGGACGCCGCTGCTTCGGCCAACGAAGCCGCCACCGAAGCCCAGGCTGCTGCCGACCAGGCCGCCGCTGCCGGCGCCCAGACCGCCGACGCTGCCCAGCAGGCTGCCAACACCGCCGCCACCGCTGCTGACGCTGCGACCGACGCTGCTGCCAACACCGCTGCTGCCGCGACCGACGCTGCTGCTGGCGAAGCCAAGGACGCTGCCAAGGCTGCCGAAGCTACCGCTGAGCAGGCCAAGGACGCTGCTGAAGAAGCCAAGAAGTAATAACTTCTTTCTTCAGGCTGTTCTGGAAAAGCCGCTGGTTCGCCAGCGGCTTTTTCTTTGGCCTGCTGCCTGCGCGCGCCTCGGATCGCGACCCCGTCTTCACAACGGCATGAATAGGCTGGCGTCCCCATCCATTGCAGTACCGGAGACCGCCATGAAGATTCGCCCGATCACCACCACGCTGCTGGCCGCCTCCCTGCTGCTGGCCCTGGCCGCCTGCAAGGGTCCGGAAGCCGAACAGGCCAAGCAGGACGCGCAGCAGGCCGCCGACAGCGCCGGCGCTGCCGCCCGTGACGCCGTGGACAGGGCCGCCGAAGCCACCCGCAACGCTGCCGATAAGACCGCTGCCGCTTCCGAGCAGGCCGCCGCCGATACCCAACAGGCACTGGACAAGGCCGCAGACGCCACCGCAAACGCCGCAGACAAGGCCAAGGTTGCGGCCACCGACGCCGCTGCACATGCCAGCGACGCCACTGCGGACGCCGCACAGAAGGTTGCTGACAAGGCGCGTGATGTCGCCAATGACGCCAAGGCCAACGCCGCCAGGGAAGAAGCCAAGCACTGAGGCGTACAGGCAGCCGGGCATCGGCTCGGCGCCACAGGAAAAGCCGCGGCACTGCCGCGGCTTTTCTGCTTTTCGCTCTCTGCTCTTTCTGTTGATTCCGTGCTGGACGCGTACGGAAAGTGTCCAAGGACGCGCGGGTAGGTTGCGCAGGGGCGTAAGCGCCATGGATGGCGCGCCCGAGCCTACAAGAACGTATTCACGGCGCCCCCTGCGCGACCTACCCGCGCGGCCCACCCATCAGTATCAGCGCCAACCACGAGGGGCTTCGCCGTTGGCCGCCCTACGGCAGCGCGCGCGCCAGCATTGCCGACAGATCCACACCCGCCGGCAGCGTCCCGAACACCAGCCCATGCTCCCCTTCCAGCCGGCTGCGCACGAACGCTTCAGCCATTGGACTGCCCGCCCGCAACATCAACGCTGCCTGCAACAGCAGCGCAGTGCGCTCGCAGAACAGCCTCGCCTGCGACTCATCCGGTGCCGGTGCCGCTGCCCAACGCTGCAATGCCGCTGCGTAGCGCGCATCACGATCGGCCACCGCTGCCAGCTCGGCGCGCAGCGCCGCCAGTGCCTCCGGTTCACGTGCCAGCGCGCGCAGTACGTCCAGGCACTGGATGTTGCCACTGCCTTCCCAGATCGAATTCAACGGCGCCTGCCGGTACAGCCGCGGCAGCATCGATTCCTCCACATAGCCTGCGCCGCCGAGGCATTCCTGCGCTTCGTTGACGAAGGCCGGCGCGCGCTTGCACAGCCAGTACTTGCCCAGCGCCGTTCCCACCCGTGCCAGCGCAGCTTCGTTGGCATCCACGCCTGCGCGATCCACCGCGCGTGCGATGCGCATCGACAGTACCGTGGCCGCTTCCGATTCCAGTGCCAGGTCGGCCAGCACATTGGTCATCAACGGGTGCTCGACCAGCAGCTTGCCGAAGGTGCGGCGATGGCGTGCGTGGTGCAACGCCTGCGCCAACGCCATGCGCATTTCCGCCGCTGCGCCCAGCATGCAATCCAGGCGGGTCATCATCACCATGCCGATGATGGTGGCCACGCCACGCCCCTCCTCGCCCACCCGCCATGCCTGCGCGCCGCAGAACTCGACTTCGCTGGAGGCATTGGCCCAATCGCCGAGCTTGTCCTTCAACCGCATCAGGCGGAACGCGTTGCGGTCACCGTCGGCCAGCCGGCGCGGCATCAGCAGGCAGGTCAGTCCTCCCGGCGCCTGCGCCAGCACCAGGAAGCCATCGCACATCGGTGCGGAAAAGAACCACTTGTGGCCGACAAGGCGATAGCGCTCACCATCGATCGGTTCGGCGCGCGTGCTGTTGGCGCGCACATCCGAGCCGCCCTGCTTCTCGGTCATGCCCATGCCCAGGGTGATGCCGGCCTTGTCAGCCACCGGCACGTCGCGCGGGTCATAGACCGGCGCTGCGGCCTTGCGTGCCCACTCGGCCAGATGCGGCTGCGCGTGCAGCACCGCTACTGCTGCATGGGTCATCGTCAGCGGGCAACTGGTGCCGGCCTCGGCCTGGTGGTGCAGGTAGCTCAATACCGCACGCGCGACATGCGCGCCGGGTTGCGGTTCATGCCAGGACAAGCCGGCGACACCGTGCGATTTCGCCGTTTCCATCAACTGGTGATAGGCCGGGTGGAACTCCACCGTATCGATGCGATGACCCTGCGCATCATGCGTGCGCAGGCGTGGGCGATCACGGTTGGCATCGAAGCCGAGCCGGTACACCTCGTCGCCGGCCAGCGCGCCATAGACCGCCAGGCGTGGCGCGAAGCTGCCAGCGCCTTCGCGTTGCACGGCTTCCATCAGCGCCACGTCGTCAGTCCACAACTGGCGCCCCGCGAACGGTGGCGGCTGGTTCAACACCACATGGGTTTCGTAGGGCGCGTCGCTGCTGAAGCTTGGTCCACTCATCCGGTCCATCCTGGCGGCAAGAGGTATGCGGTCCGATTGTGCCGCATGACTTGCCAAGCCCGTGTTCAGGCCGGTTCTCACCCTGTGCACGAGCGGCAGGCCACAGTGACCGCATGGCAGCCAACGACGATCTGGTGGTGTTGCGCCCGGAAGGGCTGTACTGCGCCGCCGGCGATTTCCATATTGATCCCTGGCGACCGGTAGCGCGCGCGCTCATCACCCATGGCCACGGGGATCACGCCCGCCCGGGCATGGGCGAGTACCACTGCAGCCAAGGCAGCCTGCCGATCCTGCGCTGGCGCCTGGGCGATGTGCCGGTGCAGGCGCACGTCGAGGGCGTGCCGTTTCGCCTGGGCCGGGTACAGGTATCGCTGCATCCAGCCGGTCACGTCCTGGGGTCTTCGCAGGTGCGCGTCGACGACGGGCGGCAGGTCTGGGTCGCCTCCGGCGACTACAAGCGGCAGCCTGACCCAACCTGTGCGCCGTTCGAAGTGGTGCCCTGCGATACCTTCATCACCGAAGCCACCTTCGCCCTGCCGATCTACCGCTGGCCGGACACGCCGGCCGTCGCTGCCGAAATCGTGGCGTGGCGCCGCGAATGCGAACAACGCGGCGAGGCTGCGATCCTGCTGTGCTATGCACTCGGCAAGGCACAACGGGTGCTGGCCGAGCTGCGGCCGCTGGACGATCGGCCGGCCTGGCTGCATGGCGCCATCGCCAATGGCGTGGCGGTGTACCGGCAGGCCGGCGTACCGATGCTGGAGACGCTCACCGTGGCCGCACAGGGCCGCCAGCCCGATGCCGCCGGCCAGTTGATCCTCGCCCCGCCCTCGGCTGCGGGCACGCCCTGGATGCGCCGCTTCGGCCGTCACCAGCTGGGCTTCGCCTCGGGCTGGATGCAACTGCGCGGCAACCGCCGCCGCCGCAACGTTGATCGTGGCTTCGTCATTTCCGACCACGCCGATTGGCCCGCACTGCTGCAGACGATCGAACAGACCGGCGCGCAGCGGGTGATCGCCACCCATGGCAATACCGATGCGTTGATTCCGTTCCTGCGCGAACGCGGCGTGGCTGCCGAAGCCTTCCGTACCGATTTCGGGAGCGAGGAATGAAGGCCTTCGCAGCACTCTACCAACGCCTGGACCGCAGCACTGCCACGCTGGACAAGCGAGCGGCACTGGTCGATTACTTCGGCCAGGCAGGCGCGCACGATGCGGCGTGGGCGCTGTACCTGCTCAGTGGTGGCAAGGTGGGCGGCGCGCGCAGGAAGATCGCCGCCAGTGGCGAACTGCGCGCCTGGATTGCCGAGGAATCAGGGTTGCCACCGTGGCTGGTGGAGGACAGCTATGCGCAGGTGGGTGACCTGGCCGAAACGCTGACCCTGCTGCTGGACGACCCACCGAACCCCTCGCCTGACCGGCCCCTGGCCGAATGGATCGAACAGCACCTGCTGGCGGTGGCCAACCAACCCGAGGCGATGCGCCGTGCGGCAGTCGTGGCCGGCTGGCAGCAGCTGTGCAGCAGCGAACGCCTGGTGTTCAACAAGCTGCTGACCGGCGCCCTGCGCGTTGGCGTCTCGCAACGACTGGTGCAGCAGGCGCTGGCCGAATGGTCCGGCCTGGACATCGCACGCATCGCCCAGCGCATGCTGGGCGAGTGGGTGCCCTCGCCCGGGCTGCTGGCCCAGCTGCTGTCGCCGGATGAGCTGCCGCTGGACCGGCAGCAGCCCTACCCGTTCTTCCTCGCCTCGCCACTGGAGGGCAACCCTGCCGAACGACTCGGCGCGATCGATGACTGGCTGCTGGAATGGAAGTGGGATGGCATCCGCCTGCAGCTGCTGCGCCGGCGCGGCGAGGTCGCCTTGTGGTCACGCGGCGAAGAGCGGCTGGATGGCCGCTTTCCCGAGATCGAACAGGCGGCGATGGCGCTTCCCGATGGCTGCGTGCTGGACGGCGAGCTGCTGGCCTGGGACGAAGCCGCGGACCTGCCGCGTGCCTTCACCGCGCTGCAGACGCGCATCCAGCGCCGAAAACCCGGTGCGGCCACCCTGCGCAACACGCCGGTGCGGGTGCTCGCCTATGACCTGCTTGAACTCGATGGCGTGGACCTGCGCGAACGTCCGCTGCAGCAGCGGCGCGCGCGTCTCGCCGAGGTCGTCGGTGCACTGAACGATGCACGGATCCAGCTCTCACCGGGCGTTGACGCCGACGACTGGCTCCAGGCGGCGGCAATGCGCGACGTGGCACGCGAACGCGGCGTGGAAGGACTGATGCTGAAACGGCATGCCTCGCCCTACCAGGCCGGACGCCGCCGCGGTGACTGGTGGAAATGGAAGGTCGATCCGCTCACCATCGATGCGGTGCTCCTGTACGCGCAGGCCGGCCATGGGCGGCGCAGCACGCTGTACACCGACTACACCTTCGGCGTCTGGGACGGCGACACGCTGGTACCGGTCGCCAAGGCCTATTCGGGCCTGGATGACAAGGAAATCCTCGCGCTTGATCGCTGGATCCGCGCCAACACCCGCGAGCGCTTCGGCCCGGTGCGCAGCGTTCGCGCCGAACACGTCTTCGAGCTGGGCTTCGAGGCGGTCAACCGCAGCAGCCGGCACAAGTCGGGCATCGCTGTGCGCTTTCCGCGCATCCTGCGCTGGCGCCACGACAAGCCCGCCAGCGAAGCCGATCAGCTGGCCACGCTGCAGGCATTGGCACGATGAACCGCAGCCAGGCACTGCGCCGGCTGGAAGACTGGTTCGCGTCCAGAGGCTGGCGCTCACTGCCGTTCCAGCGCGCGATGTGGCGTCACTATCTCGCCGGCGAATCGGGACTGCTGCACACACCCACAGGCAGCGGCAAGACACTGGCGATGTTCGGAGGGCCGCTGCTGCAGGCCATGATCGACCCGCCGCCCTCCCCCCGCCGCGCCAGCGCGGTACGCCCGCTGCAGGTGCTGTGGGTGACCCCCTTGCGCGCCTTGGCCAGCGACACTGCGCGCGCGCTGCAGACCGTGGTCGATGGGCTGGGGCTGGGTTGGCGTGTCGGCCTGCGCAGTGGTGACGCCAGCAACCGCGAGCGGCGCCAGGCGCGCGAAGGCCGCATCGACGTACTGGTGACGACGCCGGAATCACTGGCGCTGCTGCTGAGCTATCCAGATACGCAGCCGCGCATGCAGCGGCTGCGCTGCGTGGTGGTGGACGAATGGCACGAACTGCTGGGAAACAAGCGCGGCGTCCTGCTGCAGTTGAACCTGGCGGTGTTGCGCGATGCCACGCCGGCATTGCAGCTGTGGGGACTGTCAGCCACCCTGGGCAATCTGCAGGAGGCGCGCGACGTGCTGCTGCCCGGGCGACCGGAAGCACCGATCGTGCAGGGCGTACGGCCGCGCCCACTGAGCCTGCGCAGCCTGTTGCCAGACCCCGGCGAGCGCTTCCCATGGGCGGGGCATCTGGGCCTGGCACAGCTGCCACGCGTGCTGGAGGCGCTGATGCAGGCACGCAGCAGCCTGCTGTTCACCAACACCCGTGCACAGGCGGAACTGTGGCATCAGGCGCTGGCGGCGGTCTGGCCGGAAGAACCGGACACGCTTGCACTGCACCACGGCTCGCTGGATCCGGCACTGCGCCAGCAGGTGGAGGATGGCCTGCGCGCGGGCGCGCTGCGCTGCGTGGTTGCCACCTCCAGCCTCGACCTGGGCGTCGACTTCCCCGAGGTCGAGCAGGTCCTGCAGCTGGGCAGCCCGAAGGGCGTAGCGCGTCTGCGCCAGCGCGCCGGACGCGCACGTCACCGCCCGGGTGCCAGCGGCGCCATCCTGTGCGTGCCCAGCCATGCGCTGGAACTGGCCGAGTACGCTGCGGTGCGCCGTGCCTTGGCTGAAGGTGTGGTCGAAGCGCGCAGGCCGCCGATGCTGTCGCTGGATGTGCTGGCCCAGCACGCGGTCAGCCGCGCACTGGCGGGCGGCTTCGACAGCACTGCGCTGCTGGCACAGGTCCGGCGTACCCATGCCTTCGCGTCGCTCGGCGACGACCAGTGGCAGGCCGTGCTCACGTTCATCGTGCAGGGCGGGCAGGCGTTGGCCCAGTACCCCGATTTCCACAAGGTCGTGCGAGATGCCGATGGGTGGTACCGCATGCACGACCGCCGCCAGGCACTGCGTCATCGGCTGTCGATCGGCACCATCAGCAGCGATGGCAGCGTGCGCGTGCAGTTTCTGCGCGGCGGCGGTCTGGGCGCCGTGGAGGAGCAGTTCGCCAGCCGCCTGCGCCGTGGCGACCGCTTCCAGTTCGCCGGGCGCCTGCTGGAGCTGGTGCAGCTGCGCGACATGACCGCCTTCGTGCGGTTGGCACGAGGGCGCGGAGACGGTGTCGTGCCACGCTGGCAGGGAGGCCAGTTGCCGCTGTCGATGCCACTCGGACGCGAGCTGGAGTGGGTACTGTCCGGTGCTGACGACAGCGCCGAATCACGCTGGCTTTCGCCCTTGCTGGCACTGCAGCAACAGTTGTCGGCGCTTCCCGGCCCGGACCACCTGCTGGTGGAAGAGGTGCGGCGTCGCGAAGGCCAGTTCCTGTTCGTCTATCCCTTTGCCGGCCGCCACGTGCATGAGGCGCTGGCCGCCCTGCTGGCACTGCGCTGTACCCGCCGGCAGCGCAACAGCATCGGCTATGCGGTGAACGATCACGGCCTGGTGCTGGCACCGGCACAGGCCATCGATCTGGATGCGGCGCAATGGCGGGCGCTGTTCGCCACCGATCAGCTGCTGGATGACCTGCGTGCTGCGGTGAACCTGGGCGAGCTGGCGCGTCGCCAGTTCCGCGGCATCGCACGCGTCGCCGGCCTGCTGGTCCCCAGCCTGCCCGGTGGCATGCCACGGGCACTGCGCCAGCTGCAGGCGTCCGCGGGACTGCTCTACGACGTACTGCGCGAGCACGACCCGGATCACCTGCTGCTGGCGCTGGCGGAACAGGAAGTGCTGAATGACAGCCTCGACATGCCGGGGCTGCAACAGGTACTGGCCAGGATTCGGATGCAGACCCTCTCGGTGCATCGCCCGGCGTCACTGACGCCGTTGGGTTTCCCGCTGTGGGCCGAACGCCTGCGCGGGCAGTTCAGCAACGAAGACTGGCGTACCCGGGTGCAACGCGTGGCCCAGCAGCTGGAGCGTCGGCATGGCCGATGAACTGCCGCTGCTGCGCGCAGGCGAGCCGCTGGTGCTGCTTGGCGCGCGTGCACTGTACTGGCCCGCGCGGCAGGCACTGCTGCTCGCCGATCTGCACCTGGGCAAGGCCGATGTCTTCCGCCGCGCAGGCATCGCGCTGCCCGGCGGCGGTACCGGCAAGGACCTGCAACGCCTGCAGGGGCTGCTGGACGCGCGTGCCTGCCGCGAGATGTGGATCCTGGGCGACATCCTGCATGGCCCGGCGCATCGTGCTGCGTGGTACCAGCAATGGCTGGGATGGCGCGAACGCAATGCCGCACTGGACGTGCATGTCCTGCGCGGAAATCATGACCGGCAGCTGCCGCATGCCGAGCTGCAGGTGCAGATCCACGACGAAGTACGGTTGCCACCGTTCCTGCTTCGGCATGAGCCGGTGCCCGATGCGGAGCTGCATGTGATCGCCGGGCATCTGCATCCACAGATCGCTTTGCCTCCGTTGCGGCGGCGCTTCCCCGCATTCTGGCTGCGTGACAGGATGACGCTCCTGCCGGCCTTCTCCGCGTTCACCGCCGGAATCGTTCCTGTTCCCGCTGCCGGCGAACAGATGGTCGCCTGCGTGGACAACGGCCTGGTGGCACTGCCCCTGGCTTGAATCAGGCCGGACGGATATCCAGCTGCGGCATCAGCTGGAACTCAGGCGTGTCCTCTTCCCGTCGCCGCGGCAAGGCCTGGACCGCCGCCAGCATCTCCTGCGCGCAGGTGCGGATGCGCGTGTGGTGCTCCGGCGACGCATGACTGATCAGGCTGCCGACATGGAACTCGAACACGTCCTCCAGTACGTCGGGCTGGTCCTCGTGCAGCATCTGCAACAGACCGCGCAGCTTGCAGATTTCCGATTCCAGCTCCTCGACCGCGAACAACATGGCATCCTCCTCTTCGACAACAGGCGGCACATCCGGGCCGCAACGGGCCGCGACGGCAGCGCCTCCCGGGCCACGCGCGATGTTGATCACGGAAAGGAAAACGGGCGACGCGCAATCGCGTGCAACCTACTTCTCGCATATGCGCAGTGAGGCAACCGTTAATTCACGTGACGACGCGTTTCACGCAGTGGCCGTGATCGCGTTGATGCGAGGCGCCTGCGCCGCAGTGGCCAGCGCGTCGACGAAAGCCGGATCCAGCGCGAGCGAACCGAACCAGCCATGCTGGGTACCGCTGAGCACACGCAGCATGTGACCACGTCCACCCGGCAGGCGCCCCATCGGGCCGAGCAGCACGTCGCGCGCTTTGGCCCAGGCATCGCGATCGGACTGGAACAGCGGCGTCAGCCAACGGCTCCAGCGCTGGTAGACCGCAACGTGTGCCCTGCGCTGCGCCTGGTAGGCCTGCAATGCCGCGGCACCGCCACCATGCGCGCGCAAGGCATCGCGCAGCGCCAGCGCATCGAGCAGCGCCATGTTCACGCCCTGGCCCAGCTGTGGGCTCATCGCATGCGCGGCATCGCCGGCCAGCACCATGCGGCCGTGATGCCAGCGCGTCATCACCGCGTCGCGGTAGACGGCCCGTGCCAGCTGGCCGGCGTCACGCAGATGCGCGAAGCGTGCACTGGCCTGCGGCCACAGCGCATGCAGTTCGTCCAACCAGGGCGTCATGCCGTCGGCCTGCCAACGTTCGAAATCGGCGCGTGGCAGGCTCCAGAAAAAGCTCAGGCGCGGCGTGTCATCACCGGGCCGCGTACCGACCGGCAACAGCCCGATCATCTTGCGTGCGGCCACGTAGCGCTGCCGCAGCTCCTGCAGGTGTGGCCAGTCTTCGGCCGGCAACAGGCACCACAGCGCACCCCACGGATACACGCGATCCAGTCCGTTACCGTCTTTGATCGTGCCGCGCAGCGTCGAGGCTGCACCATCGGCGGCCACCACCAGGTCGAACGCACCGTGCAGGCGCCCTTCGCTGTCACGCAAGCGGCCCTGCTCGGCATCCACTGCGGCAATGCTGACGCCGGCATGCAGCTGGCCCGCACCAGCACGCGCATCATCCAGCAACGAGAACAGGGAGCCGCGCTGCATGCCGAGGCCGTGCAGGCGCGCGTCCAGGCCGGCGTAGCGCATGTCCATCACTGCGCGTTCGCACGGCGTATCGCCGTACAGGCGATGCACCGGCGCGGCATGCGCGCGCACGGCGTCAAGCAGGCCCATCTGCCACAGCACCTGCAGGCCGCTGGGCTGCAGCAGGAAACCGGCGCCAACCGGTCCCGGCGTGGGCACACGTTCGAAGATCTCCACCTCGTGGCCATCACGGGAGAGCAGGATGGACAATGCCTGTCCAGCGGTGCCGTAGCCGATCACGGCGATGCGCAGTCGTTCCTTCATGGGCGCATTGTGCCCGAGCGCAAATCCGGATGCCCAGCGGGGCCCCGCCCACGGCAGCGCAATTCTTGTCGCAGCGCAAAAAAAACCCCGCCGGAGCGGGGTTTTCAACGCACTGTCGAGTGGATCACTCGGCCGGCGTGATGTTCGAAGCCTGGGCGCCCTTCGGGCCCTGGGTCACGTCATAGGTGACACGCTGGCCTTCCTGCAGGCTGCGGAAGCCCTTGGAGTTGATGGCGGAGAAGTGCGCGAACACGTCGGCGCTGCCATCCTCCGGCGAGATGAAGCCAAATCCCTTGGCGTCGTTGAACCACTTGACGGTACCGTTCGGCATGGTGATGCGAGACCTTATGCAATGAATGGGTGGTGTACGCTGAACCCGCGCACAAGCTGAGTATGCAAAGCTTGCTCGGGGAAGACAATCACCCCCGCGCCAATTCGCCCACCAGTTCCGGAAGTCCGTTGCTGGCCGCCTGCACATTGGCCAGCACTTCGGCCATCGTAATCTCCTCGCCATCACCGCAGCCGGCGGCCCAGTTGGCGATGATCGCCAGGCAGGCATAATCCAGGCCCAGCTCCCGCGCCAGTGCGGCTTCCGGCATGCCGGTCATGCCCACCAGATCGCAACCGTCGCGGCGCATGCGGGCGATTTCGGCGATCGTTTCCAAGCGCGGGCCCTGCGTTGCGCCATAGCAGCCACCGTCATGGACCGTGACACCGGTCACTTTGGCTGCCGCCAGGATCTTGCTGCGCAGCATCGGCGTGTACGGATGGCCGAAATCGACGTGGACCACGTCGGAGCCTTCTTCTTCACAGATCGTGCTGATGCGGCCCCAGGTGTAGTCGATGATCTGGTCCGGGCAGGCGAGCACGCGCGGACCGAAGTTCTCGGTGATGCCACCCACCGTGTTCAATGCCAGCACCCGCTGCGCGCCCAGCTGCTGCAGCGCAGCCAGGTTGGCTCGGTAGTTGATCTTGTGCGGCGGCAGCGAATGCCCCTCGCCATGCCGCGCCAGGAACGCCACGCGATGGCCGAGCAGCGTGCCCACGCGCACCGGGCCCGATGGGCGGCCGAAGCGGGTGTCGACCTCGTGGGTCTGCACGTCGTCAAGCTTGGCCAGGTTGTAGACACCGGTACCGCCGATCACGGCCAGGGCGATCTGTTGCATTCGAAGCACTCCATGAAAAGACGAACGCCGGCACCCGAGGATGCCGGCGGCAGAAGAAGACGCGCCGCGGGCGGCTGCGCCGTTATTCCTTCATCGCGTAGATGGCCGGCACGCAGCGCAGGGTCTCGTTGACGTCCATGCCGAAGCCGAACACGTAGCGGTCCGGCAGCTCGATGCCCGCGTAATCGGCGGTCACGTCAGGCAGCGCACGGTCGTGCTTCTTCACGGTCATCGCAGCGATGCGCACATCGGTCGCGCCCTGTTCCAGGCACCAGGTGCGAACGCCCTGCAGGGTGTAGCCCTCGTCGAGGATGTCGTCGACCAGCAGCACGCGGCGGCCGAACAGCGAGGTGGCCGGCTTGTGCTTCCAGACCAGGTCACCGCCGGTGGTTTCGCCGCGGTAGCGGGTGGCGTGCAGGTAATCGAACTGCACGTCCTGGCCGCGCGCGCCCAGTTCCAGCGCCAGCTGGCCGGCGAACGGCAGCGCACCATGCATGATCGACAGGAACAACGGCACCTCGCCCTTGTAATCGCGCGCGATGGCGTCGGCGATAGCAGCGATGGCCTTGTCGATGGTGGGGCGGTCGACCAGCAGGTCAGCCTGGGCCAGGGCCTGGGAAATGGTGAGGTTGGGCATCAGACGGTTCTTCCAAGGGTTTCAAGCAGACGGGATTGGGTGTCGCCATGGCGGGCATCGGCCAGCAGGCCGTCCCAGCCGAGTGCGCCGCGGCCGAGCAGGCCCAGCAGCGCAGCAGTATTGAGGGAGCGTCCCTGCACCGCATGCAGGGCTTCATCGACCAGTTCCGGATGGCAAACCAGCACCACGTCGCAGCCGGCGTACAGGTGCGCGTGCACGCGTGCCGGCACGCCGCCGGCGCTGTGCGAGGCGGCCATGCCGATGTCATCGGAGAACACCACGCCGCGGAAGCCGAGTTCGCCGCGCAGGATGTCCTGGATCCAGCGTGGGGAATAGCCGGCGGGCTCCGGTGCCACCTGCGGATAGATCACGTGCGCCATCATCACCGCATCGGCACCGGCGGCGATGCCGGCCTGGAACGGCACCAAGTCCTGCGCGCGCAGTTCGTCCAGCGCGCGTGGATCGATCGCGGTATCCACGTGGGTGTCTTCCAGCACGGTGCCGTGGCCAGGGAAATGCTTGAGCGTGGCGGCCATGCCGACCGCGTGCATGCCGCGCACATAGGCTGCGGTGAACGCGGCCACGACCTGCGGATCTTCACTGAAGGCGCGGTTGCCGATGGCGCGGTTGCCGCGGCCAAGGTCGACCACCGGGGCGAAGCTGAGATCCAGGCCGCTGGCGCGGACTTCACTGGCCATCAGCCAGGCATGCTGCTCGGCCAGCGCCAGGGCCTGCTGCGGGTCGGTGGCGTACAGGGCACCAACGTCCTGCAGCGGCGGAAGATCGCTGTAACCCTCGCGGAAGCGCTGTACGCGCCCGCCTTCCTGGTCCACGCAGATCAGCTGCGGGCGCGGGGCAGCGGCACGGATGGCCGCGCTCAGATCGGTCACCTGCTGGCGCGAGGCGAAGTTGCGCTTGAACAGCACCACTCCGGCCACGGCGTCGTGCTGCAGCCAGTCACGTTCCTGGGCGGTCAGTTCGGTGCCGGCAACGCCGATCAGCAGCATGGTCGATCTCCACAACGCGCGCCCGCATGGCGCAGTGCCGCATTGTCGCAGAACCGGCCGACAGGCGCAGTGGTCAGAAAAAGGGACGGAGGGGATCAAGGCGCAATCGGCCCAAGGGGCTGGATACGTCTTAATCCCCTCCGTCCCCTTTTGAGGAGCCGGTCAGACCTTGCAGCCGTCCGGGCCGCAGGCCTCGTCGCCGTCAGCCGGGGTGGCCGGGGCGCCCTGTTCGGCCGCGATCTGCTGCAGGGCCTGGGCGAACGCTTCTGGCGGCTGGGCCCCGGAAATCGCCCACTTCCCATCGATGACGAAGGTCGGCACCGAAGAAATGCCCAGTGCATGGGCCTGCGCCAGCTTGGCTTCGACCTCGGCCAGGCCCCGGTCGGAGGCCAGCATCTGCGCGATTTCACCACCGTCCAGGCCGCCCGCCACGCCGGCCTTCACCAGCACTGCGGTATCAGCCAGATTCTGGCCATGCTCGAAGTGGGCGCGGAACAGCGATTCACCCACCGCATCCTGCACGCCATGCTGACCGGCCAGCCACAACACCCGATGCGCCGGCAGTGTGGTCACCCGCACCTGGCCCTGGTTGAAATCCATCGGCAGCCCCTCCGCGCGTGCGGTGGTCTGGGTCTGGCCGAGGATCTGCTCGGTGCGCTCGACGCCCCCGAACTTGCGCGCATAGGCCTCGCGCAGCGGCACCGGGGTGTCGTCCGCATCCGGGTCCAGCTGGAACGGCTGCCAGTGGATATCGAGGTCAGGCGCGTTCGGGCCCAGCAACTGCACGCCCTGCTGGAAACGATGCTTGCCGATCCAGCACCAGGGGCAGACCACGTCGGAGTAGATGTCGATTCTCATCCGAACGACATGGGGACCGCCTTCCTCGATAAAAGGGGACGGAGGGGATTAAGTCGCTTTCCGCACAGGCGGGGTAAAGCCGACTTAATCCCCTCCGTCCCCTTTTTGGGGGTTCACCACTGTGAATACGGGCGGCTGGCCAGGGCAACGTTGTAGTAGCGGGCGTCATCGGTCACTTCGGCGCCGACCCAGTCCGGCAGGTCGATGGCTTGGTCCGCGCTTTCCAGCTCGACTTCGGCCACCACCAGGCCGGCGTTGTCACCGAGGAACTCGTCCACTTCCCAGGTCAGGCCGGCGTGTTCGACCAGATGGCGGCGCTTGTCGATCAGGCCGCCGACACACAACACCAGCAGTGCGCGCGCGTCCTCCACGGGGATCGGGTAGTCGAACTCCTGCCGGGTGTGGCCGAGGGTGCGCGACTTCAGGTTCAGCGCGGCGTGGTCGCCTTCGATGCGCACGCGCACCGAGGCGTTCTGGGTGCCGCGGTCGAGCGCGCCCATGTCGTTGATGTAGCCCTGCGCCATCGGGATCACCCGATGCGCGGCGGTGCGCCAGCCATCGCTGCTGACCAGGAATTTGCGTTCGATTTCGATGCCCATGGCGCAATTATGCGCCACGGGTGATGACGGCTGCTCAGCGCTTTTCGAATACCGCGATGCTTTCCACGTGCGCGGTGTGCGGGAACATGTCCATGGCACCGGCGCTGACCAGGGTGAAGCCCTGTTCGTTGACCAGATAGCCGGCATCGCGCGCCAGCGAGCCCGGGTGGCAGCTGACGTAGACGATACGCTTGAACTGCTTCAGCGGCAGCTGCTGCAGCACTTCGATCGCGCCCGAGCGCGGCGGATCCAGCAGCAGCTTGTCGAAGCCCTGGCGCATCCACGCCGTGCTGCGCTGGTCCTGGGTCAGGTCGGCGCTGAAGAACTGCGCGTTGGCCAGGCCGTTGCGCTCGGCGTTCTCACGCGCACGCGCCACCAGGCCTGCATCGCCTTCCACACCCACCACTTCACGCACACGGCGGGCCAGCGGCAGGGTGAAGTTGCCCAGGCCGCAGAACAGGTCCAGCACGCGCTCGTCCTTACCCGGCTGCAGCAGGTCCAGGGCGTGGGCGATCATCTTCTCGTTGAGCTTGGCGTTGACCTGGATGAAATCCAACGGGCGGAACGCCAGCTCGACATCCCACGGCGCCAGCCGGAACGACAGCGGCACGCCCTGCCCGTCCAGCGGCTGCACGGTGTCCACGCCGCCGGACTGCAGGTAGATCACGAACCCATGCTGCTGGCCGAAGGCAGCCCAGGCCGCGCGGTCCGCATCGCTGAGCGGTTGCAGGTGGCGCACGGTCAGCACCACCGCCTGGTCACCGGCGATGAACTCGATCTGCGGGATGTCGCGCTTGCCATCGAGCGTTTCAATGAAGGTGGACAGCGCCTCGACCTTGGTGCCGATTTCCGGAATCACCGTCAGGCATTGGCTGAGGTCGGCGACGAAACGCGGATCCTGTTCACGGAAGCCGACCAGGGTCTTGTCCTTCTTCTCGACCCGGCGCACCGAGAAGCGGCCCTTGCGGCGGTAACCCCAGCTCTCGCCGACCAGCGGCGGCAGCACGGTGCCCGGCTTCACATGGCCGATCCGCTCCAGGTTGTCCATCAGCACGCGCTGCTTGGCGACGATCTGCTGGGCCTCGTCCAGGTGCTGCAGTACGCAGCCGGCACAGGTGCCGAAATGGGGGCACTTGGGGGTCACCCGCTGCGGCGAGGCCTGCAGCACCTCCAGCGTGCGCGCCTCGTCGAAATGGCGGCTGCGGGCTGTCTGTTCGGCCACCACCACTTCACCGGGCAGGGCGCCGCTGACGAAGGTAACCTTGCTGCCCTCGCCTTCACGGCGGGCGACACCGCGACCATCATGGCTGAGGTCGAGGATCTCGGTCTGGAACGGGGTACGGTCGGTGCGGGAGCGGGATCGGGCCACGTGGCAACAGGCTGCGGGCAAAAATGGGGGCGTATTGTCGCAGATCCTGACCGATGGGGCCCGGACCCGCTTGCGCCCGTGGCCGTCGTGCATGATGATTGGGACAGCTGACATGGAGGCAGCCCTGATGCAGATGACCCCGCGGGCCGCACGGCCCCGCTTCCTGCTTGTCGAGGACGACATCATCAGCCGCGGTTTTTTCAAGGCGGCGTTGGAAACGTTACCGGCGGATGTGGATACCGCAGATTCGCTGGCCAGTGCCCTGGCCAGTGCCGAGCCCGGCTCGCATGACCTGTGGCTGATCGACGTCAACCTGCCGGACGGCAATGGCGCGCAGCTGTTGCGTGAGTTGCGCCGTTCACATCCCGACACGCCGGCGCTGGCACATACCGCCGACGGCGATGCCTCCATTCACGCCCGCCTGCGCGAAGCTGGTTTCAGCGACACGCTGGTCAAGCCACTGGGCCGCGACCAGCTGCTGAAGGCCGTGCGCCGAGCGCTGGTCAACAGCCCGGCGGGGATCTTCGTGGCACAGGCCCCGGCCGCGGTCGAACTGGCCGTACAGGACTGGGACGAGACCGCAGCCCTGGCAGCGCTCAATGGCCAGCGCAACCACCTGATCGCACTGCGCGAACTGTTCCTGGCCGAGTTGCCGGGCGTGCGCGACGCGGTCGAGCAGGCGGTGGACCAGCACGACGAGCGCCAGTTGCGCAGCCAGTTGCATCGGCTGCAGGCGAGCTGTGGCTTCGTGGGGGCGACCCGGTTGGGCCGGGCCGTGCGCCAGCTGCATTACGCACCCGACTCCGGGCAGGCCCAGGACGGCTTCCGCGCCGCAGTGGCTGCCCTGCTGCATTGAGGGTTGGTCGGCAGGGCTGCGCCCCTGCACCCGCAGATGCTTCAAGCCAGAGCAACATCAAAGGCCAGAGCCAGAGCGGCTCTGGCCTTCTGCTTGTTGGGCGGGCCGGTGTGGGTGGGCAGGACACGCCGTAAACCCGTCCATGGGGGCTCGATGGCGCCATCCATGGCGCCAAC
>NZ_JAXBRE020000043.1:0-27444 GCF_047520985.2 Stenotrophomonas sp. BR163
GCCGACGCGCTGAATCTACTTTGCAAGCTCGAAGGCTTAAGAGCCGAGGCAGCGTCATCGGAGCCTCCCGGGTCACCGGGGAATTGTGCCTGATCAGGGCACCATCCAAGACACAAGAGCCGAGCCCATGCTCGGCTGGTCATGAACCCCGACAAGTCGCAGGCAAGAAAAAAGCCGAGCAGGGGCTCGGCTCTACAGGAGGGCCTGGCCTGCGCGTCAGTCTTCGACGCGCAGCACCGCACCCGGCTTCAGCACGCTGCTGCCGCTCAGGCCGTTCAGCGAAAGAAGCGCCTTGACCGGCATGCCATAGCGGCGGGCGATGGTCCAGGCCGATTCACCATCACGCACGGTGTGGCGACGGCTGCGCGGACGATCGGCGATCGCGGCCACGGTCTTGGCGACCTGCGGCGCTGGCGAGGCGGCGGCAACAGGTACGCTACTGGCCACCAGCGCGGTGGCGGTGTCCGCCACGGTCGCGTTGGCGGCCGAGACCGGCGCCAGCACGCGGGTGGTGCCGGACGAGACGCGTCCACCGCCCGCCAGGGCGGGGTTGAGACGGACGATCCTGGCCGGGTCCAGGGCGCGCTGTGCGGCCCATTGCTGGACGCTGGTGCCGGCGGGCAGGGTGTGGTCCTTCAGTACAGGCACGGTGCGGTCCAGCGAGGCCATGACCCCTGGCTGGTCTTCCACGTCTTCCAGCACGCAGGCCAGGGCATGCAGCTTCTCGACGTAGGCATGGGTGACCGGCGACAGGCCGGGCAGCGCCGAGGGCTTGGCGTTCTGCGCGTTCATGCCGGCCTTTCGCATCGATTGCAGCACGCGGTACTCGCCGGCGTTGTAGGCCATGGTGGCCAGGCGCCAGTCACCGCCGAACATGCCGTGCAGGGTCTTCAGGTAGCGCACTGCGGCCTGGGTGGAATCGACCGCCGACAGGCGGCCGTCGTAGCCGTTGGCCATGGGCACGCGGTGATTGCGCGCGGTGGTGGCGATGAACTGCCACAGGCCGGTTGGGCCGCTGCCGTTGCGGGCATTGGGCCGGTAGCCGCTTTCCACGAAGGGAATCAGTGCGAACTCGGTGGGCAGGTTGGCCTTGCGCAGCTCTTCGACCACATAGCCGAACAGCACCAGTGCATCGTCATCCTGGTTGGCCAGGCGCGACGGGGCGTGGGCGAACTGCTTCTGCCAGCGCGGGCTGGTGGCCTCGGCATTGCAGGTGGGCTCGGCCAGGCCATCGCGGAAGCTGGAGAAGATCTCCTGGCCGTTGCGGACCGACGCGGCCGGCAACGCGGCCGGATCCAGCGGCAGGGCGGCGGCGGCGGTCAGGTTCTGGCCGATGCCAGCGCCCAGCGACTGGGCGCTGGCGGTTCCGGCCAGCCCCAGGATCAGGCCCAGGGCCAGCGGCAGACTTCGGCGCATCATGCGCGGAAGCCGTCTTTCCAGTGCCGGAGACCGGCCATCACGTCGACGTCGTCAACGACGTCACGGCCCAGGTGTGCCGACACCGACGCGCGGATCGGCGCAGTGTGCACACGCAGGAACGGATTGCAGTCGAATTCGCTGGCCAGGGTTACCGGCAGGGTGGAACGGTCATCGCGGCGCATGGCCAAAGCCTCCTCTTGGCGCTGCCTCAAGGCAGCGTTGGCGGGGTCGACATGCCGCGCGAAGACGGCATTTGACACGGTGTACTCATGAGCGCAACAAAGCAGCAGTTGCGCGGGCAAGGTACCCAGCTTGCGCATCGATGCCAGCAGCTGGGACGGCGTACCTTCGAACAGGCGTCCACAGCCCAGGCTGAACAACGAATCTCCGCTGAAAAGATGTTCAGCAGTGTGAAACGCGATGTGGCTGCGGGTATGCCCGGGCACGGATAGTACGTGGAACGCCCGGCCCAGTGCCTGAACGCGTTCACCTTCGCCGACCCGTTCGGTTGCCGTAGGGATGCGCTCCTCGACGGGCGCGATCACCCGGACTCCGGGAAAACGTGCCTGCAGCACGGGCACGCCACCGATGTGGTCATCGTGATGATGGGTGAGCAGGATCGTGTCCACGCGCAGGCCCTGATCGGCGAGCGCAAGCACCGGCGCGGCATCGCCAGGATCGACGACCACGGCGGCGCCGTCGTCGTCGATCAACGTCCAGATGTAGTTGTCCGCAAATGCGGGAAGGGCAGTCAGTCGCATAGAATTGGACCATGCCCGCGCTGCAGAGCACCCGTCAAGCGAGCCAGACCCCGTGGTTCGACAGCGAACCGGCGGAAGCCCTGCGCGTTCTGGAGCGGCAACTGCTGCTGCCGCAGCTGTCGTTGCTGCCGGTGCAGCCCTGGCTGTGGATCGCGCCGAGTGCGGCATGGCTGGACGATGCGCAGCTTGGCGGGCGCGGCCTGCGCCTGTACCGGCAGGGGCACGGCTATGCCGGCGACACCCGCTGTGCGTTGCCGCTGCCGCTGGCCAATGAAAGCGTCAATGCGGTCGTGCTGCAGCATGTCACCGCAGCCGACGCTGATCGGTTGCTCGATGAGTGCGAGCGCGTGCTGATGCCGGGCGGCCACCTGTGGCTGAGCAGCCTCAACCCGTTCAGCCCTTACCGCACGCACTGGCGCCAGCACGGGCTGGTGGTGCGCACGCCGCAGCGGATCCGCCTGCTGCTCGGCCGCCACGGGCTGGAGTGCGACGATATGCGTTTCCTCGGCCCGCTCTGGCGCGGCGCCGGCAGCCGTCGCGCGGGCGGTTGGTCGCCACTGCGCGCAGCCTGCCTGTTCCATGCTGAAAAACGAACGCTGGCCCTGCCCGGGCCGAAACCGTTGCCGGTGCGTTGGCACGGCACCGTTGCTACCTGATCTGGAGTTGTATTGAAAACCATTGAAATTCACACCGACGGTTCCTGCCTTGGCAATCCCGGCCCCGGCGGCTGGGCTGCACTGCTGCGCTACAAGGGCCACGAGCGTGAACTGAGCGGCGGCGAAGCGCACACCACCAACAACCGGATGGAGCTGATGGCGGCCATTTCCGGCCTGGAAACGCTGACCGAGCCGTGCAACATCGTGCTCTACACCGATTCGCAGTATGTGCGGCAGGGGCTGACCCAATGGATGCCCGGCTGGATCCGCAAGAACTGGAAGACCGCCGGCGGTGACCCGGTGAAGAACCGCGAGCTGTGGGAGCGCCTGCATGCGGCCACGCTGCGGCACCAGATCGACTGGCGCTGGGTGAAGGGCCACTCCGGCGATCCGGACAATGAGCGGGTGGATACCCTGGCCCGCAACGCGGCCATCCGGATCCGCGACGCCAGCCCGGTAAACTGAGCCCATGCGTCAGATCATCCTCGATACCGAAACCACCGGCCTGGAGTGGAAGAAGGGCAATCGCATCGTCGAAATCGGCTGCGTGGAGCTGTTCAAGCGCCGCCCGACCGGCAACAACTACCACCAGTACATCAAGCCGGACTGCGAGTTCGAACAGGGCGCGCAGGAAGTCACCGGCCTGACCTTGGAGTTCCTGGCTGACAAGCCGGATTTCGCGCAGATCGCCGATGAATTCCTGGCCTTCATCGATGGCGCCGAGCTGATCATCCACAACGCGGCGTTCGACCTGGGCTTCCTCGACAACGAGCTGTCGTTGCTGGGCCCGCAGTATGGAAAGATCACCGATCGCTGCACGGTGATCGATACCCTGGTTATGGCGCGCGAGCGCTTCCCGGGCCAGCGCAATTCGCTGGATGCGCTGTGCAAGCGCCTGGGCGTGGACAATTCGCACCGTGCGCTGCATGGCGGCCTGCTCGACGCGCAGATCCTGGGTGACGTCTATATCGCGCTGACCTCGGGCCAGGAAGAGATCGGCTTCGGCCTGGGCGACGATGACGGCGGTGGCGCCGGTGCCGCGCTGCAGGCCTTCGATACCAGCAAACTGCTGCCGCGCCCACGCGTGGTGGCCACCCCGTCTGAGCTGGAAGCGCACAGCGCGCGTCTGGAACGACTGCGCAAGAAGGCCGGCTACGCCTTGTGGGATGGCCCGAAGGTGGAAGAGCCCGCCAGCGCGTAATGCCTGGCATGGGGTACTGCCGGCCGCTGGCCGGCAGTACCGTATCCACGCATGGCGTGGATCTGCCGCTTAATGGCAGCGCACCAGAATCACGCTGATGTTGTCGCGGCCACCGCCGTCGAGCGCGGCGGCGACCAGCGTGTCCACGCATTCCTGCGCGCTGGCATCGTCGAAGGCGAGGGTGCGGGCGATGCTGCGGTCGTCCACTTCCTCGGTCAGGCCGTCACTGCACAGCAGCAGTTGCATGCCTGGGCGCAGCTCACCGCTGGTGGTGGCCACGTTCAGATGTGCAGGATCGGTCACGCCCAGCGCCTGGGTGACCACGTTGCGATGCGGATGCGCGCGTGCCTGCTCGGCCGTCAGGTTGCCCTGCGCGACCAGCTCCTGCACCACGCTGTGGTCCTGGCTGAGCTGCGCCAGCTGACCATCGCGCCACAGATACGCACGGCTGTCGCCGACCCATGCCACTTCGTAGCGATTGCCCTGCACGCGTGCTGCGACCACGGTGGTGCCCATCGGCAGGGTGTCGTTGCGCCTGCGCGAGGCGCGGATGATCTCTTCGTCGGCGGTGCGGATGGCGTGGACCAGCGGCGCACCACGGCGGATCTCGCGCACGATGGTTTCGCGGGCCAGCGCGCTGGCCACTTCGCCGCAGGCGTGGCCGCCCATGCCATCGGCCACCAGCCACAGGGCCAGCTCGCTGTCACCGTAGTAGGTGTCTTCGTTGAGCTCGCGGCGCAGGCCGGGGTGGGTGAGGTGTCCGAATTCGATCATGGTGTGCGGGGGCAGGGTATTGCTGGGGAGACAGGCATCATCGGGGGGCTGCAGGCATCCGGCAAGGCATGCACTCAGGAAATTTTCACTTGGTTGACCGGAATGACTTGTCGCCGGCCTCGCTTCCTCGTATGATGCGCGTCCCCGGTCCGCCGGGGACCACCCGGAGAGGTGGCAGAGTGGTTGAATGTACCTGACTCGAAATCAGGCAGGCGTTTATAGCGCCTCGGGGGTTCGAATCCCCCCCTCTCCGCCAGATAATTGAACTAAGCCCTTGAATTTCAAGGGCTTTTTTCATTTTCGGCTTGGCTGGTATGCCATCTGGTATGCCACGGAAGATTGGCTGCTGCTGGACCATTCTGGACATCGTGGCGCCTGCAAGTGGCGCGCATCGGCTTTGCTGGTCGGGCTGCAGGCAGGGGCTGCTATGTGTTCCCGTCGATACGGAGTGGCCGTGATCCGATGAGCGAGAACACGGTGAACGCCGCGCTTCGGCGCCTTGGCTATGGCACGGACGATATGACCGGTCATGGCTTCCGAAGTATGGCTTCCACCCTGCTGCATGAGATGGGCTGGACCTCTGATGCCATCGAGCGGCAGTTGGCACACTCCGAGAGGAATCCCATCAAAGCGGCATACAACCGTGCAGAGCACTTGCCAGAGCGTCGGAAGATGATGCAGGCATGGGCTGATTACCTGGACCGCTTGCGTGAAAAACAGCCCAGAGCTACCCAGCTCTGCGCTAAGCGCGCCTGACCCCCTCCTGCCGCTACTCACTTGAGTAGCGGCAGGAGGGGGTGGGGGTGATCGCATCAATCGAGTTGATGCAAAAAAGCTTGCATTGGCGTTGATGTCGTGCGAGAGTTTGCATCATGAACATTGATGCAGAAAATTTCATGGTTGGAGAGTTGGTCTCCATTCAAGCGGGCTACCCCTTTCGCGGCTCCATTGAGGAGTCGGCCGATGGTGAAGTTCTGGCGGTGCAGATGAGGGATGTTGACCTTGACCATGGGGTCAAATGGTCTGACGTCACGCGCACCACGCTTGCAGGCCGCAAACCACCTGACTGGCTCAAGGCTGGGGACATACTGTTCGTCGCTAAAGGTGCTCGGTTCTATGCCGTATGCATTGATGAGCCGCCGAGCCCTGCTGTGTGCAGCCCTCACTTCTTTCTGCTCCGAGTGGCCTCCCAAGGTCTATTGCTGCCTGCTTTCCTGGCGTGGCAAATAAACCAACCGCCATTTCAGCGTCAGCTTCAGCAAGCCGCTGAAGGCAGCAGCCAGTTGAGTATCCGCCGCCCCGTACTGGAATCGCTCACGCTGTGCGTGCCCTCGCTGGCGGACCAGCAACGCATCGTTGCCCTGGCTGACCTTGCCCGTCAGGAGCGCCACACGCTCAATCAACTCATTCAAAACCGCGAGCAGCAACTTCAAGCGCTCGCAGAGAGTCTTGCGCATGCTGCGCAGGCCGGTCACTGAACAACGCAGGAGCTCAAACATCATGAACAGTACAAACACCAAAATCGTCTCTGTAAGCCAGGACGAGATCAACGCCGCCGTCTGGGCCGCCTGCGACACCTTCCGCGGCACCGTGGACCCGAGCATCTACAAGGACTTCGTCCTGACCATGCTGTTCCTCAAGTACGTGTCGGATGTCTGGCAGGACCACTACGACGCCTACAAGAAGCAGTACGGTGATCATCCTGAGCTGATTAAGGAAATGCTCAAAAACGAGCGTTTCGTGCTGCCCGCCAGTGCCAGCTTCTATGCCTTGCACGCCCTACGGCACAGCCCCGGCAACGGCGAGCGCATCGACAAGGCGCTGCACGCCATCGAAGAGGCCAACATCACCAAGCTGCGCGATGTGTTCCAGGACATCAGCTTCAACTCAAACAAGCTGGGCGACGAGCAGCAGAAGAACGACATCCTGCGCCACCTGCTGGAAGACTTCGCCAAGCCCGAGCTGGACTTGCGCCCCAGCCGTGTCGGCCAGCTCGATGTGATCGGCAATGCCTACGAATTCCTCATCAAGAACTTTGCCTCCACCAGCGGCAAAAAGGCGGGCGAGTTCTACACCCCGCCCGAAGTCTCCGCTCTCATGGCTCGCCTGATGGCGCCGCAAGAGGGAGACGAAATCTGTGACCCCACCTGCGGTTCCGGGTCGCTGTTGATGAAGTGCGGCCGCCTGATTCGTGAGAACACCGGCTCTCGCAAGTACGCGCTCTATGGGCAGGAAGCCATCGGCAGCACCTGGGCGCTGGCCAAGATGAACATGTTCCTGCATGGCGAGGACAACCACCGCATCGAATGGGGTGACACCATCCGCAACCCCAAGCTGCTGGATGGAGACGCTGCCCTCAAACACTTCGACATCGTGGTGGCCAACCCGCCGTTCAGCCTTGAAAAGTGGGGGCATGAGGGTGCCGATGCCGACAAGTTCAGCCGCTTCCGGCGGGGCGTGCCGCCACGTACCAAGGGTGATTACGCCTTCATCCTGCACATGATCGAGACCATGAAGCCAGGCACCGGCCGGATGGCGGTGGTTGTTCCGCATGGCGTGCTGTTCCGTGGCGCTGCCGAGGGGCGCATTCGCCAGAAGTTGATCGAAGAGAACCTGCTCGACGTGGTGATTGGCCTGCCCGAAAAACTGTTCTACGGCACCGGCATCCCCGCCGCGGTGCTGGTGTTCCGCAAGAACAAGGCCGACGACAAGGTGTTGTTCATCGACGCTAGCCGTGACTTCGAGGCCGGCAAGAACCAGAACCTGCTGCGCGAAGCTGACCTGCAGCGCATCCTGGATACCGTCGCCACACGGCAAAGCGTGGACAAGTACGCCTACCTCGCCACGCCTGCCGAGATTGCCGAGAACGACTTCAACCTCAACATCCCGCGCTATGTGGACACCTTTGAGGAAGAAGCCGAAATCGACCTGGTGGCCGTGCGCAAGGAGCGCGAGCAGCTCAAGGCCGAGCTGGCCAGCCTGGAAGCTCAGATGGCCGTCTACCTGAAGGAGCTGGGCTATGAGTAAAGCGTCAAAATCCAGCAAGCCGACCAAGGCGATGGCTGCATCGGTGGAGTTGCAGGCATCAGCCAGCGCCGAAAGCCAGGGCGAATTCGTTCTCTACACCACTGACGACGGCCTCACCCGTGTTGAAATGCGGGCCGATGGCGGCTCGCTTTGGCTCAGCCAGGCAGAAATTGCCACGCTGTTCCAGACCACGCCACAGAACGTCACCCAGCATGTGAAAGCCATTTACGCCGAGGGGGAGGCAGACCCCGAGGCAACTTGTAAGTCCAGCTTACAAGTTCGCCAGGAGGGTGGCCGGCTCGTCCGCCGCAATGTGCGCTTCTATAGCCTGGAGGTCATCTTGGCCGTGGGCTACCGGGCGCGCTCGGCACGCGGCACTCAGTTCCGCCAATGGGCCACGGCCAACTTGAGCGAATACCTCCTCAAGGGCTTCGTGCTCGACGACGTGCGCCTGAAGAACCCGCCTGTGGGTGAGTCGGTGCTGCCCGACCGCTTCGGCGAGTTGCTGGAGCGCATCCGTGACATCCGCGCCAGCGAGCGCCGCATGTACCTGAGGGTGCGCGAAATCTTTGCCCTGGCGGCTGATTACGCACCCACGCTGCCCGAGACCACCGCCTTTTTCCGCGTTATCCAGAACAAGCTGCACTACGCCGTATCGGGCCAGACCGCCGCCGAGATCATCCGCACCCGCGCCGATCACACCCAGCCCAACATGGGCCTGACCACCACCCGCAAGGGCCAGGTGCAGAAAGCTGACGTGGGCGTGGCCAAGAACTACCTGACCGAGCAGGAGATCACCGAGCTGAACCGCATCGTCACCATGTGGCTGGACTTTGCCGAAGACCAGGCCACACGCCGCAAGGAAGTCTTCCTGAAGGACTGGACCGAGAAGCTCGACGCCTTCCTCAGCTTCAACGACCGCCAGGTGCTGGTGGGTGCGGGCAAGGCGTCGCATAAGCAGGCCGTGGCGCACGCGCAGAGCGAGTATGAGCAGTTCGCGGCGCAGCGGAGGGCTGCGTTGGAGGCAGCAGGCGAGGGCTATGCGGCGCGCATGCTGGCCTCGGTCTCGAAGGACGACAGCGCCATGGAAGCATTGGATCAAGTGGCAAAGCGACTGACCAAGAAGAAAGGAGGGGGAGATGCTGCCTAAGGGATGGAAGTCGGTCTTGATTGACCAGGTGGCAAAGCGAGGCAGTGGTCACACCCCGAACAAAAATCATCCTGATTACTGGAATGGCGGAATCAAGTGGATTTCGTTGGCTGATTCTGGTCGCCTAGATAAAGGGGTGGTCACTGAAACAGATAAAGAGATTTCTCTTGCAGGAGTGAAAAACTCATCCGCGGTTGTTCATCCGTCGGGGACGGTAGTTTTGTCGCGTGATGCGGGTGTTGGGAAGAGTGGCGTGACTGCGGAAGACATGGCCGTCAGTCAGCACTTCATCGCTTGGGATTGCTCAAAATCTACCGCATTACACAACTGGTATCTCTATTATTGGCTGCAGCTACAGAAGCCGCAGTTCGAGCGTGTCGCTGTGGGATCGACCATCAAGACGATTGGCCTTCCTTACTTTAAGAAGTTGAAAATCACGTTGCCCCCGTGCCGTGAGCAGCGTCGAATCGCCCAAGTCCTCATCACCTGGGATCAAGCCATTTCCACTGCGGAGCGGCTGCTGGCGAACAGCCAGCGGTGCACCCGTGACCTGATGGTGTCGATGTTGTCAGGCCGCCGCCGTTTTCCTGGGTTCACGGGTAAGTGGCGTTACGTAGATTTCGATGCCGTCTTTGAAAGGGTTACGCGCAAAAACTGCACGCAGAACACCAATGTGTTGACGATCTCGGCGGAGCATGGGCTCATCAGTCAACGCGACTACTTCAACAAGTCCGTCGCCAGTGCCAACCTCAGTGGCTACACGCTGCTGTATCGGTATGACTTCGCTTACAACAAGAGCTATTCGACAGGCTACCCGATGGGGGCCATCAAGCCACTTCTGGACTATGACGCGGGTGTTGTGTCGAGCCTGTACCTCTGCTTCAAATTGCGCGACGACGTGGACGCCGACTTCGACTTCTTCCGTCATTACTTTGAAGCGGGCCTGCTGAATCAGGAGATTGAAGGCGTCGCACAAGAAGGTGCGCGAAACCACGGCCTGCTGAACGTGAGCGTGACAGACTTCTTCAAACTGCAGCTCCACATTCCCACCGCGCCAGAGCAGCGGCGCATTGCCGAGGTCATCAATGTCGCCAGGGCTGAGGAGGCGCGGCTGCAGGCTCAAGTGCAGGCCTTGCGACAAGAAAAATCCGCCCTGATGTCCCAGCTCCTGACTGGCAAACGCCGCGTCAAGCTGCCCGAAGCCGAAACCGAGGCGCAGGCATGAACACCACGCCCAACTCCCGAGAGCAGTACAGCGCCCACCTGCCCGCGCTGCACCTGCTGTGCAACCTGGGCTGGAACTTTCTGACCACGGCGCAGGCGCTGACTCTGCGCGGCAGCACGCGCGAGGTGCTGTTCAAGCCCCGGCTGATCGAGGTGCTGCAAACCCGGCGCTACGAATACAAGGGCCAGTGGTATCCGCTGTCACCCAGCGGCATCGACCAGATCGTGCGGGAGTTGTCGGCACTCAGCCTGGCCGAAGGGCTGATGCCCGCCAACGAGCGGCTGTACGGCAAGCTGGCGTTGGGCATCACGGTGACGGAGTTCATGCCCGATGGCAAAAAGCACCAGCCGACCATAGCGGTCATCGATTGGACTGACGCCACGGCCAACCTTTGGGATGTGACCGAAGAGCTGGAGGTGCTGGCCGCGCAGGGCACGCACCACCGAACGCCCGATGTGGTGGCGTATGTGAACGGCATCCCGCTGGTGGTGATCGAGGCCAAGCGGCCGGAGTCGGGCGGCGGCAGCCACCCCGCCAAGGCGATGGTGACGGAGGGCATCAGCCAACACCTGCGCAACCAGCGGCCTGATGAGATTCCCAACCTGTTTGCCTATGCACAGCTGCTGCTGTCCATCAGCCAGACCGAGGGGCGCTACGGCACCACCCACACGGCGGCAAAATTCTGGGCCAAGTGGCGGGAAGAGGAGTTTGACGAGGCCCACATGCAGGCGCTCAAGAACAAGGCCCTCAAGCCGGATGTGCGTGCGGAGCTGTTCGACGGCAAACCTGCCGCGCTGGCGGCGTACTTCGACACGCTGTGGAGCGCCGCCATGCAGGCTACCGAGCAGGACCGCTTGCTGGTGAGCTTGTTGACCCCGGCACGGCTGCTCGAATTCCTGCGCGGTTATGTGCTGTTCGACCGCAAGGTGGGCAAGATCGTGGCTCGCTACCAGCAGTTCTTCGGCATCCGTGCGCTGCTGGCGCGCATCAGCCAGATAAAGCCCGAATCACAAGGTGGTGGCCGTGAGGGCGGCGTGGTGTGGCACACCACAGGCTCGGGCAAGAGCTTCACCATGGTGTTCCTGACCAAGGCGCTGCTGTTGGTGGATGCCTTGAAGGAATGCCGTGTGGTGGTGGTGACCGACCGCATTGACCTGGAAACGCAGCTCGCCCGCAACTTCATGACCGGTGGCGCCTTTGGCTCCAGCATCGCCACGCAGAAGGAGGGCGAAAGGAGCCGTACTCTGTCTGGTCGTGACCTGGCCCAGCGCATCGGCAAAGGCACCGAGCGCATCACCTTCACGCTGGTGCACAAGTTCAACATGGCATCCAAGCTGCCGGAGTGCCGCAACGACTCGGCCGACATGATTGTGCTGGTGGACGAAGGCCACCGCAGCCACGGCGGCGAAACGCATGAGCGCATGAAGAAGGCACTGCCCAAGGCCGCCTACATCGCCTTCACCGGCACCCCGTTGCTCAAGGACGAGAAGACGGCCAACAAATTCGGCCCCATCGTGCATGCCTACACCATGCAGCGCGCGGTGGAAGACGAAACCGTGGCCCCGCTGCTATATGAAGAGCGTGTGCCCGAGTTGGACATCAACGAAGAGGCGGTGAACCGTTGGTTCGAGAAGATCACCAGCAACCTCAGCGATGCCCAGCGCACCGACCTGAAAAAGAAGTTCGCCAAGAAGGGGGCCATCTACGGTGCAGCCAACCGCATTGAGTTGATTGCCTGGGACATCGCCACCCACTTCAACGAGAACATCAAAAAGCTGGGTCTTGGCCTGAAGGGACAGGTTGCCACCGACAGCAAGCTCGACGCCATTCGTTACAAGAAGGCGCTGGACGACACCGGCTTGGTGACCAGTGCGGTGGTTATCTCCGCCCCGGACACGCGTGAAGGCAATTCCGATGTGGACGAGGACACGCTGCCCGAGGTGCAAAAGTGGTGGAAGCAAGCCATGGCCACCTGCGGCAACGATGCCGAGACCTATGAGAAGCAGGTGGTCAGTGACTTTGGTGCGGACGGTGCTCCTGACTTGCTGATCGTTGTAGACAAGCTGCTGACGGGCTTTGATGAGCCCCGCAACACGGTGCTGTACATCGACAAGCCCCTGAAAGGACACAACCTGATTCAGGCCGTGGCCCGCGTCAACCGCCTGCATGACGCCAAGCGTTACGGCGTATTGGTGGACTATCGAGGGATCTTGAAGGAACTCGACACTGCCATCCGCTCCTACCAGGACTTGGAAGCTCGCACCCAAGGCGGCTTTGACATCAGCGACCTGGAGGGCCTGTACCGACAGTTCAACACGGAGTACAAGCGCCTGCCTGCTTTGCACGATGCGCTGTGGTCGTTCTTCAAGTCGGTAACCAACAAGCTCGACAGCGAGCAGTACCGGCAGGTACTGGCACCGAAATTTGTGAAGGGTAGCGATGGCGAGGAGTATGACGAGCGGCAGAAGCTGCGAGACGACTTCTATGTGGCACTGACAGCATTTGGCCTGTGCTTGCAGACAGCGCTTTCATCCCGCAGCTTCTTCGAGGACAAGAGCTTTTCTGAAGCGCAGATCGCCCGGTACAAGGCTGATCTCCGCTTCTTCACCGAGCTACGCCAGACCGCTCGTCGTGATGCGATGGAGACGGTGGATTACAGCGTCTTTGAAGAGCAAATCCGAAAGCTGGTGGACAAACAGGTCATCGGAACGGAAGTGCGAGACCCTGATGGCGTCTATCTGGTGCACCAATTGGGGCAGGCGGAAGACCCGAAGGACTGGTCGGAAGAGAAAACGCGCAACGAGACGGACATGATCCGTACCCGGCTGCGTAAAACCATCGAGCAGGAGCTGGCGGCCGACCCCTATGCACAGAAAGTGTTTGGCGAGCTGCTGCGTCAGGCCATCGCTGAAGCGGAGGCCATGTTCGACCATCCTTTGAAGCAGTACGCCCTGTTCAAGTCCTTTGAAGAAAAGCTGGACGCCCGTTCCGCCCCGGATCTGCCGGATGCTTTGGCAGACAAGCCAAATGCCAAGGCCTACTTTGGCGCAATGCGTCTCGTGCTGGGGGACGAGACCTTTGCAGGGTTGAATGGGGATTTGAAGGACAAGCTGGTGCAAAAAGCGATTGCCATGGACACCGTGGTGCGCGACGCAGTGGCAGAGAACTCACTCAACCCGCAGAACATTGAGGCTGCCATTCGCAAGGGTCTGTTGCCCCTGTTGTTTGGCCCGCTGGGCTTGGACAACGCCAAGTTGGTGGTCGAGCAAGTGATCCAGATCACGCGTATCGGTTTGATGAGGTCTTGAGCATGCCGATGTGTGAACAACTATCCCAGCACCGCATCGCTTATGGCGATGAAGTCATTGCGTTTCATCTGCGCCGTCAGCCATCACGGTCAGTGACGCGTGTCGCCATTCATGTGGAGCCGGACGCACGCGTGCTGGTGGATGCCTCCGATACGGCACCATTGGCAGAGGTTTTGGCTGCGGTGAAAAAACGTGCGCGTTGGATCAGTCAGCATGTCAGTGCTGCCAAGGTGCGAATGGCCCATGTGCTGCCTAGAGAGTACGTGAGTGGTGAATCATTGCACTACCTGGGCCGGCGTTATCGCCTGAAGGTTGTTATCGACGCAGGCTCAAAGGCCCAAGCTAGGATGCGGGGTGCTTTCATCGTCGTGACGACACCAGAGCAAGCACCAGCCACGATCAAAAAAGCATTGGATGTCTGGTATCGCCAGCGAGCGCGGGAGGTGTTTGCTGACCGGCTTGCGGTAGTTTCAGCTCCCCTCCGGTGGATCAAGCAGCTTCCATCAACACGTCTGCAGTTCATGACTGTGCAATGGGGAAGTTGCTCACCCTTGGGCCGCATCACACTGAACCCGTTGCTGGTGAAGGCCCCACGTGAGTGCATCGACTACGTGCTGCTTCACGAGTTGTGTCACCTTCTTCACCACAATCACAGTCCAAAGTTCTATCGGACACTTGATCGACACATGCCTAACTGGAGAGCTGTCAAGGAGAAGCTCGACAATATGGCTGAGGAAGTATTTCGAATCTAGTGTGATGGTAGCTGGGGTTTCAGTTATTCAAAATAATTTCAAACACATATTACCCAGTTGATGCCGGTGGTTACTGGCTTCGCGTGTCGATGCTCCGCAATGAAGCATCTTCCTTGGGTATGGCTGTATGAAAGAAAGATCCGATTGTCTGTACTGTGTTTTGGTTGTCGCAGCCTCCATCATCGCTGCGGTTGCTCGGTGTGCGCTGTCTTCGGGCAGTGAAGACATCGAACCCTTTAATTGATACTGCATTGGCATACGCACAAGGCCCGGCATCGTCCGGGCCTTGTGCGTTTGTGCCATAAGAAGCGAGGAAAATACGATGCATCTGGTTGAAGCGATGGCTTATGCGGGTGCTAAGCCGTGGCATGGTCTGGGCAATAAGCTTGAACAGCACCAGCCCATTGAGGTCTGGAAGCGTCAGGCAGGCATGGATTGGCAGATCGAGGACTCCGAGGTCCGCTTCATTACGGGTAGCAATGCCATCGGTGCCATCCATTCCTTCCCGGAGCAGAAGGTGCTCTATCGCTCCGATACCAGGGAGCCGCTGGCAGTTGTGTCCAAGCGGTTCAAGGTGGTCCAACCGGGCGAGATCCTGGAGTTCTACCGTGATCTGACGCAGCACAGTGGCTTTGAGCTGGAGACGGCGGGTGTGCTCAAGGGCGGCAAGAAGTTCTGGGCCATGGCACGGACAGGCCAGAGCACGTCGCTCAAGGGGCGTGACAGGGTGGACGGCTATCTTTTGTTGGCCACCGCCTGTGACGGTACGTTGGCCACGACGGCGCAGTTCACCTCGGTGCGCGTGGTGTGCAACAACACCCTGCAGATCGCTCTGGGAGACAGCAGCGGAGCCATCAAGGTCCCGCATCGTAGTCAGTTCGATCCGGATGCTGTGAAGCGCCAGTTGGGGATCACCGTCTCGACCTGGGACAACTTCGTGTCTCGCATGAAAGCCCTCTGTGACCGTCCAGTTGACCCCGATACGGTCGATGGTCTGTTGCGACGGGTGCTTACCTACCAAGGCCAGGGCACCACCGCTGAAGTCGTCAACGAACAGGCGCTGGCCAGTGTCCGTGCCCTGTTTGAGGGCGGCGGTCGTGGCGCGTTGTTGCCTTCCAGCCGTGCAACGGCCTGGGGCGTACTCAACAGCGTCACGGAGTACGTTGACCACCACCGACGAGCTCGTAGCGATGATCACCGCCGTGATGCGGCGTGGTTCGGTGCTGGAGCTCAGCTCAAGCAGCGCGCGTGGGATGAAGTGATGAAGTTGGTGGCCTGATGGAAGCGCAGGCCTATCACATGACCACATTAGGGGCCGGATCCAATGAGGAGGAGAGCAGGATCCGGGTACGTGAGGACAGGACGATTGCGAGGGCGCTGCAGATCCTGCAGAAACGGGCATCGTTGCCAGGGGAGGTGCTGGGAGGAGCAACCCAGGGTGCATTGTTCTTCCGGCTACGTCTGGGAGGCGAAGACCGCGAGCATTTCGAGGTTGCCTTTCTCAACACGCAGTTCCAGCTCATCGCAGTTGAGCGGCTTTTCTCAGGGACGATTGATGCAGCCGAGGTCCATCCTCGGATCGTGGTTCAGAGGGCACTTGCCCACAATGCATCGGCGGTACTCATGGCTCACAACCATCCAAGCGGTAGCCTGCAGCCCTCTGCGTCAGATCGGGCAGTCACGGCGCGGCTGAAGGCTGCCTTGGACACCGTGGACGTGAGGTTGTTGGACCATTTCGTTGTCACCAGCCATGAGGTGGTTTCGATGGCCTCTCAAGGCATGGTCTGACAGACCTGCAGCGAGCAGTGCTGTCGGTTTGCCCATCCATCTTGCCCACATCGATAGCTTGAAATGAAAGACCTGACCAAGGCCGCCCATCAAGGCGGCCTTTTCTATTCCGGAGATTGCCAATGAGCAAGCACACCGCGTTGCGTTTGGTTGATACGCGTTCACTGGATCGCCAGCAGTGGCTGGAGGTCCGCAATGGCGGCATCGGTAGTTCGGATGCCGCCACCGCCGTCGGGTTGAACCCCTACAAGAGCCAGCTGGAGCTGTGGCAGGAGAAGACGGGGCGCAAGCCGATGGAAGAGATCCCCCCTGGACAAGACGATCCCCGCTACTGGGGAACCCTGCTCGAACCCATGGTGGCCACGGCTTACCAGGAGCGCACGGGCAACCGGGTACGCCGGGTCAATGCCGTTCTGCAGCACCCGACCTTCCCGCACATGCTGGCCAATCTCGATCGTGAGGTGGTCGGTTCGCCAGAGGTCCAGATTCTCGAGTGTAAGACGGCAGGGGAATTCGGCTCCCGGCTCTGGAAGGACGGGGTGCCTGAGTACGTACAACTGCAGGTACAGCACCAGTTGGCAGTGACGGGGAAGCAGGCAGCAGATGTGGCGGTGCTGTTGTGCGGTCAGGCTCTGCAGATCCACCGCATTGAACGAGACGAAGAGGTCATCAGTCGCTTGGTGGTACTGGAAGCCCGGTTCTGGGATCACGTTATCAACGACATCGAGCCACCAGCTGATGGTTCGGAGTCGGCGGCCAGAGCGCTTCGGAGCCTGTATCCGGGCAAAGACACGGTTGTCGACTTCAGCCAGGACGAGGTGCTGGTCGAGACGTTCTCTAACCTGGTGTCTCTCAACGAGGCAGTAGCAGAGCAAGAACAGCAGGCAGAGCTGCTGAAACAAACGCTGCAGCAAGCCATGGGCGATGCATCCGTTGCCAGGTTTGGCTCGTTGGGAGAGGTGATCTACCGCCGTAGCAAGGATGGCACGTCACTGGATACCAAGCGGCTCGCAGCCGAGCACCCGGAGATCGCCGCGGCCTACACGGTAGTCCGTCCGGGGTCGCGGCGATTCCGAATCAACACCACGATCAAAGAGGTCACATCATGCTGAAGGGACTGGCCATAACGCCGCCCGTGATTGGGCGTATTTCAATCGGCCGGGTAGTAGAGCGCAATGGCAAGCGGCTGCCAGAAAAGGACGATCAGTTCACCCTCACTAGCCAGGTACAGAACCGTGAGGGCTGGGTGCTGCACCCGCTGGATGAAGAGCTGCGTAAGGCATCGGAGGGTAACAAGCTGCGATCCATCCCGGTGCGCCTGCTCTTCGACGATCCAACCCTGAACCTCCGGGCTGACTACTCGCTGTTCAATCGCGAGAACGGAAGACCGCTGTGTGTAGGCAATGGAGACACCTGCCGGCGAGCTGGCCCTGAAGGCATGGAGACGTTGCCTTGTCCTGGTCCGGATGCGTGCCAGTTTGCCAGTGGGGGCTGCAAAGCCTATGCCCGCTTGAATGTGGTCATTGGGGACGGGGAAGGTGATGCGATGGGCAGCTTTGTCCTGCGTACCACCTCCTACAACACCATCCGGACACTCGCAGCGCGACTGCACTACCTCAGTGCGGTGTCAGGTGGTCGGCTGTCCTGCCTGCCCTTGGAGCTGAAGCTACGAGGTAAGTCCACCACGATGAGTTACCGATCAGCGATCTACTACGTCGATCTGGTGGTTCGGAGTGGTCTGACACTGGAGCAGGCTGTCGCAGAGGCGGTGGACCGACACGCCGCAAGAGCTGCGGCGGAGATCGACCAAGCTGCACTGGATGAGGCAGCGAGACAGGGCTTCGCTAACGGGGCCTTCGAGGACCTGGACGAAGACGTGCCAGCTGTGGTCGAGGAGTTCTATCCGACAGGGCATGGCGAGGTTGCACAGGCTCCAGCGAAGGGAAGTCTCAAGGACAGACTGGAAGCGCAAGCGTCACGGTTAGCGTCGTAGGTGAGCAGTACCTGTTCGGACTTGTATCAGGTACGGGCAAGAGGCAGTTCAGGTCCTGCGCGGACAGATGATGGAACGGACCAATTTGTGTGCGCAGATGACGAGATATGCCAGGGAGCGAAAGCTCCCTGGCATGTAAGCGATTGATTTTTATTTGAATTTCTCGGTTGTGAGCGTGCATGGAAAAAACCTGGATTTTTTTTCCCTGTACCCGCAACAGCAGCATATCGACACTGATCACGTCGGAGGCCAATCCCCTTCGATAGGAAACCGGCCGGATTCCTTCCTGAAACGTCCAACACAACGAAGGAATCAACAAATGAAGCACATGACGTCCAGTCTGCGCCAGGGCGTAGACAAAAGCATGCCTTTGGCTGAGGAGAACAACACTGGCTGGAAAGCAGGGTGGCCGGATAGCCCGACGCTCCGCTTGAAGGAGCTGATCACGCTGCTCCGCGTCAGCAGGAGCAAGGCATACGAGCTGATGAAGTCTGATCCGGACTTCCCGAAGGGCATTCCGCTCTATGACAGTGAACTGTCTCCGAAGTTCTACTGGACGCATGAAGCCATGGCATGGGCTGAAGGCCGTGCAGTGAAGTTCCGTCGTGCGAAGGAGGAGAAGTGATGATGGCTAATTTTGCAATCCACTCTTCGCCGCTTGACGCGCTCACGCACGCTTTGAGTGAACAGTCGACCAAGGGGAAGGGCAGGCTGGAGCAGGACTTCAGGCAGGCCTATCCGATCCTGGAACAGCACATCGCAAAGAAGATGCGCAAGAAGATCCTGGTAGATCAGTTCAATGCTGCGTACAAGCATGAGCTGAACCTGATTCAGTTCCGAAAGCTGCTCAATGAGGAGCGTGCTCGTCGCCATGCGGAGGGCGATGCTGCTCGGTGCCAGAGCTGTGGCCATCTGTTGGTCGAGGCTGAAGAGCAGACCGCGTTTGGCGCGGCAGAGGAGGATGCATGATGACTACCCATTGGCAGCGTTATGCCCCCAAATATCCCCTGGAAAGCTTCCATCACATTGCGCGTGAGGCTGGTCTTGAGCTCTTCCGCAACGTGCAGGTTCCTGATGCCATGGTTGGCATGGGTCTCATCAATGCCATCTCGATGGCTTGCCAGGGGCTGATTGATGTCAAGTTGCCAACCGGGCAGACCCGGCCTGTAACACAGAATTTGATGCTTGTTGCTGAGTCTGGTGAGCGCAAGTCGACGGTGTTCGAGCTGCTGCAGGCGCCTTTCCGCAATGCAGATACGAAGGCGATGACTGCGTTCAAGCAGCAGACTGAGGCTTATGAGATCGAGTACGGACTCTGGACGGCCAAGATGAAGGGGTTGAGGAGCGCGATCAGTAAAGCAGTTGCAGCAGGTAAGTCTGCGGAAGCACTCGAGTCACAGCTGAAGGAGTACGCAGAAAAGAAACCTCTGCAGCCTCGCTTGCGCTGCTTCCTGCGGCAGGACATCACGGCCAAGGCCATTATGGAGGCCGTTCAGGGTGATGGTGAGTCCATCGCCATCACGACTGATGAAGGTCACATGCTGTTCAAGAGCGAGGCAATGGCGAATGTGGGCTTGCTCAATCGTCTCTGGGATTCACCAGGAATGATGCCGTTGGATCGAGCGGAGAACGAGCATCTGATTGCGATGAATCCGCGCGTGTCTGTGAGCATCATGACCCAGTACGAACCGCTCAAGCAGTTCCTCAATAGGCGAGGCTCTGTCGCAAAGGGGAGTGGGCACTGGGCACGCTATTTGGTCGCGTGGCCTCGCTCCATGATGGGCTATCGGCGAATCGAGGACGTGGAACCGGTGTGGGAGCATTTGCCGGCATTCCATGAGCGGGTCGCGGAGCTGTTGTTGAAGTACAAGGAGCTTTCAGCCTCGGGCGCCGTTGTTCGTGAAGTGGTGTCCTTCTCCATCGATGCCAGGGCACGCTGGGTAGAGTTGGCATCAGAAACTGAGTCTTTGCTGCGCGACGGGGAGTACTTGAGCGATATCAATGACTTCGCGGCAAAGATCATGGAGATCGTGGCACGACTCGCTGCATCGATGCAGTACTTCAGTGGAGAGGGAGGTGACATCACCCTCGATACGATCAATCGTGCCTTCGAGATCGTTCGGTGGCATGTTGATGAGTACAAGCATCTGTTCTCACCTGCGTTCGTGGTATCGCAGGATCAGGCCGATGCTCAAGCTCTGGATCGGTATATGCATGCAAAGTGGTGGAGAGGGATTTATTCGGATACGTGCGTTCCCAAGAACCAGGTTTTGCGCTGTGGACCTGTACGTAACCGAGCAAGGCTGAATGCAGCCATCTCGGTTCTTGAAGGCCAGGGAGCAATTCAGATCTGCAGTGGGTACCGGGACAAGAGGACGTATCTGCGCTTGATGAATCACTACTTTGACCGGAGGGCGCTGTAAGCGGTCTTTATACCAAGTGAGCCCCGGCGATAGGCCGGGGCTTTTCTAACGTGGTCAGCAGGTGTCATTGCGATTCTGCGACTTTGTCGCAGAATCGCTGGGTGAGGTACTGGCCTCTGTCCGATTTTAAGTGACTGAAGCTACCTGCGCTTCTTTACGGCATTGAGCATACTGTGACTTCTCTGCATCTGCCATCTCCTTGACGAAACGTTGGCCGAGGTGGCGCTCCGGTGACCTGGCAATGCCCTGGTCGCGCAAGCTGCGGTGGTCTACACGGGCGGAGTATCCGTTCTCAGCAAGGAACTGATTCTGGGTGTCCGCTACAAGCTTTCGCTGTGCCGTCACCTGCTGCTTCAACTCCATTGGGCTCTTTCCGCCACTATCCTTGCGGCAACCGCCTGCGGAAGGACTCTTGGCGTTGTAGCGGGCGAAGGTCTGTTCAGGTGTACGTGGGATGCCATCAGGCAGTCTGTCCGAGCACATCAGATGGATGTGCGGGTTCGGATCGCCACCGAGTTTTCCTTCAGGAGCATGAAGCGCGTATTGGTAGGGTTTGATCCCTGCGAGATTCTTTGCAAGCCGGTCGGCAAGTTCGACCTGCTGTTCAGTACTGAGCTCACTCGGAAGAGTGATTTCATGTTCTCGGTACACTGCTCCGTTGGCACGCTCATGCTTGTCAGCAACGCTCCAGAACCGTTTCGGATCATCTCCTGCCCATTCGGGCATGTTCCCATGTCCTGTTTGGATAAGGTCCTCCTTGTCACTATGAGATCCTTTACGATCGATATAGTTGGCGTGCCTGCGTGCACTACCTTTCTTGCCGCTTTTGATGCTGTAATGGAAGCTTGCCATTGCTGTATCACCCTTTCTCTAAGGAGAATAAAAAGCCGACAAGAGTGGTTCTTGTCGGCCACAGGTAGATACTCATGATCGAAGAGTGTTTTGATTAGATAGAAAGGGTAAGTGCGCGTACCACACCCTGCCTGTAATCTATCGTCAGTTCTATTTGATTCCTATTCCCTTGGATTCCTTTCATTCTTCGTGTTGTTGCTTCGAAGGATGTAAGTGAGTTTCTACATATGTATAAGGGTGATGTAAGTTAAAAATTACATTGCGCGCGAAGTGGCTTGATCTTCGATGTATTGAATAAGGTATTCGCAAAACATGTTGATATTTGTCTCGTATTCGTTGCCTGCTTCAAGATCGAAATGAGAGTGAGCTATGGTCATGTGCTTCAGATATACGATCTGGAATCTCATAAACGCTTCCATTCGGTTGCTGCGGCCGAAAAGTAATGCGTAGGCGATGCAATATAGATGATAGAGGGTGAGCATCGCGCCTTGCGGGATGTAGTCCTCTTCATATAGCTCTTCGATGTCTCTTGAGGTGTCCAGGTGACTCAGTAGGCGAAATACAGTTTTCTCGCTTGAGCTCTGTCCTTTCCAGTAGGGCGTGTACTTCGTTTTGATCTTCTTTTGTATCGTTATGGCTAAAAGGGCTGCAACGCAGTCGGCCATTGAAATGTTGACGACGTCATGATCTGTTCTGTGCCATTCGTGGAAGACATAGGCATGCAGAACCTTCTGCGTTTCGTCGGCTATGTTTGTGATCTCGCTGGATCTCAACTCATAACCAGTGGCTTGGTGAACCAAGCGTGCCAGCTCATTTGCATTGGTTTGCAGGAAGGAGTGAATAGCTGCGAGTGATGTGACAGGACGCAATAGGGCATCGCCCTCCGACGGTGAGGAGAGGGCGTGAGTGAAGAGTGGCTCTATCTTGTATTTGCTCAGCTCTTCGTTTTCTGATTCGACAATCCGCTGGTACTCGCCAACGAAGTGCAGAAAGGGAAGTGTTAGTAAATAGATGTATAACCTTTCGTGTATGGGGCCGGCTTCTGTGTTGGCTGGAAGTGGTGATGGCCTATATGACTCTATTTCACTTGATGCAAATCTTATTGTGGTTGTTATATACCAGTCTCTGTATTCCCCGTCGTCTTTGAATATTTCGTAGATCGGGGCGATGAATTCCATTATTTTTTTTGCATATATTTCAATTAGTTTTGATGGTGTTGATTTGTTGATGTGGATGTGTTTAAGTCTTTCATCGTTTATCTCAAGCTCAAGTGTAGACATGAGTTGAGATGCCGCTCGAATGGTCTTTTCGTTCCTTGGTGTATTACGTTCTATCCAGTGTTCAAAAGTGGCTTGGGATGGCCCTGGGAGGGAGATTCTTTCGAAAAGTTGTCCCTTAAATGATCTGTTGCTGAGATAGAGTAGCTTGATTGTTTTGATGGTGGTGATTGGTAGTTTTGAATTTATCGATGATATTTCTATATTAAAGTTTGATTTGATGAAATTGATCGCCCCCTCTAAATTCTCTTTAGTTATTTCCTCTCTGTATATGGCTGGATTGGATTTTTGGCTGCCTTTTGGCTTATGTGGGGGCGTGCGGTTTAGCTCTTCCAAAAGCTCTTTGATGCTTCCGGTCTCTGATTGGCTTGATTTTTTATGTCTTTCAAAGTCGAAGCGCGGCTTGCACTTCCCTGGTTCGATGTTGCTGCCTGACATTTTCAACCGCCATCCTTTTGGTTGTATTTAGTGTTTAATGGTTGCTGTTTCGCCGGTATTTGTCAGCACGCCGGCAGAAGGTCGCTCCACTTCGTTGTATAGCTGGGAGACAGCGAATGCAATATGGGCCGCCATTGAGCGTTGATAGATACTTTGGACTGCTCGCCAGGTCTGGTGGCACCAACCCGCTAGCCGACGGTGCCCATTCCTGCGGTGCCTCTGCCGAATTTCGCGTTGATCTGGTCTAGCACGGCCATGGCCCGCTCTGCTTTCTCACCGGGCCTGACACTCTGGTACAAAGAGAGTACATACAACCGCTGCCTTTGCCGAAGGCAGCTTGACCGGCAGGCGATCCACTTATCGGATACGGCTTGGCTGTTCAAACAGACGGGGCCAGCTCTGTATGACCGGATCGCTGCCGGCCGGGAACCCGCGGTGTGCCCCGTTGCCGGGCGACAGGGCGGCGGCCACGACGCGCCCCCTCGCCACCACGATCGCCCCTGCACTGCGAACCCGTCATTCGCGCGGCGCGTCTGTCGGTTCGATTCTTCATCCATTCTTATCAGATGCTTTGCGAATGTTCTCCCTGATCGCTGGCTGGGGCCGCGATCGACCCCTCAACCATGGAGATCGACATGTACAGGAGCAGTGGAAACTTCGAGGCGTTCTCGCGCCCCCCCAAGCCCGAAGGCGTGGAGGGCCGCCGTGCCTACTTCGTCGGTTCCGGCCTGGCCTCGCTGGCGGGTGCGGTGTTCCTGATCCGCGACGCGCGGATGCCCGGCAGTGCGATCACGATCTTCGAGGAGCTTGCGCTGCCCGGCGGCAGCATGGACGGCATCCTCGACCGGCACAAGGGATTCATCATCCGCGGCGGTCGCGAGATGGAAGCGCACTTCGAGACACTGTGGGACCTGTTCCGCTCGATCCCCTCGCTCGATACGCCCGATGCCTCGGTACTCGACGAGATGTACTGGCTGCACAAGACCGACCCGTCCCGCAACCCCTGCCGCGCGATCCACAACCGCGGCGAGCCGATCGAACGGATGCCCGACCTCACGCTCACTCCAGGAGCGGTGGAGGAACTGATCGCGCTGGCGCTGACCCGCGAAAGCGAGCTGGACGACAAGCGCATCGACGAAGTGTTCGGCGAGGAATTCTTCGCTTCGAACTTCTGGCTGTACTGGGCCACCATGTTCGCGTTCGAGCCATGGGCCAGCGCGGTGGAGATGCGGCGCTACATCCTGCGTTTCGTCCATCACATTTCGACCCTGTCGGACCTGACTTCGCTGCGCTTCACCCACTACAACCAGTACGAGTCGCTGATCCGTCCGCTGGTGGCCTATCTGGAAGGACAGGGCGTCACCTTCCGCTACAACACGCAGGTCGACGACGTGCTGGTCACCGCGAGCGGCAATGGCAAGTTCGCGACCGCGATCCGGCTCACCAGCGACGGCGTCGCCGAGAAGATCGCCGTGGGTCCGAAGGACCTGGTGCTGGTCACCAACGGTTCGATCACCGAAAGCTCCACGTTCGGTGACAACGATACGCCGGCGTCCATCGTGACCGACCGCGGCGGCGCATGGTCGCTGTGGAAGCGAATGGCCGAGCGTGACCCCGCCTTCGGCCGTCCGGAGAAGTTCTGCGAGAACATTCCGGAGGCGAACTGGACGGTCTCCGCGACGGTCACGCTGACCGACGATCGCATCGTGCCGTATCTCGAACGGATCACGGGCCGCGACCCGCGATCGGGCGTGATCGTCACCGGTGGCCCCTGCAGCATCCAGGATTCAAGCTGGCTGTACGGTTTCAGCATGAGCCGGCAGCCCCACTTCGCCGAACAGGATCCGCAGAAGGAACTGGTGGTCTGGCTGTATGGGCTGTTTTCCGACAAGCCCGGCGACTACGTGCCGAAGACGATCCGCGAGTGCACCGGCGCGGAGCTGTGTGCCGAATGGCTGTACCACATCGGCGTGCCGGTGGACCAGATCGATGAGCTGGCGCACAACGCGGCCAGCACCGTGCCGTGCAACATGCCCTACATCACGTCCTATTTCATGCCGCGCGCGGCCGGCGACCGGCCGCTGGTGGTGCCGGAGGGCTCGCAGAACCTGGCGTTCATCGGCAATTTCGCCGAGACCGAGCACGACACGGTGTTCACCACCGAATACTCGGTGCGTACGGCGATGGAAGCTGTGTACACGTTGCTGGGGGTGGATCGCGGCGTGCCCGAGGTCTTTGCGTCGATGTTCGACGTGCGCGTGCTGCTCAGCGCGCTGTACTACCTCAACGATCGCAAGCCGCTGGACGAGGTGAAGCTGCCTTGGCTTGCGCGCATCGCCAGCAGTGCGGCCATCGCCAAGACCCGGGGCACCTATCTGGAGGATCTCCTGCGGGAGGCGAAGCTGGTCTGAGTGTGGCGGCGTCCGGGGTCCAGGCCGGCGCACCCTCATGCAGGCGGGTGGGCGAGGCGATGGCTACCCGCTGCTTGATGCCCCCGTGGGCGAGGCCAGTGGCGACGGCACGTGGGCCTGCAGGAAGGCCAGCATTGCTGCCAGCGTCTGCCGGCCTTCGTCGCTGTCGAGGTTGAATTGGTACTCGTGGCCTTGCGCGGGTTCGTGCCCTGGCGCGAAGAACAGGCTCTGTCGCGATCCCTGTGGAACTGACCTGATCATGCCGCCGCCGGCGCCAACCATGGATTGCGCGGCAAGTGCTTGAGCTTGGCGCACAACAGGTAGGCGATCGCGATCAGGTTCTCGTGGGTGGCATAGCCCTTCGCCCGCGCCTTGGCCGCCTGGATCTGGGCGTTCATCGTCTCCACGCTGGCGTTGGTGAGGCCACTCCGGAAGTGCTCGATGATCCCGGCCTTGTGCTCGCGCAGGGTCGCGCCAAGACGCTTGAACGGCGGCAGGCGGCTGCGGAGTGCCCAGCTGATCCAACGGTCCAGCTGGTGGTCGGCTTCTTCCGGCGACAGCCCCGCTGCGTACAGGCGTCGCAGTGCCTGTTTCAAGTGCCAGGCGCGCGCCGTCTTCAGGCCGCTGCGCTGCAGCCAGTGCATGGTGCACAGTTGCTTGTAGCTCCAGCGCTCGGAGTCCTTGAGCAGCGCCCAGCGGCTGCCTTTTCTCTCCGGCAGGGTGTTCGTGATGAAGGTTGACGTTGATTACCGAACGGTTTTAATTGGCGAGCCGCGACGACAAGGTCTAGTGCTTCTGCATCGAAGTCCGGTGATGGAGCCATCGGAAGCACGCAAGTGGCTGCGGATAGCTGAGTGCCAGGGCTTTGACACAGAAAACCTCGTGTGGCCGATTCATTCGGGGTGTGAAGGACCCCTATGAATGCTACGGGTCCTGCCGGCGGCAGCGCTAAGCTGGCTCCTCGCGATGAGTCCCCACGGCTGTGGACGGTAGGCCATTCCACCCGCACTTGGGAGGATTTTCGGGAAGTCCTACGAGTCCACGAGATCACCACCGTGGTTGACGTCAGGCGGTTCCCTGGCTCTCGAAAGTTTCCTTGGTTCGGTAGCGACGCGATGAGCGAGCAGTTGCCTCGGGACGGCGTTGGCTACGAGTGGATTTCTCAATTAGGAGGGCGGCGATCAGTGCTGCCGGGGTCGCCGAACGGCGGGTGGAGAAATTCGTCATTCCAGGGGTATGCGGATCACATGGCCAGCACAGAGTTTGCGGACGGGCTTGAGCAAGCCTTGGCTGCAGCTGCGCAAGGGCGCACGGCGCTGATGTGTGCAGAACTGTTGTGGTGGCGCTGCCATCGGCGATTGATTTCGGATCTCTTGGTATACCGCGGTCATCAAGTCCTGCATATCCAGACCAAACGAGCGGCTGAACCGCACCACCTCAATCCAATGGCCCAAGCGCTAGGCGAGGGCCTTATATATCCCCCGTTGCAGCGCAGTTTGCTTTAGGCCTTCAGAGTAAGCCCGCCTGTCTCCGCTTGGACTTCGCAGAAATGCTTGACTGAATTGAGGGCGGTCGTCATGATCCGGGGCCTCTACTGGGGAGTAGAACCGTGGGCCCGGTACGCCGGGCTCTTTTTCTCTACTGCTATTCAAAACGCTTCATCGAACGCGCTGTCCGTTCGAGCCCACTCTTTGAACGCACTCTTGACCATGTCTGTCACTTCCTTCCCGGAACAATCGCTTCTTTGAGTAACCGCTTCTGTGATGATATTGAAAGTAATCCAGAAACCGTCACTTGCCCCATAGAGCTTGTAGGCACTCTGGATCATTTCCAACTCGGTTTCTGTGAGGCACGGTTTCATCGTGGACCGGCCAGCCTTTCGTAGACACTCGGACGCCATAATTGATGGCAATGACCGAGGTGTTTATGGGCAACAGCAAGCAGTACACGGATGAGTTCCGCGCAGAGGCGGTGAAGCAGGTAATCGAG
>NZ_JAXBRE020000044.1:0-21922 GCF_047520985.2 Stenotrophomonas sp. BR163
GTTGGCGCCATGGATGGCGCCATCGAGCCTACAGGGACGTACTTGCGGCGTGTCCTGCACGCCCATGCCCTCCGCCTCTGGAACATTTCCGCGAGCGCGGTGCGTACATGCGCTGTGCCTCGCCTTTGGTAGCCGCCAACCTTGGTTGGCAACAGCTTTTGACTTTGCTTTTTTCTTTTGACTTTGAATTTCGCTCTCGTTCCGCGCGCGCAGGAAACTGTCCGGAGCCGGAGCAAGGCGGCAGGCAGGACCGTGAGGCGCATGGATGCGCCGACCGAGCCTACAGGGACGTATTTACGGGGTGTCCTGCCTGTCGCCTTGCTCCGGCTCTACGCGCGGGAAAAGAGGCGCCGCGAACAACGCTGTAAACCTACTTCGCATACTGCCCACCGCAGTCGGCATCCTTGCCCGGCCCCAGTTCGATCGTCGCCAGCAAGGCCGCCGGCGGGGCGATGCTGCCCAGTGCCAGGGCCACCGCTCCGCGGATGCCCAGCGCTTTGAAGTCCGGGCGGAACGACGGGTCCTTGAACGTGCCGGCAATGTGCAGCGGCGAGCGCAGTACCAGGATGCTCCTGTCCTTCGGGCGCGGCTTCAACAGCAGGTCCAGGGTTTCGTCGCGCAGGCTGACGGTGCCTTCGCCGATGAGGATCGTGTCGGTGGTGTCCACCGCCAGCGCCTGGCTGGTCATCAGGCCGTCGCGCACACCGAAGTCGGCGAAGGCGCAGCGCAGGGGAATCTGCTTGTCGCCGGTCACCAGGAACTTCAGCGATTCGGTGATATCCAGGCCGGCCAGCTCCATCACCAAGTTGCCGACGTGGCCACGGCCCATCGCCAGGCCGACCTCGCCGCTGCTGCTGCCGAGCATTGCGGCGATCGAATTGCCGCGGCCACTCAGGTCCACCTCACCGCCGATGCCGCCCTTGGCCTGTTCGGCCAGCTTGGCATCGGGGAACAGCTGGCCCAGCTGAACGCCGCGCACGCTCGCCTTCAGCGCAGTGCTGATCTGCGGCTGGCGTGCGTCCATGCGGATGGTGCTGCGGATATCGCCGCCGGCGACGCCGAAGTTCAGCGGGGCCAGCCGCAGCACCCCGTCATCCAGCAGCAGATGGGCGTCCATGTCGTCCAATGGCAATGACGGTGCGTTGATGCGGTGGGCCTTCCAGCGCACATCGGCATCCATCGCACGCAGCTTGCCGAGGTTGTAGGGCGTGTCCGGAAGCACGCGCGCGCGCGCGGCCACCCGCGCGGCCTCGGCCTTCTGCTCCGCATTGGCGGTTTCGCCGCCGCCGGTCTTCGGTGGCGCGCCGACGAAGCCGGCCAGGTCATCGAAGTCCAGGCGCTTGGATTCCAGCGTCGCGGTCAGCCGCGGACGGTCGCGGCCCACCTCGAACTGAAGACTGCCACCGAGGTCGCTGTCGCCCACCTTGCCGGTGAAACCGTCGTAACGCCAGACGTCGTGGTCGCGCTTCAGGCGTCCGTTCAGCGCGTAGGGCGGGGACGGCGGAATGGCGATGCCGAGCAATGGGTAGAGATCGGCCAGGTCCTGGCCACTGAGTGCGAACTGCAGGTCGAACACGCGCAGCTGGAACGGATTGGTCAGCGTGCCGCTGGCCACCGCGTGGGTGGCGCCGGCGCGGCCGTCGAGGTGGATGCGGAACGGGTGGTCGCTGTTGGTCAGTTCCAGCGGTGATTCGGTTCCGCCCTGCAGGGTGAACGGGTTGCCCTGCCAGTGGCCCTTGCCCTGCACCAGCAGCGGCGGCGAGGCATCGGCCTGCTTCGGCTGGCCGCTGCGCACGCCCACGCGGATGTCGGTACGGCCCGGTGCGTCGAGGAACTGCAGTCGGCCGTCGTCGATGCGCAGGCGCTTGAGCTGCGGGCTGGTGCCGCCAGCGCTATCACCGAGGAAGTCCCAATTGCCCGGCTCGCCCTTGCGTGGGGCGGTTTCCAGCAGCACGTCCGGTCGGGTCAGGCGCACTTCCGGCAGCTGCACGCTGCCGCGCAGCAGGGGCCACACGCGCACGTCGATCTCGACGCGGTCGGCCGTGGCCATGTTCGGCTGCTTCGCCCAACCGGCATTGGCGAAGGTGATCGCATCGGCACGGATGGTGCTGGTCTGGCCGAGGTCGACATCCAGATGGCCGATGTGCAGTGCACGGCCGGTACGGGCCTGCACGGCGCGCTCGACCGGGCCTTTGAACCAGTTCCAGTCCCACAGCGCGATCAGTACCAGGATCGCCGCGAGCAGGAAGATCAGCAGCGTCAACCAGCGCCGGCCTCGCGGGCCGGGGCGGCGGAGGCGCCAGCGGTTCGTGCGCTTTGCGGCAGGGGAGGCGGCGGCATTCACGCTGCCATGGTTGCCCCCTCATCGTGGACGGGGCGCGAAGCGTCCATGTGCGCGGCGTGCACGCGCCGCGCACGGGCCAGTGCTACAGCACCTGCATGGTGACCGCGACGAAGTGGCAGACGCTGCCACCGATGACGAACAGGTGCCAGATCGCATGCGAATAGGGAATCGATTCGCGGTGGTAGAAATAGGTGCCCAGCGTGTAGGACAGGCCGCCGGCCAGCAGCCAGCCCAGCGTCCAGCCGTCGATCGAGGCCAGCATCGGCTTGACCGCCACGATCACCAGCCAGCCCATGGCCACGTAGATGGCAGTGGACAGGCGCTTGAAGCGACCGGTGTAGAACAGCTTGAACACCACGCCGGCCAGGGCCAGGGTCCAGATCGCGGCGAACAGGCCCCAGCCCCACGGGCCGCGCAGGCCGATCAGGGTGAATGGGGTATAGGTGCCGGCGATCAGTACGTAGATCGCGCAGTGGTCGAACACTTTGAGCCGGCCCTTGGCGACCGGGTGCTGGATGGCGTGGTACAGGGTGGACGCGGTGTACAGCAGCAGCAGCGCGATGCCGAACACGATGGCGCCGGCCAGCTGCCAGCCATCGCTGTAGATCGCGGCCAGGGTGATCAGCACCGCACCGGCGCCCAGGGCGAGCACGGCACCGAGGCCGTGGGTCAGGGCGCTGGCGATTTCTTCGCGGATCGAAGCAACGGAAGTCGTGGACATGGCGTAGGCATCGTTCGCGGGGAGGGGGACCCGCACCCCTCTATCATCGCCGCGATGGGCGGCACGTGCACGCCCGTCACCGTATGGTGGGTGAATCCCTGCGTTGCGACGGCGGGGTCAGAGCCCTTTCCTTGCGGAAAGGGATCCGACCCCGTGGCATCAGCCTGCCGAAACGGTGTGCGCCGCTTCGCGTGTGGCCGAGAAACGCACATCCGGCGAGCGTTCCTGGGCCAGCTGCAGGTTCACTCGGGTCGGAGCGAGGTAGACCAGGTGACCGGCCGCATCCAGGGCCAGGTTCAATGCGTTCTTCTCGCGGAATTCTTCCAGCTTCTTCTCGTTGCTGCAGTGGACCCAGCGCGCAGTGGTCACGCTGACCGGCTCGAAGGTGGCTTCCACACCGTACTCGTCCTTCAGGCGGTAGGCCGCCACGTCGAACTGCAGCACGCCGACGGCACCCAGGATCAGGTCGTTGCTGGTCAGCGGGCGGAAGAACTGGGTCGCGCCTTCCTCGGACAGCTGGGCCAGGCCCTTCTGCAGCTGCTTGAGCTTGAGCGGATCACGCAGGCGTGCGCGGCGGAACAGTTCCGGGGCGAAGTTGGGAATGCCGGTGAAGGTCACCGCTTCGCCTTCGGTGAAGGTATCGCCGATGGAGATGGTGCCGTGGTTGTGGATGCCGATCACATCGCCGGGCCACGCTTCCGCCGCGATCTCGCGGTCGCTGGCCATGAAGGTCAGCGCGTTGGCCAGCTTCATTTCCTTGCCGGTGCGCACGTGGAAGGTCTTCATGCCGGCGCTGAAACGGCCCGAACAGACCCGCATGAATGCCACGCGGTCACGGTGCTGCGGGTCCATGTTGGCCTGGATCTTGAACACGAAGCCGGTCAGCTTGTTCTCTTCCGGTGCGATTTCGCGGCCGGTGGTGGTTCGCGCCTGCGGCGACGGCGCATGCTCGACGAAGAAGTCCAGCAGCGGCTGCACGCCGAAGTTGTTCACGCCCGAGCCGAAGAACACCGGGGTCTGCTTGCCGGCGCGGTAAGCGTCCAGATCGAACGGATGGCTGGCGCCCTGCACCAGTTCCAGTTCGTCGCGCAGGTCGGCCAGCATCTGCGCACCGATCTTCTCGGCCAGGCCGGGCGCATCGATGGATGGGAAGATGGTCGAGTCCTGGCGGGTGAAGTTGCGACCCGGTTCGTACAGGTGCACTTCGCCGGTCAGCAGGTGAACCACGCCCTTCAGGCGCTGGCCCATGCCGATCGGCCAGGTGACCGGCGCGCACTGGATGCCGAGCACGGTCTCCACTTCATCCAGCAGCTCGATCGGGTCCTTGCCCTCGCGGTCGAGCTTGTTGATGAAGGTCATGATCGGGGTGTCGCGCAGGCGGCACACTTCCATCAGCTTGATGGTGCGCTCTTCCACGCCCTTGGCCACGTCGATCACCATCAGCGCCGAGTCCACTGCGGTCAGCACGCGGTAGGTGTCCTCGCCGAAGTCGGCGTGGCCAGGGGTGTCGAGCAGGTTGACGATCTTGCCTTCGTACGGGAACTGCATCACCGAGGAGGTGACGGAGATGCCGCGCTCCTTTTCCAGCGCCATCCAGTCGGAGGTGGCGTGGCGGGCGGCCTTGCGGCCCTTGACCGAACCGGCCATCTGGATCGCGCCTCCGAACAGCAGCAGCTTTTCGGTCAGCGTGGTCTTGCCGGCGTCAGGGTGGGAAATGATGGCGAAGGTGCGGCGACGCGACGCTTCGTTGGCGACTTCGGACATGGCAGTGGCGCCCGCCCGGGGCGCTTTTCAAAGAGATAAGCGCCCGATTATACCGGCCGGGGCCGGTCAGCGCCCGATACCGCCGTCGGCCTCGCCGTGGCGGGCGAACTGCAGCTGGCCCTGCCCGGCGAAGATGCGCACCGGCACCGAGCGCAGGCCCATGCCGCGGTTGACCTGCACCACGAAGTGCAGGTGCGGCGCAGTGCTGTAGCCGCTGTTGCCGGACAGGCCGATCGGTTGCCCGGCTCCCACCGCCTGGCCGCGGCGCACGCGCATGCCGCCGGCCTGGAGGTGGCCGTACAGGGCCATGCTGCCGTCGCTGTGCAGCACGCGGATGAAATTGGCACGGGCACCATCGCGCTCGCGGTCCTGGCCGTTGCCACGGAAGCCATCCTGGATCTGCATCACCGTGCCCTCGCGCGCGGCCAGCACCAGGGTGCCCTCCGGCAGTGCGAAGTCGACCGCGTCGCGGTTCTCCTCGTCGTCATGGCTGAATCGCCCCTGCGGTGCCTGGTCTACACGCAGGCGGGCCGCATCGAACGGCAGGCGATAGCCGACATCTTCGGCCTGCGCGGCCGGGTTGCCCGGCACCGACTGCAGGCGCAGATCCAGCATGCGGCCATCGATCGGGGCGGGCAGGTGGCCGACCACCAGGCTGCTGTCGCCCTGGATCAGCGACTCGACCGGGAGGCCTTCGACCGGGTGTCCGGGGGCGGCGCGCAGCTGGATCTGCAGCGGCCCTGCCAGCCCGTTGTCGATCCGCGCCTGCCATTGCGTACCGACCGGCTGCAGGCGCAACCGGGCCATGGGGGCGCCGCCCTCGGCACTGCCTGCGCGGGTGGCAGGGGCGGAAGGGGGGGCCAGTCCCCAGCCCTGGCGCCAGTCGCCGGCGTGTGCGGTCGCGCTCGCCAGCAGAGGCAACAGCAGGCAGGACAGGGGCAGGCGCGGCATCGGCGTTTCCAGCAAGAGGACCGCCGGGACTGTACCCGATCCTGAACGGGGCGACCGGGACGGCCCTCGCAGAGTGATCCTGAGAATATCTATCGCTTTATCCGCATGAAGGGATTGACAGTGCCGGAAAGGGCTGGCATCGTGGCTCCACCATCGAGACCGGCAGAGGGACAGGCCCTTTGAAGCCGGGGCAGCCCGCAGGCGCGCAAGCGTCTGCGTAGGTGCCAAATCCTGCGGGGACCGTGGCGTCCACCGAAAGATGGTTCGAACCATGCACCCCACGTGCATCTCGAACGCGGGCCCGCGAAGGCTCGATGGCCGATTTCCCAACCGGATCCCGCCATGAGCTTCGCTGCCAGCACCGCCATTCGCCCCGAACCCTTTGTCCCCGTCAGCGTGCCGGTCGCAGACCGCGTGCACGCCGAGCGCGGTGAGTTCGCCGCGGTGCTGTCGATGCGCCATGCAGGCCCCAGCCCGGTGCGCCTGCGCTATGAGTGGGTGGGGCCGGCCAACGCGCCGGTGGTGGTGCTGGCCGGTGGCATTTCCGCCCATCGCCACGTGGCGTCCAATGCACAGTTCAGCGAGAAGGGCTGGGCCGAAGCGCTTGTGGGTAGCGGCCGCGCGCTCGACCCGCAGCAGCTGCGCGTGCTGGCCTTCGATTTCATCGGTGCCGACGGTGCACTGGATGTGCCGATCGATACTGCCGACCAGGCCGATGCGCTGGCGCTGTTGCTGGACCATCTCGGCATCCGCACGCTGAAGGCCTTCGTCGGCTATTCGTATGGCGCGCTGGTCGGCCAGCAGTTCGCGATCCGTCACCGCGCCCGCGTGCGCCAGCTGGTGCTGGCCAGCGGCGCGCACCGCCCGCATCCCTATGCCGCCGCGTGGCGCGCGCTGCAGCGCCGCGCGGTTGCGCTGGGCCAGTTGCAGTGCGGCGAAGACCACGGCCTGGCCCTGGCCCGGCAGTTCGCCATGCTCAGCTACCGCACCCCGGAAGAATTCGGCGAGCGCTTCGACGCTGCCCCGGAGGTCATCAATGGCCGCGTGCGCGTGGCCGCCGAAGACTACCTCGACGCCGCCGGCGCGCAGTACGTCGCGCGCACGCCGGTGACCGCCTACCTGCGCCTGTCCGAGTCGATCGACCTGCACCGCGTCGACCCCGCCGCGATCCTGCCGCCGACCGTGGTGGTGGCCGTGGAGGGCGACCGCCTGGTGCCGCTGGCCGACCTGGTCGGCCTGGTCGAAGGGCTGGGCCCGCGCGGCAGCCTGCGCGTGCTGCGTTCGCCCTATGGCCACGACGCCTTCCTCAAAGAAACCGATCGCATCGACGCGATCCTCGCCACCGCCTTCCGCACCTCTGGAGAGTCCGCATGAGCCTGCACGCCAACGAGCCGTCCTGTAGTCGCACCACTGCCGCCGTCCGTGCGGGCATCGATCGGGACACCGCGCATGGCGCGGTCACACCGCCGATCGTGCTGTCGTCGAACTTCAGCTTCGAAGGATTCGGCAACAAGCGCCAGTACGACTACACGCGCAGTGGCAACCCGACCCGCGACCTGCTGGGTGAGGCGCTGGCGGAACTGGAAGGCGGCGTCGGTGGTGTGGTCACCGCCACCGGCATGGGCGCGATCAACCTGGTGCTGAACGCACTGCTGCAGCCGGGCGATACCCTGGTGGTGCCGCACGATGCGTACGGCGGCAGCTGGCGCCTGTTCAATGCGCTGGCCAGGAAGGGCCACTTTGAACTGGTCACCGCCGACCTGACCGATCCCCGTGCACTGGCGCAGGCGTTGGCCACCCAGCCGAAGCTGGTGCTGGTGGAAACGCCGTCCAACCCTCTGCTGCGCATCACCGACCTGCGCTTCGTCATCGATGCCGCGCACAAGGCCGGCGCACTCGTGGTGGTCGACAACACGTTCCTGTCGCCAGCGCTGCAGCAACCGCTGTCGTTCGGTGCGGACCTGGTGCTGCATTCCACCACGAAGTACATCAACGGCCACAGCGATGTGGTGGGCGGGGCAGTGGTCGCGCGTGATCCGGCACTGCACGAGCAGCTGGTGTGGTGGGGCAACGCGCTGGGCCTGACGGGTTCACCGTTCGATGCCTTCCTGACGCTGCGTGGCCTGCGCACGCTGGATGCGCGCCTGCGCGTGCACCAGGAAAATACCGCCTCGATCGTCGCCCTGCTGGACCAGCATCCGGCGGTCGGCACGGTGTACTACCCGGGCCTGGCCGGACATCCCGGCCATGCCATCGCGGCGCGCCAGCAGAGCGGTTTCGGCGCGATGCTGTCGTTCGAGCTTGCGCACTGCGGCGGTGAAGATCCGCACGCGGCAGTGCGCGCATTCGTGGATGGCCTGCGCTGCTTCACCCTGGCCGAATCGCTGGGCGGCGTCGAAAGCCTGATCGCGCATCCGGCGACCATGACCCATGCGGCGATGACCGCGGAAGCACGCGCAGCGGCCGGTATCAGCGAAGGGCTGCTGCGTCTGTCGGTCGGCATCGAGGCCGAGCGCGACCTGCTGGCCGATCTCGGTGCCGCGCTGCAGCGCGCCGAAGTCGTGATCGATGCGGCCGCACGCTGCAAACAGGTGGTGGATGCATGAGCGCGCTCGCCGCCGACATTCCTGCGCTGGGCGTGGGACGCCTGGCGCTGCTGGGCACTGGCACGGTCGGCTCGGCCTTCGTGCAGCGTTACCAGGCATTGCGGGCGCGTGGGCTGGAACTGCCCAGCGTGCAGTGGCTGGCCAATTCACGCACTGCGCTGGAGATCGATCGTGACCTGGTGTTGCCGCTGGAGCTGGCGCGACGTGCGCCACGCGATGGCCAGAGTTCGCCGGCGTGGGCCAGCACCGAAGGGCTGGAGCGTGGCGATGTGGTGGTCGATGCCACCGCCAGCGAAGACGTAGCCGCACGTCACGTGCAGTGGCTGGCGCGCGGCGTGCATGTGGTGACCGCCAACAAGCTGGGCCGTGGTGCGCAGCTCGCACGCGCGCAGGCGATTGCCGAAAGCTGCGCAGACAGTGGTGCGCGCTATGGCGACAGCGCCACCGTCGGCGCGGGCCTGCCGCTGCTGAGCAGCCTGCGCGCGCTGGTGGCCGGTGGCGATCACATCCATGCCATCGAGGGTGTGCTGTCCGGTTCGCTGGCGTGGCTGTTCCATCGTTACGACGGCCAGTCGCCGTTCTCGGCGGCGGTGCGCGAAGCGTTGGCGGCCGGCTACACCGAGCCCGATCCGCGCCTGGATCTGTCCGGCGAAGACGTGCGGCGCAAGCTGCTGATCCTGGCCCGCAGCAGCGGGCTGGCGCTGGATGCTTCGCAGGTGCAGGTGGATTCACTGGTGCCTGAAACGCTGGAAGCGTTGCCGCTGGAGGATGCACTGGCGGCACTGGAGCAGCTGGATGCGCCGTTGCAGGCGCGTTGGCAGGAGGCACGCAAAAACGGCCGCGTGTTGCGTTTCGTTGGCCGTGTTGACGGTGAGGGTGCGCAGGTGGGCCTGCGCGAGCTGCCGGCTGATCACCCGTTGGCGCAGGGTGCGGGGACCGACAACCGCGTCGCCATCCACAGTGATCGCTACCGTCGCCAGCCGCTGTTGATCCAAGGCCCGGGTGCGGGCGCGGAAGTCACCGCCGCCGCGTTGCTGGATGACGTGCTGCGGATCGTCGGCTGATCGCACAGTTCTTGTAGAGCCGAGCCCATGCTCGGCTGCTACTGGCGAGATCCCCTCCTGCTGGATGAGCCGAGCATGGGCTCGGCTCTACAGGGGCACCCTGCCGGTCAGCGTGACTTCAAGGACTTCAACAACGCGGCGTTGAACTGCTTCGGGTCCTGCACCTGCGGCGAATGGCCCAGTTCGGCGAACTCGACCAGCGTCGCGCCGGGAATCGCTGCGGCCGCCGCCTTGCCGAGCGCTGGATAGTTGCCCAGCGTCGCCTTCACCGCAGGCGGCGCCAGGTCGCGGCCGATCGCGGTGCGGTCCTTCTGGCCGATGAACAGCGTGGTCGGCACCTGCAGGTTCTTCAGTTCATAGACCACCGGCTGGTTGAACACCATGTCCGAGGCCAGCGCCTGGCTCCATGCAACGGCCTGCTTGCCGGGCCCTTCGTACATGCCTGACTGCATCCGCGCCCAGGGTTCGTAGGCCGGCTTCCATTTGCCGTCGTAGTACACATCCAGCTGGTAGCGGCGGATGCTGTCGTAGCTGATGTTCATTTCACCGGCATACCACGCGTCCACGCTGCGCCATGGCACGCCCAGCGCCTTCCAGTCTTCCAGACCGATCGGGTTGACCAGCGACAGGCTGCGCAGATCCTGCGGGTACATCAGCGCGTAGCGCACCGCCAGCATGCCACCCATCGAATGACCGACCAGGTGCACCGGCACGTCGCCCAGTTGCAGCTGCTGCAGCAGGGCATGGGTGTTGGCTGCCAGCTGTGCGAACGTGTACTGGTAGCGCTCGGGCTTGCTGGATTTGCAGAAGCCGACCTGGTCCGGAGCGATCACCCGGTAGCCGGCGGCAACCAGCGGCTTGATCGATTCCTTCCAGGTGGCCGCACAGAAGTTCTTGCCATGCAGCAGCACCATTACGCCGATCGGAGTCTTCTTCGGTGCGATGTCCAGGTAGGCCATCTCCAGCGGCTGCCGCTGCGATTCCAGCGCGAAGGTCTTGACCGGATAGCCGTAGTCGAAGCCCTCCAGGCGCGGCCCGTAGCTGGGCGCGGCCAGGGCAGGCAGCGGAAGGCAGGCAAGCAGGGCGGCAGCGAACACGCGCATGGGGCAATCCGGGATGGGGGAGCCCCGAGCCTAACCGGAACCCGGTGATGGTGTCGTCCGATGTAGAGCCGGGGCCCCCCCGGCTGCTCCTGCCCCATCAGCCGGGCAGGTGCCCGGCTCTACAACTCAGCACTCGATGACGTTCACCGCCAGGCCACCGCGGCTGGTTTCCTTGTACTTGTCCTGCATGTCGCGGCCGGTATCGCGCATGGTCTTGATCACCTTGTCCAGCGACACCTTGTGCTTGCCGTCGCCACGCATTGCCATGCGCGAGGCATTGATCGCCTTCACCGCGCCCATCGCGTTGCGTTCGATGCAGGGGATCTGCACCAGGCCACCGATCGGGTCGCAGGTCAGGCCCAGGTTGTGTTCCATGCCGATTTCTGCGGCGTTCTCGATCTGGCTGGGGTTGCCACCCAGTGCCGCGACCAGGCCGCCGGCCGCCATCGAGCAGGCCACGCCAACCTCGCCCTGGCAGCCCACTTCGGCGCCGGAAATCGAGGCGTTTTCCTTGTAGAGGATGCCGATCGCCGCCGAGGTCAGCAGGAAGTCGAACACGCGCTGTTCGTTCGCGCCCGGGCAGAAGCGGTCGAAGTAGTGCAGCACCGCCGGCAGCACACCGGCCGCACCGTTGGTCGGCGCGGTCACCACACGGCCACCGGCCGCGTTCTCCTCGTTCACGGCCAGCGCGTACAGGTTGACCCAGTCCAGCGTGGTCAGCGGGTCGCGCATCGCCGCTTCCGGTTTCGACGACAGCTCGCGGTACAGCGCCGGTGCACGACGGCCTACCTTCAGGCCACCCGGCAGCACGCCTTCCTCGCGGATGCCGCGTGCCACGCACGACTGCATCGCACTCCAGATCTCGCGCAGCTGCGCGCGGATCTCGTCTTCGCTGCGCCAGCACTTCTCGTTCTCGAACATCAGCTGGGCAATGCTCAGGCCGCTGCGCGCGGTCTGCGCCAGCAGCTCATCGCCGCTCTTGAAAGGGTAGGGCAGCGGGGTCTCGTCGGGCACGATGCGATCATCGGCCGCGTCGTCCTGGTTGACCACGAAGCCGCCGCCCACCGAGTAGTAGTCGCGGGTGGCGATCACTTCGTCGTCGGCGTTGTAGGCAGTGAAGCGCATGCCGTTGGTGTGGTAGGGCAGCTTCTGGCGCTTGTTCATGCCGAGGTCGCGCTTCTCGTCGAAGGCGATCTCGTGCTGGCCCATCAGCTGGATGCGCTTGCTGCTGCGGATGCGCTCCAGCGTGGCCGGAATGATGTCCGGGTCGATCAGGTTCGGCCGCTGGCCTTCCAGGCCCAGCAGGATCGCCTTGTCGGTGCCGTGGCCGCGGCCGGTCAGTGCCAGCGAGCCATAGACATCGGCGCGGATGCGCGCGACCTCGTGCAGGCGGCCCGGGTCGAGCAGCCAGCGATGGATGAATCGCTCGGCGGCCTTCATCGGCCCGACGGTGTGCGAGGAACTCGGGCCAATGCCGATCTTGAAAACGTCGAACGTGCTGACAGCCATGGTTGCCGTACTGCGGGTACCGGAAGAGATCGCTATTCTAGCGGTTCATGCCGCACTTCCATGGCTGCGGCGCAGCATTTCCGCCACGGGAGCCCGGCCGGTGTTGACCCTTATCCAACGTGACGATTGCCACCTGTGCGACATGGCCCTGGCCGAGCTGGCCAGGGCACGGGCGCCGGAGTTCGAATCGGTGTTCCTGGACGACCAGCCGGCGCTGGAAGCGCGCTATGGCACGCGGGTGCCGGTGCTGCGTGACGAGCGCGGCGACCGCGAGCTGGACTGGCCGTTCGACGCCGCCACGGTTCGGGCGTGGTTGGCCGTCGATCGGTAGTGCCGGCCGCTGGCCGGCAACCCCTCTGTTCCCGGTGATGCCGGCCAGCGGCCGGCACTACCAGATGCGGTTTATTTCGCGTCGAACTTCACGATCGTGCTGATCGCGGTTTCGTCCGGGATGGTCTTGGTGTCGGCCCAGTCACCGCCGCCGACGCCGAAGTCCAGGCGCTTGACCGTGGCCTTGCCGGTCAGCACCGGTTGGGTGCCCGGCTTCCAGGTGAAGGTCAGCGTGACCGGCTTGCTGACGCCGCGCAGCTCCAGTGTGCCATCGGCGGCGAACTGGTCGTTGCCCACCGCGCGGAAGCCCTTGGCGGTGTAGCGTGCGGTGGCGAACTTGCCAACATTGAAGAAGTCGGCACCCTGCAGGGTCGAATCGCGGTCGCTGTTGCCGCTCTTGGCACCGGCCAGCGGGATCACCACGTCCAGCGAGCCGGCGGCCGGGTTGGCCGGGTCGAAGCTGAGCTTGGTGGCGAAGCCCGGGAAGCTGCCGGTGAACACTTCGCCGTCGTACTTGGTGGCGAACACCAGGATCGAACCGGCGCCGGGAGCCTGCGCGTAATCGGCAGCGAGTGCCGGAGCGGTGGCCAGCATGCCGGCCAGGGCGGCGGCCACGGCGGCCGGAGTGGTCAGTTTCAGGTTCATCGGTCAGTCCTTCTGAGGGGAGGCGAGCCAGCCGCGCGGCAACATGCGGGACAGCGTTGCATCGCGTTGGAACAGGTGGTGGTAGAAGGCAGCGCCGGCATGGGCCAGCACCACCGCGATCAACAGCCAGAAGCCGTATTCGTGGATGGCATGCGATACCGCGACAACCTGCGGGTCGGGACCGCTCAGCTTGGGCACGTCGACCAGGCCGAACCAGCGGAACGGGCGCAGGCCGCTGGCCGAGTCGTACAGCCAGCCCGACAGCGGGATGGCAAACATCAGCACGTACAGCAGCACGTGGGTGGCACTGGCGATGCGCTCCTGCCAGCTGGGCACGCCCGGCACCGGCTTCGGTGCACCGGCGTACAGGCGCCAGCCCAGGCGGAACAGCACCAGCGCCAGCACGGTGATGCCGATCGACTTGTGCGCGGTGTAGACCCAGAAGTACTTCGGGGTCTTGGGCAGTTCACCCATGGTCAGGCCGACCACGCCCAGGGCGAGGATCAGCAGTGCGATCAACCAATGCAGGATCTGGCTGACACTCCCCCAGGCGGCGGGGGTGTTCTTGGCGGTCATGAGGGGTCCTCTAGGGGGCCGTCTTGGGGTCGGAGTGCGGAACGGGAGCGGGAGTTCCCGGGGCGTCGCTGCGGTCGAGGGTGGCTTCAGCCTCGATCCTCAGCTGTACTGCATCACCGATGACGCCCGGCCAGGCGGTGATGCCGAACGCGCGCCGGCTCAGCGTGGTGCTGGCGGAAAAACCGGCGGTGCGTCGGAACGGGGGAAGCGGGTAGCGCTTGATGGCGTTGAGGGTGACATCCAGCGTGATTTCCTGGCTGACCCCGCGCAGGGTCAGCGTGCCGGACACGAGCGCGCGCTTGGCATCGATCGGCTCGACCTTGGTGGAGACGAATCGCGCGGTCGGGAAACGCTCGCCGTCGAGCAGGCTGCGGGCCAACGTGGCCTGGTTCCACTTGGCATCGCCAAGGTCCAGTCGCGACACCGGGACATCCACTTCCACGGTGGCGTCGCGCCAGTTGTCGGGATCGAACCGCACGCGCCCCTCGCTGCCCGATACCGTGCCCATGGCCTGCGAGTAGCCTGCGTGGTCGATCGAGAACAGCACCCGCGTGTGCACCGGATCGAGGCGATAGGTGTCAGCGGCCGCCCAGGCAGGGGCGGTGGCGAGCAGCATCGGCAGCAGGGCCAGACAGGGACGCATCGATGGCGGGCTCCGGAAGGGGACGCTGCGATCATACGCACAGCCCCCTGCCAACGTTGCGTGCATGGGTGCAACAGTTCGTGGTGGTGCCGCCGCTGGAAACAGGCTGTTGCAGCCATGACCCCGGCCCTGTGTGACAATCGGCGCAGGACAGGGGGGTTCAGGATGACGAGCGGCTGGCGCCTGTGGTGCCGTGGCATCGCAGGTATGGGACTGCTGCTGGTGGCGATGGCCACGGCGGCTGCGACCCTGCACATGGCAGAAACACCACGCCTGCGCCGCTTCGGTGCCGCCGAAGGCTTGCCGTCTCGCATGGTGGTGGCGCTGGCCGAGGATCGCCAGGGCCACGTATGGGCCGCCACCGATGGTGGACTCGCCCGCTATGACGGCAACAGCCTGCGGGTCTGGGAGCACGACCCGGAACAGCCGGGCTCGTTGCCAGGCAACGAGATCGAGACCCTGCTGATCGACCCGCTGGACCGGGTCTGGGTGGGCATCAATGGCAAGGGCGTGGCACGCCTGGATGCCGATCGCGAACGCTTCCAGACCTTCGATACGGTCAATTCCACCTGCCAGGGGCAGTTCTGGGCACTGGCCTATGTCGACGACGCCTTGTGGATCGGGACCAACAACCATGGCGTCTGCCGTTTCGGCGAAGACGGCAGCGTGCGCCTCTACACCCATGATCCGGCGCACCCGGGTGGCCTGCCCAGCAACAGCATCTTCACCAGCCTGGTCGACGCGCGGGGCCGCCTGTGGGTCGGCACTGAAGCCGGTGTGGCGCGTTGGAACGGCAGCGGCTTCGAGCCGGTGGCCGCGCGGGAACTGGGTAGGCTGAGCGTGCTCCGGTTGAGCCGTGATGCAGACGGTTCGATCTGGGTAGGCAGCCAGAACGATGGCCTCTACCGCATCGATGGGCAGGACCGGGTCAGTCGCCCGCGATGGGCCGACAGTGCCCAGCTCCGGTCGGCCCTTGTCCTGGCCGATCGCCAGGGGGGCTACTGGGCGGGTACCTCCGATGGCCTGTTGCGAGGGGATGCGGCGGCGTTGCGCCGCCTGGAGGGGGACCGCGGCAGCGGCTTCCTGACCGCGCACAGCGGTGTGCTTGACCTGCTGCAGGACCACGAGGGCGGACTGTGGGTGGCGTTGCTGACCCAGGGCCTGGCCTATCTGCCACCGGACTGGCGGCGCTTCTCGATCTGGAACCAGCTCGACGGCAAGCCCCTGGACAGCCAGTACCTGTTGAGCGCGGCCAGCGATGGGAAGAACTACTACGTCGGCTCGGCGCGAGGGGTGTACCAGCTCGATGCGCAGGGCACCCTGCGTCTGCTGGCCAGCGACCGGCAGCTCGGCAACGGCGTGGTGTGGTCGGTGCTGCCGCGCCCGGATGGTCGCCTGTGGCTGGGACGCGGCGGCCGCATCACCGTCTACGATCCGGCCACCGGCGCATTGCGTGACCTGCGGATCGATGGCAGTGCCGACCTGCGCCAGCGCATCGACCTGATGCGGCAGGCCCCTGATGGCACGGTGTGGGTGTCGGTGATGGGCCTGGACCTGCAGCAGCGCGATGCAGAGGGCCGGCTGCTGCACAGTCATCCGCTGGAACATTTCCGCGGGACGGCCGATGCGCCGATCGAGCAGATCCGCTTCGACGCCCATGGCCGGCCCTGGGTGATGGGCGACATGGGCATCTGGCGTGAGCAGGCCGGACGCTTCGAGGCAGTGCCCGGCGTGTCGCGCGGCCCGATCTACGATCTGGTATGGATCGATCCGCAGCAGTTGTGGCTGGCGCGCCAGGGCGCCTTCGAGCGCTACCAGTGGGATGGCATGAGCCTGCGCCTGATCCAGCGCATCGACGGCAGTGCGGGCGTGCCGCCGGTGACCATGGGGGGGCTGGCGCTGGCCGACAATGGCCAGCTCTGGGCCACGACGCCGCGCGGCCTGCTGCGGTGGGACCCGAAGACGCGGCGCCTGCAACAGTTCAACGAACGCGATGGCCTGTCCGATGCCGAGTTCACCGGTCGGCCACCTGCGGTGAATGCCGATGGCCGCGTGTTGGCGGTTACCCAGACCGGCCTGGTCGCCTTTGATGTGAATGCCGACGACACCGTGCTGCCGCCTTCATCGCTGGTGATCGCCGAAGTGCGTGTGCGGCGCGACGACGCACGCGGCTGGCAACCGTTGCCGCTTACTGGCACCCTGCTGCTGGGACCGGACGACCGCGATCTGCAGATCGATGCGCGGCTGCTGTCCTATGCCAGCCCGCAGGGCAACCGGTACCGCTTCCGCGTGCAGGGTTACGACCAGGATTGGGTGGAGCAGGGGGGCGATGGCCAGCGCACCCTGTCGCGGCTGCCGACCGGCCGCTATGTCATCGAGGTGCAGGCTGCGACTGCCCGGGGCACGTGGACACCTTCGCAGCAGTTGCAGGTGAAGGTGCTGCCGCCGTGGTGGCGCAGCGGCATGGCAATATTCGGCTACGTCCTGCTGGGGTCGTTGCTGCTGGTGGTTCTGGTCTGGTCGATCCGCGCGCGGTTGCGCCGCCGCCAGCAATGGCAGCTGACGGTGCACAAGCAGCAGCTGGCCGAGCAGGCCTCGCAGGCCAAGAGCCGTTTCCTGGCCACGCTGGGCCACGAAGTCCGCACGCCGATGACCGGCGTGCTGGGCATGAGCGAACTACTGCTGGCGACACCGCTGGATCCGGTGCAGCGCGGCTACGCCGGGTCCATCCAGCAGGCCGGCAGCCATCTGCTGCGGCTGGTCAACGATGCCCTGGATCTGGCCCGGATCGAAGCCGGGCGACTGGAGCTGGACCTGCGCCCGTTCGATCTGGGGGAGCTGCTGGACCAGGTGCAGGGCCTGATGCAGCCGATGGCGCAGCAACGCCAGCTGGTGTTCCAGCGCGGCGAAGACCCGCCCGGGCCGATCAGTGTCAGTGGCGACGAGATGCGCGTGCGCCAGATCCTGCTGAACCTGCTCGGCAACGCGATCAAATTCACCGAGCGCGGCCACGTCGGCCTGGCCGTACGCCTGGAAGAAAAGGGCGGCCTGTGTTTCGAAGTCCATGACAGCGGCCCGGGCATCAACGCCGAGCAGCAGCAGCGCCTGTTCCATCGTTTCGAACAGGCCGACGGCCCGCGTACCGCGTCGCGCTACGGCGGCAGTGGCCTGGGGTTGGCGATCTGCCAGGAACTGGCGGTGGCGATGGGGGGGCGCATCGAAGTGGACAGCCAGCCTGGCAAGGGCGCGCGGTTCCGCGTGCGCCTGCCCCTGCCCTGGACGCGCCAGGCCGCCAACAGTGCGGGCGACGTGGCGGCCCTGCCGGAACTGCCGCCGCTGCGCATCCTGCTGGTCGAGGACGATGCCACGGTGGCCGAGGTCATCGCCGGCCTGCTGCGCGTGCGCGGGCATGAGGTGGTCCACGTGCTGCATGGCCTGGGCGCGCTGTCGGAGATCGCCACCGATGGTTTCGACGTCGGCCTGCTCGATCTCGATCTGCCCGCGCTGGACGGTACGGCCATCGCCCGCCAGCTGCGCACCATGGGCTATGAACTGCCGCTGGTAGCGGTGACCGCCCGTTCCGATGCCTATGCCGAAACCCAGGTGCTGGCCGCAGGCTTCGATGGCTTCCTGCGCAAGCCGGTGACCGGCGACCTGCTGGTGACGGCCATCGCCCAGGCGCGTGCGAAACGACAGGCGACCGTGTGACGACGCCGACGCCGGGCGTGAACGGCGCGACTTTCGGTTTACCATGCCGACGCCCGCAGCGCGGGAATCATCAGGACCAGCGTGAGGAGGCAATCGGTGGTGTATCTGCGGGCGGCGATGCTGCTGCTGGTCCTCCTGTGCTGCGCGTTGCCCGCTGCGGCACAGCCGGTGCCTCCGAGCCCGCGGCAGGTGACGGTGTTCGATGGCCTGCCGTCCAATACCGTCAACCGCATGGCCGAGGACCGTTACGGCTACCTGTGGATCGCCACCAACGATGGCCTGGCCCGCTATGACGGCCGCACCTACCGCGTGTGGCGTTCCGAGGATGGACTGCGTGACAACCGCATCTGGACGGTGCTGGTCGATGCCCGCAACCAGTTGTGGATAGGCACCGAGAACGCCGGCCTGGTGCGCATGTCGGCCGACCGCCGCCAGCTGCACTTCTACGACCGCAGCAGCCAGCCGTTGATGGGTACCAACACGGTCTGGAGCCTGGCCAGCACGCCTGATGGCTCGATCTGGTTCGGTACCCACGAAGGCGGCCTGTACCGCCTGGACAGCCAGGATCGCCTGCAGCGCTTCCTGCCCGAGCCGAACAATCCGCGCAGCCTGCCTTCGTCGTCGGTGCCCTACCTGGCCACGCTGGCCGATGGCAGCCTGTGGATCGGCACCAAGCATGGCGTGGCGCGCTGGACCGGGACCGACTTCGAGCGTGTCGGTACGGACATCATCCCCAGCCTGCTGATCAACGGGCTGACCGCCGAACCGGATGGCAGCCTGTGGATCAGCACGATGGCCGGCGCCACCGTGCGCCGCCCGGATGGCCGCTTCGAAGCCCCCCCGTGGAAGCTGCCGCCGGGCGAGCAGGTGCTGGGCATGATGCTGCGCGACGAGCAGGGCGGGCACTGGCTGGATACACGCACCGGGCTGGGGCGTGCGGTCGATGGCCAGTACCAGACCGTGCCGCTGTACAGCGTGATCGCGCGCGGTCCGGTACGGCCGAACTGGACCGGTGCCTACGAGGACCGCGAAGGTGGTATCTGGTTGGCCAGCACCAATGCCGGGCTGTGGCACCTGCTGCCACGCTGGTGGCAGTTCTCGGTGCTGTCGCGCCTGGAGGACGACCCCAGCTCGCTGCGCAATGCGCTCGTGCTGGGTACCAGCCCCTCAAGCAACGGCGGCGTCTGGACGGTGGGCAGCCATGGCGCGCTGGACCGCTTCGATCCGAAGACCGGCAGGATCGAGCAGCATCGCACCTGGGTCAACGGCATGCACTGGTTGACCTCGGTGCGTGAGGACCGGCGTGGGCAGGTCTGGATTGGATCGACCGATGCGCTGGTGCGCTACGACCCGCAACGGCGCGAACTGCGTCGTTGGGGCCGTGATGCCGGTGCAGATGCGGCGATGGAAGGGGTCGTCGAAGCGATGATGACCTGCGACGGCGACAGCCTCTGGTTGATGCTGCCCGCAGGCCTGCAGCAGCGCGACCTCGACGGCCACGTGCGGCGCCAGCTGGACAATGGCCAGCGCGGCCTGCAGCAGGGCCAGCTCAACCTTGATGTGGAATGCGGGCCGCAGGACCACATCTGGCTGGCCAGCAGCCGTGGCCTGCTGCAGTGGCTGCCGGAAAGCGAGCGCTTCCAGCCGGTGCCGGGTGCGCCGGCAACGGCGATCCATGCGTTGCATGTGGGCCGTGACGGCCAGGTCTGGTTGTCCGAGGATGGTCGCCTGTCCCGTTACCGCTGGAGCCAGGGGCGGCTGGAACGGCAGGCGGTGGTCGGTGCCGAACAGGGCTATCCGGCGATCTCCGCCTCCGGCCTGGTGGTGGATGCGCAGGGCGTGGCCTGGGCGACCAGCGCACGCGGCCTGGTACGTGTCAGTGCCGATGGGCAGAGCGTGCGCCTGTACGGCGTGCACGACGGGCTGCCCAGCCAGGAATTCCGCGAGCACACCCTGATCGCAGCGGCCGATGGCCACCTGGTGGCCGGAACGGCAGCGGGCGCAGTGGTGTTCGACCCGGAGCAGGTACGGCCTTCGGTCCGTCGCGCCCCGCTGGTGATCGAGCGGGTGGAAGTGCGCCGCAACGAGCAGGTGCTGGACATGACCCACGATGCGCCGTTGCAGATCGCCGATGGTGACCGCGACCTGCGCATCGTCGCGCGATTGCTGTCCTTCGCCGACTCTGCGTCCAACACGTACCGCTATCGCCTGGCCGGCTACGACCCGGATTGGGTCGAAGTCGGCCCCGCCGGCGAGCGCCTGTTCTCGCGCCTGGCGCCGGGTAGTTACCGGCTGGAAGTGCAGGCGCGCTCAGCCGACCATGTGTGGTCGCGGATACAGAGCCTGGAGTTCCGCGTGCAGCCGCCGTGGTGGCGCAGCCTGTCCGGCCTGCTGGTGCTGGCGTCGGTCGGGTTGTTGCTGACAAGCTGGTTCGCCTGGTTGTACCGACGCCGCCTGCAGCGGCGCCACGCCTACCAGCTGGCGTTGCACAAGCAGGAACTTGCCGAGCAGGCCTCGGCGGCCAAGACCCGCTTCCTGGCCAACCTTGGCCATGAGATCCGTACGCCGATGACCGGCGTGCTGGGCATGAGCGAGCTGCTGCTGGCCTCGCCGCTGGACCCGCAGCAGCGTGGCTACACGCAGTCGATCCGGCATGCCGGCGAGCACCTGCTGCACCTGGTCAACGATGCGCTGGACCTGGCGCGGATCGAGTCCGGACGCCTGGAACTGCAGTCGCAGTCGTTCGTGTTGAATGGCCTGTTGCAGGATCTGGCGGCGCTGATGGGCCCGCTGGCCGCACAGAAGGGCCTGCGCTTCGTCCTCGACAACCAGCTGCCGCCGGGCCTGCAGGCAACCGGTGACGCCATGCGCGTGCGGCAGATCCTGCTCAACCTGCTGTCGAACGCAGTGAAATTCACCAGCCGCGGCACCATCACGCTGCACGCACGTTGCGATGGCGAGCTGCGTGCGCTGCACTTCGAGGTGCGCGATACCGGCCCGGGCATCAGCCAGGAACAACAGCAGCGCCTGTTCCGCCGCTTCGAGCAGGCCGATGGTGCACGTACCGCCGCGCAGTACGGTGGCAGTGGCCTCGGTCTGGCGATCTGCCGCGAGCTGGCGCATGCGATGCAGGGGCGGATCCAGGTGGAGAGCCAGCTGGGCCGGGGCACCTGTTTCGGCGTGACCTTGCCGTTGCCGCTGGTGGTGAACAGCGATGCCGAGGCATCGGCCGAGGGGCATCGCGACGAAGCGGCGAACATGCCGCCGCTGCGGGTGCTGCTGGTCGAGGACGATGCCACCGTGGCCGACGTGGTGCGTGGCCTGTTGAGCGCACGCGGCCACGAGGTGGTGCATGCCGGCCATGCACTGGCGGCGCTGCGCGAGATCAGTGCCGGCGAATTCGACGTCGGCCTGCTGGATCTGGACCTGCCGGGCCTGAGCGGTTTCGAACTGGCCCAGCACCTGCGCAACCAGGGCTACATGCTGCCGTTGCTGGCGGTGACCGCGAGGACCGATCCGGACCTGCAGCAGCAGGTGGAAGCAGCCGGCATTGGCGGCTTCCTGCGCAAGCCGGTGACTGGCGAGCTGTTGGTGGAAGCGATCGCCAAGGTCATGGGGCGGTAGGGTGCGGCGGCAGGGCCTGCGGCCCTGCACCTGCTGCAAGCCGGAGCAACAGCAACAACCGAAGCAAAAGCTGGCTTCCTGTGGGATGGCGGGGTGGGTCCGGTTACGGGGGACGCTGCAAGTCCCCCTCCGGGGCCCGGCCCAGCCGCTGGCGGCTGTGCGTTCGGGCGCTTGCGAAGCAGTGCTTCGCAAGCAAAGCGCCCTCACCCATGTAAGCTCGGTCGCCGCTTGCTCGTGTGCGCAATCCTGCGCACACGGCAAGACCGGGGTTGGGCGTCCTGCCCAACCCGCCCGAGGCATGCCTCGGGCCCATGCGGCTCACGCCCCCGCAACC
>NZ_JAXBRE020000045.1:0-21859 GCF_047520985.2 Stenotrophomonas sp. BR163
CTACATCGAGATGTTCTACAACCCGATCCGCCGGCATGGTTCCGCTGGCGGACTGTCACCGGTAGAGTTTGAAAGGCGCTACGCGCAGAGCGGCAACTGAGTGTCTACAGAACTCTGGCCGGTCCAACCTGTGCGGCAGATTCAATGGAAGCCAACGATAGACCGACAACCAGACACGTATGGCGTATCGTCGTTTCCAGCATGGAAATCGACCGTAGTGTGGTCACAACTAACCTCGGACGGTTATCTAGCAGCAGCTTGTGCAATTCCTCTCTGGAGTCGGCACGCACAACGTCCAATGCTTCACCATCGTTTGGCGCCTGCCGGACCGACTGGATCAATTGCTCTGCCAAGACTAGCCTGTCCACAATTACGATCTGCGGGATTGAACCGAGCTCGCTCGATTCACGGCAACGCGCCAAGTATCCAATCATGGACGATATGACGCCGGATCCCATGGGCTGCTGAATCAATCCGGCGATGCCACCCGTAGTTCGCTTACGCAGTGTGGCGTCGAAGGCAGCTTCGATCAGGTCAAGTTGGTAGGCGCGCAAGCGATCGCGGTAGTATGAGGACAGAGAGCCGAGTTGCTCTGTAAGAGATTGCAGCTCAGTGTCGCTGATGCCGGTGGGCTTGCCTTCGACTAGGCGCTGCTTGATCAGCTCTGCCTCCGCGGTCACCCGTGACGCCGTCATTTGCAGCTGGGCTTCAGGGGGGGCGACACGCAGACGTTCGTCGAGGCTGCTATCAGCAGCGACCGTTGCATGGAGGACGGTGAGGACTTCGTCGAGCGTCTTCTTGATGTCGAGAAACTGCCCTAGGAATTCAGTTTCAGGCGAGACCGATTGTAGGTGCGTGAGTGCCTGGTCTACATCCTCGCTTAGCAAGGGCTCCGCATCCACGTCAAAGAGCAACATGACGACCCAGAATGCAGCGCTCCGTGCACCTTCAATGGCATGTAGTGCCGGTACGGTGCCATTTCCACCGTGGTACAAATCATTGCGCAGGCTATGGTAGTAGATCATCTCGTCGCGCTGGACCATCATCGGGGAGCCCTTCGTATTGGCGAAGCGCTCGATGAACTCAAGCTTGGTGTGGAAGTTTCGCTTCCAGTGCGTCACTTCATCTTGACGATAGATAAGTCCGCCTCGCTGGGCGGGATTTAGATCCAGAAATGTCACCACAGCCATCTCGATGGCATTGTCGAAGCTGATAAGCGCTATACGCCGATCGAAGTCACGCGAGCCTTGGCGATGCTCCTCCCCGTGGCGGAGCAGATCAACGGGGCCGTGGACCCAAGGTTTGATTGACAATGTGAGCATCCTTCCGGCGAACTTCTTAGCTCCATGGAATGAAGGCAAAGCATGGTTGACAATGTGTCGCGACGGGATGTGACGAATCCCCACGCTGGGACCCCGTCCTAACTGCATTCCAATTCGTTATTGGCGTCATGGCCGAGGGTGCCGACATCTGGCGATGCTTGCTGTTTATCGGGGGTAGGGGGGGGGCTCATCTTCCGGCCGGCATTGAACAGATGCTTTGAGACCGATGCCCTGCTCTACATCGCCCCCGAAAATCACACATCCACCTTCGACGACGCGACCAGTTTGGTGACTAGGGCTACGGCGGCTGGTAAATGGTGCAGTAGTGGCGTAGCCGGGAAGGGGATATGCCAATTGTCAGGCACAGCCACGATCCTGCCCTCCGCGATGTGCTCAGCTGCCACCGGCCCGCCACTTGGATCGAGTCTTTCGCAAGCATGGATTGGGCGGTCGAGGCGACACTGGATCTGCATGCTGCGGTGTCAAGGGGGGTGGGGGGGCAGCGGGCTTCCTGAGCTCGAGATGCCTTTGGAGGTGGCCATGCAGAGTGCGGCTTTTGCCTCGCCGAACTGGTGCAGTCGAAGCCCCGCAACATTTGGGCAGTAGCTGGCGAACTGATCACAACCAACGCCAGTAGATTCTCCCCCATTGCCGATAACGTAGTCCGCATGCAAACATGCGCCGGGGAGACAAGGATGGCCACGGTGGAGAAACGGGAGGGCCTTGATTTCGGTCGACATCACCGGTATGCAATGTGCTGGTTTCGCTCGCTTTGGCTCCGGTTCGCGTCATGTGCCCGGCCCGGAATTCCACTTTGCGACCAGCGCACGCGCAGCCGCCTCGCGCCATTCTCACAAGAGCCCGTATCTATGATCATCACTTCATAGCCGGCAATGGCTGCATTCCGTTTCAATCGGTCCGATCGCATTTCCATCTCGACTCCAAGGAAAGAAAATGACGTACACGGCAGTGCAGATGCAGTCACTCTTGGTTGGCCTGTCCCGTCAGTTGGCGGCATTGTACGGACGGGAGTTGAAACAGGCCGGAATAGAGATTTCGGCTCTCGGCAACAGTTCGCCCGATGAAGAGGTCGCTCTGCGCATCAATGAAGCCTATGCACGGGCAAGTGCACAGGCCATCGAGCTGGTCCGCATGTTCGGGCAGATCCCCGATCTCGCCGGCGATCCGGCCTGGCAATCGCTGCAAGCGACCTATCTTGATAGCTTCGAGAACATCGTGGAGCGCATCCACGATGATGGACGCCTGCACGTCGACAAGCTTAGTGATGTGCTTGGCATTCTTGAGCAGGCGACGGCAATCAAACTCCCTGGAACAGCCGGCACCATTGGCGAGATGGTCGGTATTACAGGAGGGGCAATCCAGACCGCGTTGGACGTCGGCGACCTCATCATTGCTGCGCGCGATGGCGACTACAGCACGATGGCGACCGTGCTCACCATGGGAGTCGTCGGTACCTTGATCGATGCGACCTTGGACCGCTTCCCGTATCTCGGCCCACTTTTGACTGCGACAGGCATAGTCGGGCTGGTGGAGGACGCATTCGAGGAATCTGCATCGGCCGGCTTCCAGCGGATATTCGGCGACAGTGAAATGCGCTATATGGTCGAGCGCTGCTATGAACTCTATGGGCAGGGCTTCCAGCAGTTCGACGGAACTGAGCTTGCAGCGCTGATCGGCACCGCTGGGAACGACCAGGTGTTTGGGATCTCCGGGAGATCAAATATCGTCGTCGGCGGCGGTGGTAACGACGGACTGTATGGCGACGCCCTCGCAGACGTCCTGGGCGGTGGTGCCGGCAATGACATACTGGATGGGCACGGGGGCGACGATGTGCTGGAGGGCGGGGACCACAACGATGAACTGTGGGGTGGCACCGGCAATGACCGACTGTACGGCGGCAATGGGATGGACACCTATGAGTTCAAGGATGAGGATTTTGCCGAAGGCGCCACCCGCGACATCATCGTAGATGACGATGGGCAGGGCGTCATCCTGTTCAATGGCGCGGCGTTCGGTACCGATCTCGGCAGTGGCGCGGTGCACAGATATGGTGCGCAGGGCTTCTATTGGAGAACCGCAGATGACAAGTTCAACCTGCTGCTTGGTGCGCTCAACCAAGATGGAACGCGATCGCTGATTATCGTGCACCGTGCAACCAACAGCCGCATAGTGGTGGAAAAGTGGGTCGACGGACATCTAGGGATCACTCTGCCCACCTACAATCAGCCCGGAACTCCAGAGAACCCGATCGCGGAAACCAATGGCGATGACCTTGTAGGCCGCGATGGCGATTCAAATAGCGTCGCCAGCGGTGATGACAATATCCGGAGCCTGGAGGGAAATGACGGTATCGATGGCGGCTACGGCGATGACTACATCGACGGGGGCGGTGGTGACGATCTGCTGCTAGGCGGGCCGGGCGAGAATCACATTACCGCCGGCAGTGGAAACGACATCATCCTGAACGGCTCGTTCGTAATGAACTGGCGCACCGCCGAAGAGATGGGGATGTCACTAGAGTACTTCCAAAGCCAGTATGCCGGGCAACCTGTCCATGCGTACGGCAATGGATGGGTGGCTAAGTACAAAAACGGCCAGGCCCTCGACCCGAGTGACAGACTTGGCCGGCTGGGGGGCCTGGAAATCTACGCCTGGGGATTTAGCGGCACAGGCATCTGGGGATGGCTTGACGCGAACCAGCATCGCAATGGTAGAGATGTCATTGATGCTGGCGCGGGTGCCGACACCGTGGCCTCAGGCGAAGGAGACGACGTAATCGATGGTGGATCGGGGAGTGATGTACTGATTGGTGGTCATGATGCGGATCTCATCAACGGTGGCGATGATGACGACCTCATCCTTGGCGATGTCCTAACCGCCATAAATCCCAGTTTGATGTACGTGCTGGGCGACGTCTCGAACCTCGCGAATATCGCGGGGGCCGACATCATCGATGGTGGTGCAGGCAACGACCTCATCTATGGGCAGGGTGGTGCCGACATCTTGAGTGGCGGCGACGGCAATGACGAGTTGTGGGGAGATCGACTCAACGACAATCTGGACGATCCAGTGTATTCGCCTGGACCTACCGGCAATGATGAACTCGACGGCGGAGCGGGCCAGGACCTCCTGATAGGCAACGAGGGGAACGACACGCTGTCTGGTGGGGCCGGAAACGACGATCTGTTCGGGGATGATTGGTTCACGCCTGAAGCCCTCCATGGAAACGACTTTCTGGATGGCGGGGAGGGCGATGATCGCCTCCAGGGCAATGGTGGCAATGACCAACTCCACGGCGGCGAGGGCGACGACGCCTTGTTCGGTGGAAGTGGCAATGACGACCTCAACGGCGGAAGGGGTGTCGACCAGTTGCGCGGCGATACTGGCGACGACAGGCTGTCCGGCGGCGAAGATGATGACCGGCTATTCGGCGATGACGGGAACGACACCTTGTCGGGCGACGCTGGCAACGACGAACTGTCTGGCGGCATGGGCAATGATCTGCTCAACGGTGGCGACGGCAGCGATGTGATGAGCGGTGACGCCGGTGATGACGTACTCAACGGCGGAAGGGGAGATGACCGCCTCGAGGGTGGGGAAGGCAATGATCGACTCTACGGAGACGACGGCTGGGACTATCTCGACGGGGGTAGCGGTAATGACACACTGGATGGAGGTGCCGGCGGTGATACGCTGCAGGGCGGCGAGGGCAATGACACGCTGATCGGCGGGGACGGTGACGACGGATTGATCGGTGATGATGGCGCGGACATCCTGCTGGGCGGTTACGGATGGGATTATCTCGACGGCGGCACGGGCGATGATGTCCTTCGCGGTGATGCGGGAGGCGATCAGTTGGTGGGTGGAGAGGGTGATGATACCCTCGAGGGTGGTGCAGGCGACGATACTCTTCAGGGCGGCACTGGACTGGATACGTATCGGTTCGAAGTTGGCGCGGGCCATGACGTCATCGATGACCGTGATGCGGACAGCGTCATCCACCTGGCTTCGGATATCGACTTCGATCAGGTAGCTGTAAGGCGCAGTGGTGATGACCTGGTCATCAGCATGCTTGCCAGTACCGAGTGGTCCCTGACGTTGCGTAGCTACATGCAGGCGGAAGAGGGCAGTGCGCCCTCCATCTACTTCCATGACGGCCGCGTGTTGACTCAGCAATGGATCCGCGAAGCCCTGATCCAACCCACTTCTGGCGATGACGTCCTTATTGGGTACGAAACTCCGGATTCGCTGGCGGGACGCGAGGGCGACGATTCACTGTCCGGCCAAGATGGGGCTGACGTTCTCGATGGTGGGGCGGGCAACGATTGGCTCAGCGGCGGGAGAGATGACGACATCCTACGCGGCGGAGACGGCGATGACTTCCTCTTCGGTGATGAAGGTAGCAACGCACTGTACGGCGGCAACGGCAATGACACACTAGACGCACGTAACGGCGTTGCGCTGATGGATGGTGGTGCAGGCGAGGACAACTTGAGTGGCAGCGATGGAGACGATATCTACCTGTTCCAGCGTGGCAACCAGGTGGATTGGGTGCGCTATGCCTCCCAAGACGGTACGGACACCCTGCGGCTCGGCCCTGATATCGCATTGTCCGATCTGGAGTTTGCCCTTGGTACCAACATGTTTAACGGGCTGTCCCTCAGCATCCGCATAAAGGGTACCGAGGATGTCTTCATTATCTATACGGCGCTCGGCAATACCGAGGCGTCCGTAACTAGCTCGGGCGAGATAGATCGGGTCGAATTTGCCGATGGCAGCGTCATGCTTGCCGATGAATTCTACGCCCATGTAATCGCAAACGCCGTCCTGACCGGCGAGCCTGATCAGTCGCGCGTGGGAACCGCTGCCGCCGAGGTGATGATCGGTGGCGACAACGGTGAGTTTATCTATGGCATGGGGGGGGATGACACCATTACTGGTGGTTCTGCCGGGGATAACATTCGTGGAGGCCTGGGGGACGACGTCGTACATGGCGGGGCGGGTAACGACATGCTGCGCGGTGGGGAAGGCGCTGACCGGCTGCATGGCGGAATTGGTGACGACACGCTCATAGGCGGCTTCGGTGACGATAGTTTCCACTTCAATGCAGGCGATGGTCACGATTCGATCATGGATGCATTGCCCTATGATTCATCTTATGACCAATTCGGAAGCGGATTCGACCGCCTATTTCTGGGCGAAGGCTTGAACCCGGCCGACGTAGTCGTCACCCGCAGGGACGAAACTGGACTGACCATGCATTTCGCAGGTCGCCCTGATGACCTCGTCACCTTGGATAATCAGCTTTCTTTCGGAGAGCTTAGTGGCGGCGCAATCGATGAAGTTGTTTTCGCCGATGGGACCACTTGGACGACACAGGATTTGCTTGCAAGAGTAGACGCAGCACCTGCCGTCAATCGCACGCTTGCGCCGGCCGCGGCAGTGGCGGGCCGCATCTTCAGCTACACATTCCCCGCCGATCTGTTCAGTGATAATGGATCGCTAACTTGGGAGACCCGTAATCAGCCGGAATGGATGCAGTTCGACGCGGCGACGCGCACGTTGAGCGGCCAAGCGCCAAGCGACTGGAGTTCTACTTACGGGGTCTACATCGTCGCCACGGACGCATTCGGGCAGCAGGCCGTCGCGAGCATCACGATTGTGGGGGCTGCATCGCTGATCAATGGCACATCCTCTAGCGAAGATCTCACCGGAACCTGGAACTCCGATGTGATCTACGGCTACGAAGGAAATGATCGCATCGATGCCGGAGGCGGGGCCGATTTTATGTACGGCGGCAAGGGTAACGACAGCTACAGTGTCGACCACGCCAGCGATCAGGTTATCGAGCTTGCCGGAGAGGGCGTCGACAGCGTGTTCTCCACTGTGACCTTCACGCTGGGTGACAACGTTGAGAATCTGACATTGAGCGGCACCAATGCGATCGACGCGACCGGCACTTCGGCTGCAAACATCCTTCGTGGTAACGAGAAGGGCAATCATATTTGGGGGTTGGGCGGCGCGGATGTGCTTGAGGGCGGTTCAGGGGACGATTTCCTATATGGTGGCGAAGGCAACGACGAGCTCACTGGAGGTGCCGGTCGCGATCACCTCGAAGGCGGCTCAGGCGATGATGTGTACAACCTCGGCGCAGACGATGACGTTATCGTTGAGCTGGCCGGAGAGGGTATTGACCTGGTGCGAACCTCTGTCTCCGGGTACACATTGGGCGCACACCTGGAGAATCTGCAGGTGAGCGGTTGGGGGGACGGAAGCGGTAATGCGCTGGACAACGTGATAACCGGAGATTACGGCAACAACCTTCTGTGGGGTATGGATGGTGATGACGTGCTGGATGGCCAGGGAGGCCGGGACGGCCTAACAGGGGGGCGAGGCAACGACACGTACGTGGTAGACGATCCCGGCGATTGGATCGTTGAACTGGCCGGCGAGGGTATCGACACCGTAAAGGCTTCTACGGACTATACGTTGAGCGAGGGCCTGGAGAACCTCAGCTTCCTCTACTCCCATGGATTTACCGGCAACGGCAATGCGGCAGACAACGTAATGACCGGCAACTCTGGCGGGAATACGCTCAATGGCCTCGGGGGCAACGACACCCTGGACGGTGGCGGGGGCTGGGACCGGCTGGTCGGTGGCGATGGCAGCGACACCTATCTCATGGGATCGGGCTATGGCACCGACACCATCGTGGAAACTCAAAGTCAGGCTGGCGACCATGACGTCGCGCGCTTCCGCGGGATATCGCATGATCGCTTGTGGCTGACGCGTGCGAACGGATCCAACGATCTGTCGATCAAGGTTTTGGGCGGACAGGAATCCCTCATCATCGAGAACTGGTTCTTGGGCGACCAATATCGAGTCGAAACGATCGAAGCTGATGGCATGCTTCTGCATTCCTCTGAGGTGCAGGCGTTGTTCTCGGCCATGCAGCAGTTGGGCAAGTCTAACGGGGACATCCTCACCGCAGCCGAGCGTCAGGTGCTGCAGCCGGCGCTCGAGGCGGCGTGGCAGTCCAGCGCCGGCACGACAGCGGTACTTGGGGTGGAGCATGGGGAGCTGAACAGCCTGGTCTCCGCAATGAGCAGCTTTGGCATGGAGGCCTCGGCCCTTCCTCTCCTCGATGGAGTCTCCAGTGTGCCCTTGCTGATACAGGGAGGCGCCATCGGTCGGTCAACTGCACCTGCCATGGAGATCCTGTAGTCGTACATCACGTTGTTCGATCGCACGCGGCGGTGCAAATCGAGAGGGGGCACCAATTTCTTCTTTTGGCACGTGCCGAAGCTTCCGGCCAAGGGGCGCGTCTCACAGATTGCCCCCTCTTGACAGAGGACTTTGGTGACCCCAATCTCCGCGTCGGGGTTGCGCACAATGGAAGCTGCGCAGGGGATTCTATGTCAGAGGGAGACGCGGCACTTTCGGTGTCGGAGGTAGTGCGTGCGCAGGATCGACAGGATCTGGCGTTGCGTGGTCTGGTACTGCTTGCTCAATTTCATGGCATTGCGGCCGACGCCAGTCAGCTGGCACACGACGCTGGGCTGGGCAATGCCCCCATGGACGAAACTACCCTGGTCCTGGCGGCCCGCAAGCTGGGCTTCAAGGCGCGGATGGTGTCAACGCCCTGCGCGCGCCTGGCGCTGGCCAACCTGCCTGCGCTTGCACTAGGTGAGGACGGTGATGCGTTCATCATTGCCCGCATCAATGGCGATCAGGTGCTGATCCACGATCTGGCCCAGAAGCGCCCGCAGAGCATTGACATGGCAGCGCTCCGGCAACGCTACCGCGGACGCCTGCTGCAGGTCGCATCGCGGGCTTCTGTTCTCGGCGAGCTGGCCCGGTTTGATTTCAGCTGGTTCATTCCGGCGGTGATCAAATATCGGAAAATGCTGCTGGAAGTCTTCATCGTCTCGTTCTTCATCCAGTTGTTTGCACTGGTCACGCCTCTGTTCTACCAAGTGGTGATGGACAAGGTCCTGGTGCATCGCGGCCTGACAACGCTGGATGTGATCGCGATCGGGCTGGTGTCGATCGCCATTTTCGACGTCGTACTCAGCGGGCTGCGTACCTATGTGTTCGCCCATACCACCAGCAAGATCGACGTCGAGCTCGGTGCCCGGCTGTTCCGGCATGTACTGGCGTTGCCGCTCGCGTACTTCGAATCCCGACGTGTGGGCGACACCATTGCCCGCGTGCGCGAACTGGAGAACATCCGTAACTTCCTGACCGGGCAGGCGTTGACGTCGGTCCTCGACCTGTTGTTCACCGTGGTGTTCCTGGCCGTGATGTTCTACTACAGCGGCTGGCTGACCCTTATCGTCCTGGTCTCGCTACCGCTCTATGCGCTTGTTTCGGCGGGCATCACCCCCGTGCTGCGCAAGCGCTTGGATGAGAAGTTCGCACGCGGCGCGGACAACCAGTCCTTCCTGGTCGAAACCATCAGTGGCATCGGCACGGTCAAGGCCAATGCGGTCGATCCCCGGGTGACACGCACCTGGGACAGCCAGCTGGCGGGATATGTGAATGCCGGATTCGGCGTCACCAAGATCGCGACCGTCGGCCAGCAGAGCGTGCAGCTCGTGCAGAAGCTGGTCAGTGTTGCCATCCTGTTCTGGGGGGCAAAGCTGGTCATTGATGGCCAGCTGTCACTGGGCCAGCTGATCGCCTTCAACATGTTGTCTGGACAGGTCGCCGCGCCGATCATCCGCCTGGCCCAGCTGTGGCAGGACTTCCAGCAGGTGGGCATTTCTGTCCAGCGTCTCGGCGATATCCTCAACACCCGCACGGAACTGCCCGGCAGCCGGATGGCACTACCGTCCATCCGTGGCGACATCACCTTCGAGCAGGTCGGATTCCGCTATCGCCCGGATACCCCGGAGGTTCTTGCCGGCATCGATTTGCACGTGGCGGCCGGGCAGGTCATTGGCATCGTCGGGCGTTCGGGGTCCGGCAAGAGCACGCTGACCAAGCTGGTGCAGCGCCTGTACACGCCAGAGCGCGGACGGGTGCTGGTGGATGGGCATGATCTGGCCCTGGCCGATCCTGCCTGGCTGCGGAGGCAGCTGGGCGTGGTACTTCAGGAGAACTTCCTGTTCAACCGCAGCGTGCGTGAGAACATCGCACTCAGTGATCCGGGCATGCCGCTTGAACAGGTGATCAAGGCGGCGACCCTTGCCGGCGCCCACGAGTTCATCTCGGCACTGCCCGAGGGTTATGACACCAAAGTGGGGGAGCATGGCGCGGGCCTGTCGGGTGGCCAGCGGCAGCGCGTAGCGATCGCCCGTGCGCTGATCACCGATCCCCGAATCCTGATCCTGGATGAGGCCACCAGTGCCCTGGACTACGAGTCGGAGCACGCGGTGATGTCCAACATGCGCGAGATCTGCAGGGGCCGAACGGTCATCATCATCGCGCATCGCCTTTCCACCGTGCGCAGGGCCAACCGCATCGTCGTCGTGGACCGCGGTCGCATCGTCGAGAGCGGAACGCACGATGAGCTGCTGGCCCTGCCAGATGGGCACTATGCGCAGCTGCATCGCCTGCAGCAGGGGGCGGCATGAAGCACATCCGTGATGCGGTGGGCGTCTTTGCGGCGCGTTACCTTGCCGTGTTCCGTAGCGCTTGGCGGGCCCGCCACGAGATGGATCCGCCTGCGCGCGAGGCAGACGAGCGCGCCTTCCTGCCTGCGCATCTGGAGCTGATTGAGACCCCGGCGTCGCCTACGGCACGGTGGACGCTGCGCATCATCATCGCGTTGTTCTGCGTGGCGGTGCTGTGGGCCAGTTTCGGCAAGCTCGATATCGTTGCTGTGGCGCCCGGGAAAACCGTCGTGGACTCAAGGACCAAGGTGGTGCAGCCGGCAGAAACCAGCGTGGTGCGCCGGATTCTGGTGCGTGACGGGCAGGCGGTGAAAGCAGGGCAGGTGCTGATTGAACTCGATGCCACCGCCACCTCCGCCGACGTAGCCAAGGCGGACGATGCATTGTTGAACGCGCGCATGGCCTCCCTACGTCTGCGCGCCCTCGCCGAGGCCTTGGAAGATGGCACAGCGCCGGTATTCCATGTTGATCCGGACCTGCCGGCAGGCCGGGTGCAGGCCGAGCAGGCGCTGGCGCGAAGCCAGTACGAGGCGCTGCAGGCCAAGCGCCACAACCTGCAGGCCTTGATCGCACAGCGCCGCGCGGAACTGGAAACCACGCAGGCCTCGGTGAAGCCGCTGGAGGAGTCGGCACGAATCTCCCGCCTGCGCGCAGACGATTACCGTAGCCTGCTGGAAGGCAACTATGTGGGGCGCCACGACTACCTGCTGCGGGAGCAGGAGCGCATCGCGGGTGAGCGTGATCTCGCCGCGCAGCGCAATCGCGTGGAGGAGATCCGGTCGGCCCAGCGAGCCGCCGAAGAAGAACTGAGGGTGCTGGTGGCCGACTTCCGCCAACAGACCCTGGACGGACTGCGTGAGGCCCAGGAGCAGATCGGGCAGATGGCGCCTGAAGTATCGCGAACAGGGCAGCGCGACCACCAGATGACCCTGCGTGCGCCTGTCGATGGAACTGTACAGCAGCTGGTCGTGCATACAGTGGGTGGTGTGGTTACTCCGGCGCAGCCCCTGTTGGCCGTCGTCCCCAGCGAGGAATCACTGGAGGTCGAAGCTACCATCCTCAACAAGGATATCGGCTTTGTGCGCACCGGCCAGGCGGTAACCGTGAAGGTGGAAAGCTTCCCGTATACCCGCTACGGCTACCTCACAGGGAAAGTAGTGAGCGTCTCTCACGATGCCATGCAGGACGAGAACCTCGGCCTGGTCTTCCCGGTACGGGTGAAACTCGACAAGGCCACCCTGCAGATCGACGGGGTGCGCGTGCGCATGACCGCAGGCATGAGCCTGAGTGCCGAGATCAAGACCGGGAAACGGCGGGTCATCGACTACCTGTTGAGTCCGTTGCGCCAGCATGCAGGTGAGGCGATGCGCGAGCGTTGAGCTCCCTATCATCTGTGGCGGGTGTCGGTACCACTCTACAAACGAGGTCATTCGTGCGAATGCTGCGCTTCCTCCTGCTTCCGCTTCTGGCAGTACTGGCTGCATGTCAGGGTCCTCCCCCTCAGCGTCCCGTGCACGTGATGCTCCGCCCCTACCTGCTGCGACCCGGTGTCGACCCGGCGGGTGACAACGCAGTGGTCGTGAATCTGTATCGCGACAACGGCCGCGTCAAAGAAGGGCCGGGCAGAGCGGCGGGAACGCCATGGACGTCCATCCGCCTGCTGGTACGCGTCGGTACCACGTTGCCCGCGTCAATGTCGCTTGGCGACGATGACCGCGTCATGGATGAAGGCGACGGTTTCGAGCGTCTGGTTCCGCAGAGCTGGCCCCCTGAACGCGGCATTCTTCGCTTCGAAGGCCCGTGCGCGCATCAGGTGCTGGCGACGCAACGGTCCGGTGACAGCACGGACAAGGGCACCTACCTGGCTGAAATGCAGATGGATGGCATGTATCTCCAGTATCTCTACGGCGCGCAATCCCACGCTGACCATCTTCGCTTCGCCGCCTGGGCCTACAACTGGTATTCCGGGCATACCTGCCCATCCTCGGAACCTGCCGCTGGGAGCCCGTCCGAACCCGGCAGGCACTGATCCAAGACGCCATCCTCTCCACGCGCTGCAGGTGCGGCGCCTGCTCCTCGCCTGATCCATCACGCCTTCAGTCCATCCACCCTTCACTGCCGCTGTATCAAGGAAGAACATGTCCGGTATTCTCAATCTCGATTCGTCCCAGCGCACCACGCTTCAGAACTACAGCAACTCAGGCCAGCATGCCGATGCATATCGCTACCTGAGAGACCTTGCCCAGACCCAGGCACGGGGGTCGGATGCAGCTACCGCTGCAGAACTCAACAAGATGGCGAACTGGTTCGATGCCGCAGGGAAGATCAACGCCAACGATGGCAGTCTGGTGAGCGATCTGGTCCGCGGCGCCACCATGTGGCAGGGTACGGTCAATGGGCTCAACGCGAACGAGGCGTGGTTCCAGAACGGCTCTGACATCCTGGCCCGTTCCGTGGTCACTGATGTGCTTGCAGGCGAAGTGGGCTCGCTGAGGGATATCATTGGTACCGACGTGATGACGGCTGTGAAGGACATGCAGCTGGGCGAGGCTGACCGATGGGCAGGCACGCTGGGCGACCAGTTCGATCCGCCACTTGGCCTGGGCGAGGATTTCGTCCAAGTACAGAGCGAGGACGGATCGGTTACCGGCTACGTGCAGGATGTTGCAGCCGCCATCCTGTCGAACATCAACGGCGTGCTGCGCGCGGCCGGCGTTGAAGCTCCACTGAGCGAAGCGATGGGCTGGGTCATGGACCATGGGTTCGGCCGATTCCTTGACCTTCTCGGCGAGGGAATGGGCTGGGCCATGGACAATGGACTGGGCCGCTTCATTGATCGGTTCGAGGACCTCGCGCGGCGCATCCGCGGCGACAACACCTACCGCATCGAGCGTTACGATCCACTGGCACTGGATCTGGATGGAGACGGCCAAGTGCGCACGGTGGCCGAACGCGGCTGGGCTGGCACCCTGTTCGACCACGATGGCGATGGTATCCGTACCGCCAGTGGCTGGGTGGATGCGCGCGATGGCCTGCTGGTCCGTGACCTGGATGGCAACGGGCGGATCGATTCGGGCCGCGAATTGTTCGGTGACCAGACACGGCTGGCGAACGGCCAGCGGGCCGCCAACGGCTTCCAGGCGCTGGCGGCGCTGGATGACAACGGCGATGGCCGGGTGGATGTGAACGATGCGTCTTTCGCGTCGCTGTCGGTGTGGCGCGACGCCAACGGCAACGGCATCACCGATGCAGGAGAACTGCTGACCCTGCAGGAGCTGGGTATCACCTTCCTCGGTACCACCATGGGCGGCGCCAGCGGCGACGTGGAGGGTGGTGCACTCCTGGGCTCTTCAACATTTGGCCGGCGCGATGCGAACGGCGTGGAGCAGACCCATCTGCTTCAGGATTTCAACTTCGACAACGACAGTCTGCGCTCGGACTATGCCGAGGATATTGCGGTACCGGAGGCTATCCGCGGGCTGGTCAACAGTCGCGGCATCGGCAACCTACGCTCTCTGCACCAGGCAGCCGCACTGTCTCCCGCATTGCAGGCCCTGCTGGTCAGCTTCTCTGCAGGAGAGACCCGCCAGGTACAGCGTGACTTGCTGGACGATTTGATCCTGGAATGGGCGCGTACTAGTCCCTACTTCTCTTCGCAGGCCATCCGCATCAACGACGGCGGTGGCGTGGAAGATCCCAATTCCACCAACGTGGTGCGCCTGCGTCCCAATGAAGTTCTGGTATGGCCGGAACCGACCTGGCTGGATGAAGTGCAGACCATGAAGATGCGCGTGGTCGAAGCGATCATGGGCTACGCGCCGATTACCGATGTCTGGTGGGGAACGCAGACCGTGCAGCAATACGTGCAGGTCTACGATGCGATTTTCGAGGCATTCTATGCAACGCTCAGCAGCAAGTCGCGCCTGAAGGGCTACACCGACCTAATCCAGCCCACTTGGGATGTGCAGGCAGGACATGTCAGCTTTGCTTTTGCCGCACTGGAAGCCAAGCTCAACACGCGTTTCGCCAACAGCCAGGCCGATGCCATCATCGACCTGGCGGAGTTGCTGCGAGCGCAGGGGCGCTTCCTGTTGGGCAACGGGTGGGCCGTGGGCGAGACCATGCTGCGCAACTGGCTTCTGCAGGCGGAGTCTCAGCCTGATCTCGCTGCGGCACTTGCTGCCGCCGGCCTGCAATTGAGCAGTGTGGCGACGGACGGCTCGGTGTCGGGCAGCCTCGGCAGCAACGATGGAATCCTCGTCGGCCGCGACCAGGCCGCCGATGTGCGCGAGCAGCTGCGCGGTGGTGCAGGCGATGACCTCATCCTCGGAGGTGCCGGTGGCGATATGCTGGACGGCGGCCAAGGCAGCGACACCCTGTTCGGCGGCGCTGGCGACGACGCCCTTTACGGCGGTGCCGGAGCCGACCTTCTGTCCGGAGGCGAAGGCGAGGACAATCTCGATGGCGGGGAGGGCGATGATCTGCTGTGCGGCGACGCGGGCAATGACGGCCTAAGCGGTGGTGCCGGCGCGGACCGCCTGGAAGGCGGGCTGGGCACGGATGCACTCTACGGCGGTGCTGGCAACGATGTGCTTGACGGTGGCGCCGGCGATGACTACCTGCAGGGCGGCGACGGCAGCGACCGCTATCTGTTCGGCCGTGGCAGCGGTCATGACCGCATCAACAACTACGACTCCTCCAGCGGTCGCGTCGACACGCTCGAGATCGGCGCGGGGATTCTTCCTTCAGACCTGAAGGTATGGCGCAGCGGCGACTATCTGTGCATCCAGATCATCAGCACCGGCGACCGCGTCGATATCCAGGACTATTTCCGTGCGGACGGCCAGAGCGACTATCGCCTGGACCGCATTCGCTTCTCCAACGGGGTGCAGTGGAGCATTGCCGATGTCAAAGCGCTGGTCCTCATTCCCGTGCCGGGTGTGGATGATCTCTACGGCTATGACAGCGACGACATCATCCATGGCGGAGACGGCAACGAATGGCTCAGTGGCCGCGGAGGCAACGACACCCTTACCGGTGGTGGTGGCGCGGACACGCTGAACGGCGACGATGGCAATGACCAGCTTGACGGCGGAGAAGGTGACGACCGCCTCAATGGTGGTGACGGGCAGGACCTGCTGGTGGGCGGCAGCGGCAATGACACACTGGATGGCGGGGCCGGCGATGACCAGCTGTGGGGTGGCGTCGGCAACGATCAGCTGCGCGGCGGCCAGGGCAATGACCTATACGGGTTCGCCGCTGGATTCGGCCAGGACGTCATCGACAACTATGACGACAGTGCTGGACGCCTTGACGTGATTTCGTTCGCCGCGGGCATCGCGCCGGCGGACATCATCGCCAGCCGGGTCGGAGACGACCTGCTGCTGGTGCGTGCGGGCAGCACCGATCGCCTGACGGTGTCGCGCTACTTCCAGAACGACGGCAACGGTCCCTCGCGCGTGGATGAGATCCGCTTTGCCGACGGCACCGTCTGGACCGTGGCGGCCGTGCGCCAGCGGGTGCAGGTGGCCACCGCTGGCGATGATCACCTGCAGGGCTATGAGGGTGATGACGTTCTTTCCGGTGAGGGCGGCCACGACATTCTGTCCGGCGGGCAGGGCAATGACCAGCTGTTCGGCGGCGAAGGCGATGACACGCTACAGGGCGGCGAGGGCAGCGACCTGCTGGATGGCGGCCAGGGTAGCGATACGCTGGATGGCGGCGAGGGCGATGACCTGCTGTCCGGTGGCGCGGATATGGACGCGCTCTACGGCGGTGCCGGCAACGACGTACTGGATGGCGGCGATGGGCGCGACTGGCTGGCCGGCGAGCAGGGCAACGATGAGCTGCGCGGCGGTGCTGGTGACGACGAGCTGATGGGCGGGCAGGGCAATGACATCCTGCAGGGCGATGCGGGCAATGATCGTCTAGCCGGTGGCAGTGGGGATGACCAGTACTTGTTTACCAGCGGTGACGGCCAGGACATGATCCTGGATACCGAAGGGGCGACCACCCTGCAACTTGTCGATCGGGCGCTGGCCTCGGCCGTGCTGCGGCGGGACAACGCCGATCTGGTCCTGACCTTCCTCGACGGTAGTGGCGACCAGGTTCGCCTTGAGCGCTATTTCGACCCGACCACGGGGCTGGCGGTCCTGGGGCTTTCGTTGGTGGCCGGCGGCCTCACCCGCATGCTCGATCCGACAGCCCTGGATCTGGCGGTGCTCGAAGCCACCTCGCTGGCCGACATCATCCACGGCAACGCCAGCCAGAACCTCGTGCACGCCGGAGAGGGCGACGACACGGTCCATGGCCATGGTGGCGATGACACGCTGTACGGCGAGGCCGGCGACGATCGCCTGTTCGGCGGGCAGGGCGCCGACGTGCTGGAGGGCGGTGCTGGCAACGACTGGCTCGACGGTGGCGAGGGGGTGGACGAGGCGCGCGGCGGTGCGGGTGACGACACCTATGTCGTGGACAACAGCAATGATCGCATCGTCGAGCTCGCCGGCGGCGGTCGAGACCATGTACTGAGCAGTGCCAGTTATGCACTGTCCGCGCAACTGGAGACCCTGACGCTGACCGGTGTTGCGGACAGCGACGGTACCGGCAACGAACTTGCCAACATCCTGACCGGCAACGAGGGTGCCAACCTGCTGGACGGTGGTGCCGGTGATGACCAATTGTTCGGCGGTCAAGGTAATGACCGCCTGCTGGGTGGCAGTGGCAACGATGTGCTGGATGGCCAGTCCGGGGACGATCACATGGAGGGCGGTGCCGGTGATGACATCTACCATGTGGACAGCCAGCTGGACAGCATCGTCGAGCTCGCGGGCGAGGGACTCGATGTCGTACATGCCACCAGCGACTACGCTCTGTCGAGCAACGTCGAGCGGTTGGTGCTGGTAGAGGGGAGCGGTGCCATCGCCGGCACCGGCAGCGCTGACAACAACGAACTGACAGGCAACAGCAACAGCAATCGCCTAGACGGCGGGGCAGGGGCCGACCGCATGCTGGGTGGCTTGGGCGATGACACCTACGTGGTGGATCAAACCGGTGATGCGGTGGTTGAACTTGCCGGCGAAGGCCACGACACCGTGGAATCCAGCATCGATTATATTCTGGGCGATACCCTGGAAGATCTCGTGCTGACCGGCACCGGCAACATCAATGCCACCGGCAATAGCGGCAACAACCAGCTGACTGGCAATGCAGGCAACAATCGCCTGGATGGCGGCGCCGGTAGCGACTGGATGCAGGGTGGCGAAGGAGACGATTACTACATCAACGACAGCAGTGGTGATTGGATCGTCGAGCACGCCGGCGAGGGCGTCGATACCGTCGAGCGGCGCTATGAAACGAACCTGGTGCTCGCCGATGAGGTCGAGAATCTGATCCTGGCCGTCGGCATCCAGACCGGCAATGGCAATGGGCTGGACAACGTGATCACCGGCAATGCCGGAGCCAATACCTTGGGGGGCTGGGATGGCGATGACCTGCTGTACGGCCTGGATGGCAATGACTCGCTGTTTGGTGGCAGTGGCAGCGACACTCTGTACGGAGGCAATGGCAACGACTATCACGATGGCGGCGAGGGTATCGACCGCATGGAGGGCGGTGCCGGCGACGACGTCTATATTGTCGATGACAGTGCCGACGTAGTGGTCGAGGCCGTTGGTGCCGGCAAGGACCAGGTCCAGGCGAGCGCTTCGTACGTACTGTCGGACAACATCGAGAACCTGTTCCTGACCGGCGCTGGCGCCATCAATGGCAGTGGCAATGCGATGGACAATTACCTTGCCGGCAATTCGGAAGCCAACACCATTCACGGGCTGGGTGGCCACGATACGATTGTCGGCGGCGGTGGCAACGACACGCTGGTTGGCGGTAGCGGCGATGACAAGTATGTGTTTGACGCCAGCAGCGGCACCGATACGGTGGACAACACAGGTGGAGGCTTCGATGGTGTGTTCTTCACCGGAGGCATCAGCCGCGAGCGGATTTCGTTCAGTCGCGACGGCAACGATCTGCTGATCACCCTGGACAACGCCGCCACGCCGGCCGTCCGTGTCACCAACCACTTCCTCGGCGGCGACGCCGCGATCGACTACGTACAGCCAGACGGTGGTTCGTACCTGACCACCGCTCAGATCAACCAGATCGTCGCCGGCGGCAGTACGGGCGGCCAGTTTGACCAGGTCATCCAGGGAACCGCAGCCGGCGAGCAGCTGGCAGGCAGTGCCGGCAAGGATCTCATCGAGGGTCTGGGGGGCGCCGACACACTGTTCGGCATGGGCGGAAATGACACCCTGCGCGGAGGCGACGGAAACGACTATCTGTCCGGTGGCAATGGAAGTGGCACCGGCTCGGGCGATGATCGCCTCGAGGGTGGGCTGGGCAATGACACCTTGCGTGGCGAAGATGGGAGCAACGTGCTCATCGGCGGCGCAGGCGATGACCAGTACGTCTACGGCGGCGGCATCGATGTCATCGACAACACGGGAGGCGGTACGGACTGGTTGATCTTCCAGAACGACATTTCGTTGGCCAAGCTCACCTTCGCCCGTGATGGCGACAACCTGGTGATCACCGTCAACGGCAATGCAAGCCAGAAGGTCACCGTCACCAATCACTTCCTTGGCGGTGACATGGCGCTGGACTACCTGCAGCCGGCAGGGGGCTCGGCGCTGAACACGGCGGCCATCAATGCCTTGGTGCCGGGTACCGGTGGCGGAAATCCGGGAGGTGGCAACGACGGCGACTATCCCTCACAGATCTCCGGCACGGGGGCCGGCGAGCAGCTGGTGGGTACCAGTGGCCGTGATCGCATCCAAGGTCTCGGCGGCGACGACACACTGTTCGGCATGGGCGGGGATGACAAGCTCGAGGGCGGCGACGGCAACGACTATCTGTCCGGTGGCAATGGCAGCTTCAGCGGTTCGGGCAACGACATCCTGATTGGCGGCGGGGGCGACGATCAGCTGGTGGGCGAAGACGGTAACGATCTGCTGTTCGGTGGCGTCGGCAACGACACCTACTTCTATCGCGCTGGCGGTGGCGTGGATACCGTGGACAACACCGGTGGTGGTACCGACTGGCTGTACTTCGACGGAGTCGCGCGCAGCCGCCTGAGCTACTACCGCGACGGCGATGATCTGCTCGTACGGCTTGATGGTGACGCTGCTCAGCAGATGCGAGTGCTCAAGCACTTCCAAGGAGGGCAGTACGCTATCGCGTTCGTCCAGCCTGGAGACGGAGGCAACGCCATCTCGGCATCTGCGATCGCCGGCCAGCTCAAGCCGCTGCCGGCCGCAGCCTCGCCTACTTCGGCCCGCACGATGGACACGTCGGCCGGCGCTGAAGTGCGGCAGCTGGTCGAAGCCATCGGTGGCTTCAGCGGCGACGCCAGCGCAGGCTGGAGTGAAGCGCAAGGCGTCGTGGCAGAGCCGTTAATGGGCCACGCTGGCTACGAACTGGGACATGCCTCTGGTGCCTCCATGCACTACCGCAGGTGAGAAAATGGCCGCCGAGGCGCGATGAGGGCGCCTCGGCAGCCAGCTAACGGCGAGTAGCTTTAGGTCCCTGGCTAAGTGACGATAGATGTTCGCCTCTGGCGGCAAAGCAGAGATTGCCGGGGTAGGCGGTTAGGGTGATTTATCGGGGGTAGGGGAGGATAGCTTTCGACCCAATGCAGACGTCGGGATCAGCCCTGCTAGGCTGAAGAGCGCTACCTAACGATGGATCCATCTAACGTGCAAGCGACGCCTCGGCACGGCACAGCGAGTAGCGCGCATGGATGATCGGCGAAGAATTCTTACCGCCAACGTTCTCGTGGCCTCCAGCGAGGCTAAGCTCAGATGGACGGCATTTGCTGCCGATCAAATTGACCGAGATTGAACTATATGAATGATCGAACACAACCGCGCAACCTCCGCGATGCTGTGCACGGCATGCTTTTGGCTGTCGCACCCGAGCGCACCGCCGAGTTGCAAAGCTATTGGAACGAGTACTCGCCGCAATTCCAGATACTTGAAGACGATGGGCCCGACGGCCCTATCGTCCTTGACGCCGGTGGATTCGTCCATACCTCAACAAGGCGACATGGGAATGGATCAGACAGCACCTTGACTGACACCGCCGAAGTCCAAGGGGTTCTGACGTGGTTGGGACTCGGGGACCGCGACACCGGAGCCAGCAAGTGAATTGTTCGCTTGGACTCTTCAAATTTGGAGGGTCCAACTCCCAAATTAGATGCTCTCGAAAGCGCGCGGCTGCAGCGTCTTGGCAACATCATTGGAGATGCAACAGATTCGCGACGCACCATTGGTGATGCACCAGGATCACAGCGAGTCATTGGGACTGCACGTAGCTCAGCGCATCAACTGCTACAAGTTGCCGCACAAGCTGCCCCAAAACTGAAGTGGATGGTTGTCAACGGACTGGTTCGGCCTGGCCTCGCGGTAACATAATATACATTATGCGCAATTCTTCATTGCCCGAATCCGTGCGTTCGTTGGCTCATTTTTGCTCTGGCTCTGGCCTTGCGCGCCTGCCTACGCTGACTGCCACAACGGAAACGCCCCAGATCCCACAGCTGTCCGCCCGTATTTCCCCACAAGGACGCCCGCGATTTCCAGATCTCCCCCAAAGATGCCCTTGATTCCTGGATCCGCACCTAAGACGCCCTCGATTTCTGGCTCCACATCCAGCTCGCCCTTGAGTTCCCAACTGCGCACCTGATCGGTCAGAGCTTGTCGCCTGCACTTCCCAGTTCCTGGACCGGCCAGCCTTTCGTAGACATCCGGTTGCCATAATTGATGGCAATGACCGAGGTGTTTATGGGCAACAGCAAGCAGTACACGGATGAGTTCCGGGCAGAGGCGGTGAAGCAGGTGATCGAGC
>NZ_JAXBRE020000046.1:0-17889 GCF_047520985.2 Stenotrophomonas sp. BR163
CTCGATCACCTGCTTCACCGCCTCTGCCCGGAACTCATCCGTGTACTGCTTGCTGTTGCCCATAAACACCTCGGTCATTGCCATCAATTATGGCAACCGGATGTCTACGAAAGGCTGGCCGGTCCAGTCTTGCGTGCGGCGCTCATCGAATTCAATGAGGAGGAATAGCCGCTATCTATTCGGTGCCTGAGCGTGAGTGACTCCTGATTACCGTGGACAAGTCACCCTAGTAGCCGAAGAGACTTGCCCGCTTTGCCAGGGAAATCCGCCCGTAGATCTGAGGGCCCTCGGACAGGATGCCTTGCATTCGCTCGAGCTACTGAAAAGACGCCCTGTATTGAGGTGAAAGCCTTAGAGCTGGTACCTCTGCCAGCATTTGGGATCGCAGCGTGCGCCCTATTGCTTTGGGCGCTTCCGAGTCGCACGCGAAGGAACTCTTTTGGACCGCTTGAGTGCCACTTCAAGCTGAGCTGGCAAGTTTTGAAGCGCTGAAAGTTGCCCCTCGAGCGCGTCACATCTGCCGCGCAGGATATCGGCAGACTGACTGGCCGTGGCGGCCGCTGATTGAGCGGCTTGGATATCCTGACGCAGCTGCTTCTCAAGCGCCCTGTGTTGTTCGGATGTCTTGCTTAGCTGCACCTGGAGTTCCTTCACCTCCTGGCGGGCGCGATCAACATCGCTAAGCGCCCGATTCTCGACAGATCTGACGTACTCGGTCCAGTCCTCCCGCTCAGATTTCGCCGTCTCCAGAGCCTCGTGAAGCCGGACGTCGAGTTGCTGTCTCGCCGCCTCAGTTCGATCGGCTCTCCGAAGCCCAGTGTCCCGTTGCTCTGTGAGCTCTGAGATCTGCATACGGAGTTGGTCAACCAAGTGCTGGAGCTCTGCAGCCTGCGTAGCGGCAATTCTCTCTCCAGTAAGTGCAGCGTCGCGCTCTGAACGCATTTGCGTCAGCTCATCAGCTACAAGCCGGGATTTAGCCTCCAGTGCATCATTCCGGGCGGCCAGGGACTGCTCAGCCTCTGCAAGCTCTCGATGGGCGGCCTCCCGAGCATGACTCAACGCTAGCTCCCACCATTGTCCGGCGAGTTGCGCCACCACCGCTGGTGCATCTTCCAAGTCCGGACGCGCTGGCTGCAGGCGCGTGCCAAGTCGTTTCCACCACGTCTCCAGCCAGCGGGTCACGGTGTTCGGCGAGCCTGTCCCCAAGTGAGCCCGGATCCGCTCGACGGTTGGGCGTTCGCCCTTGGCGACCAACTCGTCGGCGGCGGTATGGACGTCAGATTCAGTGATGCCGCGGGCCATGCGAAGTCTCCTGTACTGGCACCCTACTCTGCTGATAACGTACTCGCGATAAGTGATGATTATCGCTAGTACAGAGTTTATTTCGTAGCGTATATTACATACTATGAAGCATAATTCCACATCTTCGATCTTGCCGGCGACTGCCACGCACTTGGTTTTGCCGGAGCAACTGGCCCAGCAAGCCGCCGAGGCGGTGCGCGAACTGCTGGCCGAAGCGGCTGCGGCGAACACAACCCGCAGCTATGCCGCTGCCCTGCGCTACTGGGCCGGCTGGCACCAGGGACGCTACGGGATCGAGCTGGCGCTGCCGGTCAGCGAGACTGTGGTGATCCAGTACCTGGTTGATCATATTCAACGTCGTAGCAAGGCCGAACTGGTGAGCGAGTTGCCGCCGGCGTTGGATCAGGCGCTGGTGGCCGCAGGGCTCAAGGCCAGGATCGGGCCGCTGAAGCTGTCGACCGTGGTCCAGCGCGTCGCGGTGCTATCGACTGCCCACAAGCTCAAGCGCTTGGCCAACCCGTGCGAGCTGCCCAGCGTGCGCACGCTGCTGAGTCGCGCCCGGCGCGCGGCGGTTAAGCGCGGCGAGCGGCCGACCAAAAAGACCGCCATTACCCGTGCCGAGCTCGAGGCGATGCTGGCCACCTGCGATGACAGCCTGGAGGGCCTACGCGACTGCGCCCTACTCTGCTTCGGGTTCGCCAGTGGCGGGCGTCGACGTAGCGAGATAGCGGCCGCGGATATGCGCGACCTGCGTAGGGTCGGCGAGGACGGGTACATCTACCGGCTGGAGTACTCCAAGACCCAACAGGTGGGGGTCAAGGCGGATTCGACCCCAGATAAACCGATTCTAGGGCGCAGCGCTGACGCGCTTACCGCCTGGCTGGAGGTGGCGGGGATCCATGAGGGGGCGATCTTCCGACGGATCTGGAAAGATCGAGTCGGCCCTGCCCTACTTCCGGGCTCGGTGGCCGCAATCGTCAAACGCCGGACCCGTTTAGCGGGGCTGGAGGGAGACTTTGGGGCCCATAGCTTGCGATCAGGATTCGTGACCGAAGCAGGTAAGCAAGGCGTGCCACTGCCAGCAGTGATGGCGATGACAGAGCATCGCTCGGTGGCGAGCGTGATTGGGTACTTCCAGGCGGGTGCAGCAGAAGACAATCCTGCAGCTCGCCTCCTGAAATAGAGCGCGCTTTCTAGCGACCTGGCTTGCTGCGCGATCAAGGGGGAAGAGAGTAGCGCGAGAGCCCGTCAAATCGTTGCTTTTCATCACTCATATTGTGTGTTATGACGCCAATAACGCGTCGCATGAGTAACGATTGTGAGCACGACTCTCGGAACGTTCCTCGCCCAAGCCAGGATGGCGGCCGGCTACGCCCAGCAAGCGGAGTTCGCCTCGGAACTGGGCGTGAAGCAGCAGACCATCAGCCGCTGGGAACGGGGCCTCTCCCGACCGCGTGCTGAGCAAGTCCCTGAGATCGCCGCAGCGCTCGGCATCGATGCCGACACTCTGAGATCCGCGGCTGGGTATGCCGCGCCCTCTTCCCCTCAGCTCAGCCTAGATCGTCCATGGCCCGTCGACGCACTGCCGCCAGAGACTTTCGAGCGGTTCTGCACTGAGTTCGTCACGTTGCTACACGGCGATGATGCGCAAGTGCACCCGTATGGCACCCAAGGGCACACGCAGCTCGGGATCGACATAGATGTGGTGCACACCGATGGCACGCGAACCACCTACCAGTGCAAGCGGCATGCTTCGTTCGGCCCAAAGAAGGTAGCCGCCGCCGTCGCAGCCCAGACGACGCCCGCTGACAGGAAAGTCATTTTGTTGAGCAGTTCCGCCAGCCCGCAGGCGCGCGAGGAGATCAAGAAACATGCTAGTTGGCAGCTATTGGACCGGGAGGACATTAGCCGCCGGGCCAGGCTCGAGCTTGCCAAGCGTGCGCAGATTCAACTTGTGGACACTTTCTTCGTCGGTCAGCGAATGGCCTTGCTTGGCGAGCCCGAGCTTTCACCCTGGCAGGTGCCTGAGCAATTCTTCGCCGGACAGACGGAACCCTCGCGCGGATTCTCGCATGGATGGACACTGCAGGGGCGCGAGAAAGAACTCAATGCCATCGTCACGTTCGCAACCACCGCCACGCCCTCCATTCTGATGCTTATCGGCAACGGCGGCACCGGGAAATCCCGCCTCCTAAAAGCCTTCGCCGACCGATTGGCTGCCTTCAACCCACGTCCGTCGATTTACTTCCTGAGCCGCGAGCCGCTCAAGATGAAGGATCTGGAAGCACTCGGCTCCAAGCCCAAGTTGCTGGTCTGCGACGACGCGCATGACCGCGAAGACCTCGCGCTCCTTGCGGACTACGTCGCCAATCCCGGGAACAGGAGCCGTCTGATCCTGGCGCTGAGGACATACGGCATCCCGCACGTCCTGCAGCAGACGCGTGCGTTGTGTCTTGCCGAGATTTCCAGAATCGAACTGCAAACGCTCCCAAAAGCTGATAGCGAGCAATTGGCCAAGCAGGCGCTGGAACACTTTGGCGCACCAGCGGAGCTCTCATCTCGCTTGTCCGTTTACACGCGTGACTGTCCGTTGGCCACAGTGATCGCAGCCCAAATTCTTGCGAATGACAAATCGCTTCCGGAATTCCTGATCGACGAAGACACCTTCCGTACCGAGCTCCTGCGCCGCCTTGTCGCAAGCACCGTCGAAGGCATCAGCTCTAAGCTGGATGCAGAGGCGGTCCACTTGGCCCTCGCCGCAATTGCCCTCCTACAGCCGATCAAGGAGGATGACCCGGAGCTGCATGACGCTATCGCAGCCGTCGCAGGCATCACCACCCACGAGGTTGCCAGGATCGTGAAGCGGCTGCGCGAAGCGGGCGTGTTGTACAAGCGCGGATCCAGTAGCCGGATCGTCCCCGACCTCTTGGGGGATTTCATCGTTGAGGAACGCTGCATTTCGGCGACTGGCCAATCCACCGGTTTCGCCCCTAACGTCTTCGATGAGGCACCAAACGCCTATGCGGAGCACATCCTCGTCAACTTTGGACGCCTGGACTGGAGGAAATCTAATGGCGATACCAGCAACAGCCGGTTACTCGACGAACTCTGGTCCCGGCTCAACTATCAGGACAAATACGTCAACCCGCATCTCCGGGCGGCCGCAGCAGCGGCCTATTACCAGCCCCGCCAAGCGCTGGCTTTCGTCCGCAGGATGCTGCGGGAAGGACGCGCGGACAATATGCTCGCCGACATTCTCCGACATGTCGCGTACAGCCACGATCATCTACTGGAAGCCTGCGAGATACTGTGGGAGCTTGGCCGTGACGACGACAAGCCGCAGAGCCAGGAGCCATCGCATGGCATCCGAGTCCTGAAGGAACTGGCGTCGCCTGAGCTCTACAAGCCATTCGACTTCATGAGTCAGGTTGTCGATTTCGGCCTGTCACTGATCCCCTACGACGATAGCTGGACGGGCATCCACAACCCTCTGGAAATCCTGTGCGGCGCACTCGAGACAGAAGGTCATTCCTCTTCTGCGACGCACCAGGCGATTATGCTGACTCCCTTCATAGTCGAACAGCCCAGCGTGGCGTCGATTCGGAAGAAGATCATCGATGCTTGCATCGCGCTACTGTCGCACGCGGAAACGCGCCGCGCCCTTGCTGCAGCGGGCGCGCTCGGAAGCGCACTGAAAGCTCCGCACGGCCTCCTGGGTGCGACCGCCCCAAAGAACACGGTGACGGAGTGGGAAGTCGAGTTCGCCGAGACGCTCAATGCTATCGATGCGGAACTGGACCGCGTTGACGTGGCTCCTGTCGTGATCGTGAAGCTCGCCGTTTCGACGGGCTGGTACTCCAGTTACGGAACCGGAATGCTGAAGAAGTTGGCAGGTCGGATCTTGTCTCGCCTAGACACTACGCTCGCGCTTCGCACGACTCGCTTGCTTGTCGACGGGTGGGGCCATTTATCGGGCCAGATCGGAATCGGCCGATTCGAGGGACACACGAAGGAGCTCGACACGCTCGCACAGGAAATCCTGTCTTCTACCAGTGATCCTGAAGAGGCATATCGATTCGTCGAAGGGCTTCTCCCGGCCGTGCTCCAGGACAATGAATCGGCACCTCATGCATTGATCGACCGGATCATTTCCCATTCCGCCGAATACGCCAAGGAGCTGTTACAGGCGGTAGTTCAGGGGGAATCGACCGCCTCGAGCCGGTATGCCGGCAGGGCCTTGGCTGCGCTGTTGCGCGAGCAGCACGAACTAGCGCTGGTGATCGCGGGAAATGCAGCCGACAGGGGCGACGCCCGGCTTCTGCCCGTCGTCGCCGAGGCGTACGCCGGTTACAAGCCGCTATCGCCGTACACTCCCCTGGATCTACGCGTACTGCGTAGCATTACATCCTCCGACCAGCCGGGGGTGAGAGTGTGGGCGCCTCACATTACGCGCCAAGTCGCGCAGACGGACACCGACCTCGCGATTGAGCTCACAATTTCCGCGGATTTCGGGGATTCCCAGCAGTTCGCCCGCGACTACCTCATGTGGATAGCCGGAGACCTGCGCACCCCGTTCGACGGCATTGGGGAATCGAGCATCAAAGCGATCCTGCAAAAGTTACTTCTATTGCCGCGAATCGACGACCACTGGATTCAGGAGTTCATCAAGAAATCGCTCCACCACTATCCCGAAGTGGTGGTCGAACTTCTTGTCTCCAGGGTTGAGATTGCCCGAGAACGGAGCGACTGGTCTTACAGTCCGGTTCCTTGGGCTTCCGGCCTGCGCGGTGATTGGGGCCTGATGAGGCAGCAAGGCGCGTCGCAGAGGGTCCGCCACCTGTTCGACTGGGCACTCGTCCAAGAGCAGTCGGGAGAAAGCGTGCTGCCTTGGTTCGGTGATCTCGTCAGAACGCTCTGCACCTTCAACAGTTCGGACTTCGTCGAGTTCCTCAGGCAATGGATCTCCAGTTCCGGGCGTGAAGGCTTTGCCCTTGTAATCAGCCTAGCTCGCCAATCACCGCAGTCTTTCGTCTTCGAACAGCATGAATTCGTCATCTGGATGATGCGGCTGGCAAGAAGCCACGGGACTGGCGTCTTGCGTAAATTGGTCAGCGCCTTGTATTGCGCCGCGGTCAGTGGCTCTCGATCGGGCGTTGTTGGCGAGCCCTTCCCGCAAGACATCAAACTGCGCGACCAAGCCACTGAGGTTCTGTCGGCCTTGACTCGCCAGGATCCGGCATACGAACTGTATTCCGACCTGCAACGGCACGCGATCCAGTCCATCGAGAGGCAGGAAGAAGAAGGCCGGATGATCGCAGAGATGGATGGATAGCAGGGGTCTTCCTAGCGCAGTCAGACGACGGAATTCTTTCCTGCCCCCTCATTGTATGACCTGGCACGCCGCCGATTTCCACGCCCGAGAGACTCACTATGAATGTTGAACGTCACACCGCTTTGGACCTAATGCGCGCCTTCTCTCGCATCGAGTTCGCCCTCAAGCAGATTCCGGAGTTCGTCAACGGTGCCGTGGGGGAGACGCCGGAGACGCAATGGTCAGCGTTCTACGTCTACGTTCGTCGGCACTTGGAGGACAATCTGTCACAGAAGAGCAAGGATCTCCTATTGGGAACCGGTCCCAACGATCCACCACCCATGAAGATGCAGGTCAATGCTCAGCGTCGTATAGAGTTCGTGGATGCACCACTGGGAAACGGCCCTGAGGGTGACCGTTTGATGGATGCTGCTCGAAGGGTGCGCAATAATTTGGTCCATGGTGGCAAGGAACATGCCCGGCAACAGCGATACCCATGCCATGACAATGATCTAGCACGTGCTGCCATTGATGTCATGTATTTGGCCATGGCATCGCATAAGGAAGTGTCCCAGCTGGCCTATTACGAGTGATGCACCTGCTCGACCTTTCTCAGCCTGGAACATGGCCAACCGAGCTGCGCCTAGTCCTACAGGAATTGCGCCCGGTGTTCCGCTCTTGGGAGTTGCACCTGCCAGGCCGCAGCGCCCATGCGTTCGACGCAGCTATTCGGACGCTGGGCGAAGCTCTCATGCCGCATGCCCTACGTGGTTACCACTTCACCCGCTTGACCGAACAAGAAGCGGTGCACATCCGCGAGAATGGGCTGGAGGTGCTCAGTACCGAGTTGCTAGAGAGACGCGTTGCGTCTCAGGTCACGCGAGGCAAAGTTACCGAAGAGCAGGCGCAACGGTTGCTTGCGAACAACCAGGCGCGGGATAGCAGCCGGTCTGGGAAAGCCTGGTTCTGTTTTTACCCCGCGCACGAAGCCGGCGAGGCTGGCGTCGGATCCTTAGTTCGATACTGGGGCGGTGAGGCACTCTACAAGTTCAACGCGCAAGACACGGAGCTTAGCCCTATTCTCAAATCATTAGGTAGCCCTGCGCTGGTTGAAGCTGAGGTGCCCGTGGTACTCCTTTCCACGGCGAATCGCTTGGCGATAGCCGTATCAGAACTGGACCTGATTCACCAACAGATCAGGTCAGGTGAGTATTCGCCCAGGTTTGAGGACTACTCCACACGAACCCTTGAAGCCCCCAGGGTTCGTCGCGTTGTGCTTCATCCTGAGAATGAGTTCGTTGAGCTCACCCAGTGCCAGCATTGGCATGAGCCGTTGAGCTAGGGGGAAGACGGGCCATCAGACCCCACGCATTGATCGCCATAGAAGCCGTTCCAATGCGGGCGACGATAAGATGATCGAGCACGCGGCCGGACCGCGATCCCGGGTTCTTGCCTTGAGCACTAGCGCCGAAGACTCTTGGATTGTAAGGCGTAGACCAACGGGTCGCGCGATTGCGGTATTCAGTTGGGATCACCCCGCTACCTAGGGCTGTAGTAGCACATGTATCTTCACCATGTTGTTCAAGAGGCTTGAGTGATGCAGCAATTTGATGCAAAGGCCCTAACTGCTTTAGCGTGGGCGCCAGAGAAAGGCTCCGTCGAGTGGTTGCTCGGCGCCGAGACCTCGATCGACTTCATGCTAGACAACGCCACGCGCGATGAGCTTGTGATATACGCCAGTGGCGGCGCTGCTCTAGTACATGGCGTGCTCGCGCCAATCGCGCAGGTGACTCCAGCGGACCTCAGCGACCTGCGAGGCGCCCATCTGATGCCGGATGATGCGTGGTGTATTCAGCGCGCCTGGGGCGGCGGCGAAGGTCACCGAGTATACCTGGAGCCGCCTCTAAGTAGTCCCGGCTGTAAGTCACTGGTGGGTGGGGAAAAGCTGATTTACCGCCGGTTTTTCAATGGCGTGGAGAAGGGCCCGCCATCTATCGAACTGAGCCAGAAATTAGTACATAGCCTGGGCCTGTACTGGGTCGAGGAGCGCAGTGCTTTTTGTCGACTCAATGAACGAGGCGACATAGAGGACGTCATCCGTGTGATCTGGCTGAAGGGGCCATCCTCCGAGCCCGAGGCAGCGGTGGTAACCATGCTTACCAAGGACTTGGCTACCTACATGGCGCTAGCTGACATGGCGTTGGTGCTCAAATTTGATTTCACCCGCTTTCAGCCGAAGGACTTCGGCGGCTGGAATCGGGAGCGGCAGACAAGTAAGAAGTCGGGGCCTGACCTGTTCTACAACGCGGGTCGCTCGGTGAACGCCAGCTACGCCAACGGCATCATGATTCTGCGACCGAATGTAAGCGTCGACCAACTCGTCCAGGAATGGAAGGACGCAGAGGACGATTCTAAGAAGAAGTACGCCACGTTCAAGATTATCGACTGGAAGAACCAGCGTCAGATAGAGACTTCGTGTGGGCCAGGCTACTTGTCGAACTACTTCGAGAAGTCCAATAAGCCTTTCGAGATCTCACCGGCCTTCTTCCGCCCCGAAGTGCTCACCCGATTTAAGAACGATCCTGAGAAGTACGATCTGGAAGACCGCAGCATAGGCTGTCGAAATGCTTGGTATCTGAAGACCTACGACATCAACGAAGCCGGGCAAGTCCACACCTACATTGGCTACCTCGCCAAGCTGCCATACGAGGAGCAGTTGTACTGGCAGTCATTCAACGAATGGCCCAAGGCACCTATTTCGAAGCGGGCCTACGAGAATGATTTTGAAGGAAATTGGAGTAGCGACTACGACCCGCTTCAGGCGCTCAAGCGCAAGATTCGTCAACTCGACGACAATCCACCTGCCTGGTGGAAGGCTCGTGGCGATGAGTTGATTAACGCAGTCCGCTATCCCGCGACAGATTCGGTCTCGGAGTGGGGCGACGAGATCCTCGCGCTCGATCAGCTGCTGGTCGAAGGCTTCCTGACCAAGCCTCTGCAGAAAATCGCGATGGATGCCGGTCGCGAGATCGACAAACAATGGCAGTCGATTCGGTTGCTGCAAGACTATCTGCATGCTCAAGGTCTCGAGCCTGAAGAGGCGAGAGCAGCGTTGGAGCCGCTGGCGCGGTTGCATAAGCTGCGCAGCATCCTCAAGGGCCACGGCGCTCCATCCGAGCGAGCGGCCGCATCCAAGAGTGCCCGCACAGACCACGGTACACTGCGCGGGCACTTCTCTGCCTTGGCAAGTCAATGCGATGCAGCATTCATCTCTGTCCTGAAGGCATTCGGTACGACGATCAAACTTGACTGATGTACGTGAAAGAGGACCGCTATGCCTCCGGTTGCCTGATCTAGGGCTTTGGCTTCGGATCGGATGGCGCCTTTCCCTACCCCCGATAAATTTTCCTAATCGACTGCCCCGCCCGCTTCTCAGTTTGGCTGAAAAGCGGATATGCTCTCTTCTGTACATTTTTCTTTTCAACAATATAGGTGGGCGAATGAAGTGCGTGACTGCACGTCGAGTATCAGCCGGTCCGTAGCGTAGTGAGTTCCTGCATTCAACTTGAGAGTAGTGCTTGCTCGACTATGCAGGCCAGCTACATTCGCGACACCCAACAACCAGTTGATGCACTGCAAGCAGGTTCTGCATGCGTCAGGATGATCCTGATCGGTTCGTCCCCACAACACGTCCCCAAGGGGGAATCGATCGTATGATTTTGGAGGCGGTGGAGAGAGAATTGCAGGCGTGCCCCTCGGTGGCGGCAAAAGGAGCCTGGGTTCGTGCGCACGTGGGCACTTGGGCTAAGAGCAAGATTGCGCGGGACGACCTCGATCGGTTGCATCGCTTGCTCAAGGACAATCGCCGGCCGCAGGCCCTGGCGCTAGGCTTGGCGCTGGCTATGGTCGGGGGCGGCAATTCCCTCGTTGCAGAGCTGCGCCGACGCGGCCATCTGCGCGCCTCACGCTACCACTTCCGGGTTGGAGCGGTGCGAGAGTTGGTTAGCGTGCTGGGCGAACTGCATGGCGTGCTTGGCTTGGAGGATCGTTGGCGGGACTACTTGATGTCGGTCGATGCTCTGTACCAGCTTGCCCCAGATGCTAGACGTTTGCGCGATGGTCTGATGACTCGCCTGTCCGGCCGGCGTGGCCGTGCGATTAAGAGCTTCTTGGTACTCGCCGATCAGACGTTCGCACAAGGTGGCGTCCCGCTGATCGAGCCGGGATCGTCCCCAGTCACTACCGCCGAGGAGCTCGCGAGCGCGGTTTCGCGCATCATCGCCCTGGCGCGCGAGGAAGGGGGACTGCGTCCGTTGGATTTGGCCTTGACGGATGAGCAGACCCTAAATCCGTTCAATGGAACCTACAATCTGGACCTGCACTGTGCGCACCGCCTGGAAGAGTTATGTCGCGCTGAAACCATGATCGACGGTCTTCCCTATCGGGCGAGGTTGGTGAAGGACTGCGTCACTGTTAGCTCGATCGATCCGGATGTGGAAAAGTCAGTGCGGCTGGGCTATGTACAGAGGAACATGCAGGTCCACATGCGGCAGCACGAGATGCGGCATCTCTGGGGTCAAGAGCTAGAGGCACCTCTGTCTATCGTGGAGGTGTTTAAGCTTTATTACGACGACGTCATCTCGCGCTTTGTGCAGATCAAGACTTTTCCGCTGTCACGCATCGCCTTCAGTATTCCCGACATTCCGAACCTGTTCGCCCCACTGGCCGACGAACGCCTTTTCCGCGAGGAGCTGTTTTTTCTGGCGCAACTGAGCGTGGAGGACTATGGGAACTTCCGGCTAGAGCCGTTCGAAGTAGCACCGGGCATCCTTTCGATCGACCTGTTTAAGGTCATGCGCTTCTTCGCGCTGATGGCTTATCTCTATCAGCGCGAGCTTGAGCAGGTTACCGACCTAGTCGAACGCCAACGCCTCACTTTTCATTCGGTGATCGTGCAGATGCGTCGTGAACAGCTGCTGCAACTCCTCGGCACTGTACTGTCAGGGGACAAGGCCGAGAGGATCTTGGACATGCTGGTATTGGACGAAGCGCGCGACTTGGTGGACCTCCAGTACTCTCCCTTCCTCAAGATCGGGGACTACTATCATCTCGCACCCTCCCTCATTGCCCGCTCTAACCTGGTGCGCAATATCGCCTTGCTCAACGGACTTAACGCAACTCGCCTCGATGGCGAGGACCCCATGCAGTCGGCGGTTGCCGAGGCGCTGCGCGAAGCGGGCTTTCAGGTCGGCGAAGAGGTCGAAAATTCTAAGCGCAGCGCTACCGGCGACACGGATCTAGTTGCCTACCGTGACGGCGTGCTGTACCTGTTCGAGTGCAAGAACGCTTACCACCCTTGTAATGCGCATGAGATGCGCAACAGTTACGACCACATAGTCAAGGCTGGCAGGCAATTGATGTTACGAGAGAAGAGGTTTGGCGAGAGGGAGTATCGCGAAAGAGTGTGGAAAAAGCTGGGCTGGACGGTGCCCGCGCCGACGACGATCAGAACTGCCGTGTTGATAGCCAACCGAGTCTTCACGGGTATCAGCATCGAAGGGCACCCTGTTCGTCAGGCTCACGAGTTCATCAATGTCGTTGTCCGCGGAGAGATCCGTAGCCTTGACGCGACCTATCGTTTATGGGATGGAGATGTACTTTCGACCGCCGATCTGGATCGTTATTTGGGGGGCGATGGACTGATAGGCGACCACTTCGCATCGCTGGATCCGCACGACGATAGCCTCGATTTCGGCCAGCGCAAGCTGGGCTTCGAGAGCTGGAAGTTCAATGCGCTCAAGCACAACCAGATCATCAGGAAGCGCTACCATCTTCGACTTGACCATACCTTATATACTGTGAGCAACCCTAGGTAAGAGCGGTGGACACCAGGGAATTCACATGCCGGAGAGCCGTCGTAGATCAACAGCTTGATGGCGACCTCTTGGGGTCGAGATCTGTTCTTCCCTACCTCGATGAATCTTTCTAATTCCCCTGCCCCGCCGATGTCGACTTCCGGCCAGAAGCAGACGCAGCGGTCTTCACACCAGGTGGCCGCCTCAAGACTGCCGCTATCTTGGACACTTACGCAGGCCAAATTCGCAGTTGCTCTGGCAGCTTCTCTGCGTGCTCCAGCAATGATTGCCACGATGCTTTTGAAGTCATGTAGGTGGCTGCAATCGTGACCAAATGCTGTGCGCAGCATTGCGACGGCCGGCGCGAGCCTGCTCGGCTCGTCAGGTCACAAGCTCTTGCAGGAAGTCCGTGAGCGCTGCCTTGGGATCGTCCTGATCGGATACGATCATCTCAATTCCCCAGTGCCGCAGTACTTCTTCTGCTGCCGGGTTCGGGCGATTGGTGAAGACGTACGACTTGGGTCTCGCCGAAGCCAGCGGCGACTTCCTCCACATCTCGGTCAGGCGATAGAACAGCAGCCGGATATTGAAATCTGTCAGGCTGTAGCCAATGAAGAGGACAGAGTTGCTTAGCACGTCGTTGCGGAATTTGATGTCCAGCGGCGTGTCGAAGGTCAGTCGCTGGTAGTAGCTGGTCTCGTCGAGAACGATAGACTCGTCGGCTGCGAGGTCACCATGGAACTTGATGATCTGGCGGTGACCGTCCCTGACAGCGACCATGTCCGCTACGCTGGCAATCTTGTCGTACTTCACACCGAACTCGGCGTGAGCTAGCTCAAGCCAGCGGTCGTAGTTGGTGGTATAGATCCGCGAGAAGTTGCCCAGGGCGATGAGCCGGTGAATATCGGAGGTCTTGATGTTCGTGGAAGGCTTGTGCCATTCGCGGTCCATCCAGCTTCGTAGCTCACCGAGGCCGCCTCTTTTCTTTTTGTAGAACTCAGCCAGAGTCTGATAGTTCCCATAGGTGGCAAACACCGCCGGGTCGTAGCCCAGCTCCTCGGCAATATGCGCGATCAGTTGGCTCCAACTCGGCAAACCAAGGTTTGCAGACACACCAGCCCCGACAAATAGCATTAGCTTGCCATTGCTGTAGGCATCTAGAAGTGCAGCTCTCATGCCGGCACTCTCGAAATTTCAAGGTGGGCAGCAAACCTGTCCAATGCTAGGCGGCGCATGGATATGTCGTCCTTTCCGGCACCCATTTGGGCAAACGTCGTCGTGTAGCCGTCAGGTATGAACACGCAGTCCCACTGAAAATCCTCCGGCCCAGCAGGTGCGCGGGGAACCGTCCCCTCGATTGCGCCTTCGAACAGGTGCATCTGGCGCCCGTCGCAGTACCCAAGAACCGTCTTTGCGATTACCTTGTCGTCACCAAGAGCGGCCACGAGATCCGCGAAGCGCCTGGCTTCCAATCGGTCCCAGAAAATCTGGGTTAGGCCTGCGGGAAGGTCGTTTAGTCCCCGGAGATACAGCCCTGTGTGCTCGACAAACAGGGGACGGCCAATCTCGTGGAACGCCTTGATTAGCTTGTCCCGCACGAGCGCATGGACGTCCTGAGTCTGCAGTTCCTCGATCTTTCTGGATACAGGCACGATGCCCACCCCAATTGGGCCGAGGATGCGTTGTACTTCCTCGATCTTGTGCTTATTGCCGGACATGAATCGAATCTTCATTTCAGACCCTCCATGAATGAAAAGCGCTTGGCCACTTCGTATTGCTGCTGCATGTCGCAGATGGACAAGCCTTCCGCCATAGCGGCGGCTTGGTCGTCAGCCAGGCCGTGTTGATGGATCGCCGGGTTGTCGGAACAGATGACGAACGGCACACCGCGGCGTCGGAACTCCTGCAGAGGATGGGCTTCATCACTGGGAACGGCGCCCGTCAGCCGATTGCTGATTGGGCATACCTCGACGCAGACGCCCTTGATAGCCAGCAGATCCATCAAGTCAGGATCTTTGACTGCGGCCGTGCCGTGGCCGATCCGATCAGCGTGGAAGAGCTCCACGGCCGCTCGCACATTCTCCACGCGTCCAGTCTCTCCAGCGTGGATCGTGATGCCGAAGCCGTACCGGTCCTTGGCCTCACGAATCATCGCGGGCAGCTCAGCCGGATAGGGCGTCTCTTCATCTCCCGCAAGGTCGAGCCCAACGACATCCTTCGGCCGTCCGATGTCCTCGTAGGCCTGCAGAAGCGTGGCGAGATGGGAGGCGCCGTAGTTGCTCCGAGTTACGGTGAGGATCAAGCCCCGCCGGATGCCGTAGTGCTGAGAAGCGCTGCCTGTCGACTCGATGAGGCGTTCCAATGCCTGCGCTGGCGTGCAGCTCTGAAGTCCGGTCAGGTACAGGACGCTACTGCGGAGCTCGACGAAACGAACGGCGTTTTCTGCCAGGCTCGCAAGAACAGCATGGGCGAGGCGGTCGAGGTTTGCGCGCTTCTTGGGGAGGAGCCGCAACACCTGCCACGGCGTGAGGTACTCCGCCAGCGATTTGCAAGGGACAAGGCGGGTCATGTCCCGCTCGAAATCGAACCCCGCCGGAAGCGAAGTTGCTTCGTCGGCCATGATCTCCCGGATGGTAGACACAGGGACGGCGCCGTTCATATGCAGGTGGAGTTCCCCCCGATCACGCACGCGGGCTCGTACGCCGCCATCGTCGTCGAGGTCGTCGGCCAAGCCCAAGAGGCCTGGTGGATCAAGTTGCCGCTGATTCAAGCGCTGTCCCTAAATCTTGTTGTGGCCCTTAGGCCGTTCCATGTGATGCTAGCCACATACCCGCATTGTGCGACTTCTCGTAGACCCGCAATTGAGTAAGACTCCTTTACAACGGGGTACTTGAAAGTCGAACCTCTGGATCCAGCCATGCTTCTTATCCAGAGCAGATCGTATAGTGATCCAATCCACCTCCTCTCTACCTCTCGATCTTAGGGGCGCTAGTTCGGCTTGCGAGCCGATGTGTAGCCAGCCCCAGATATCGGGACAGAGAGCTATGCTTGATCCGAGCGAGCGGACGTCTGCTATGGGTCGGGAGTTGCCATACCCTACCCCCGATAAGCATCCCTAATCCCTGCCCCGCAATCGCCCGCTTCCGGAAAGAAGCGGACACCTGGCTTGGGCGCGCGGGACGATCAAATAGCGCAACAGGGCCGCTGAGGACTAAAGGCAGGCCCAGCGTAGCTACAACCATCGGGCGCTTGGCAACTGCTCTCAGGATGATCCCATTCATCGCAGCGGGAGTCGACCGTGTCTTGCCCGCGCTCGTCACAGCCGCCCCCCTCCTCCTTCAATCTATTCTACCGCGGCCCTGGGGCATCACAGATTGATTTCTTGCCAGCCGGGTAATGCGCCTTAGCGCGGACGTCTAGTCGCCGAGAACATTGGAGAACAGGGACATAAATCCGGCGTTATTTTGAGAGTAATTGACACCTAAAGCCCCCTGGGCAGGAACGAAGCCGTTGTTAGCCCAGAGCATTGTGAGGGAGTAATAGATCAATAGGAAACTAAACCAGCAGTGCGCATATGTCTTAACGCGAGCCTTGCTGCTGGTAAACGGGGAGATGGCGTTAGCATGGGTGCGATCATTGCGAAATCCATAACCAAGGCCGCTTACAAGAAGTAAGATCCTGTCTTGCTGAGAAAGGGCGAACTGACCCAATGGATAAATCAGCACCTGGCCTGTGAGCGCCTTGCACAAGAGAGACGCTCCCTTTCGCCGGTCGCTTGCATTCGAATAGTTATAGCCCGACAGTTTGTCGAGCAGGGCCTGGAGGGCCTGCGAAGTGATGGGGCCGTTTCCGTTGGCTAACAGTAGACGCTTCGCGAATGAGCTGGCGGGGACGACATAGGGTTTCTCTTTGATGATCTTCTTCAGCATGAATCTTGCTGTCTGCATCGGGATCTTGCTGACAAATTCATTAAACTGAATCGAGGCATTGCCGTCATTGTTCAGCACACTACACATTCGCGGGACCGCAAATACACGAAGTGCCTCGGTGATGTTTAGGTTTGGCGCCCCCTTCTTGGTCAGGTGTTCGAATGCCTTCCATGCCCAGTCGAAGGAATGGTCCGGTCGCCGGGGAAGACTGCCAAGTGCATCGAGAACATACGAAAGTGAGATGTGCCCCTCAACAGTCAAATTGGCATTGACCTGAATTGGGACAAAGAGAGGAACACCTGCCGCTGCGATCCGCTGACCAAACTGGATCTCTGCAGGGAATAGCGTCCCATTGGGCCAAGAGTTGTAGAAGTTTAGCCTATCCTGCTTTGACATTATGCATTCCTTTTTATCTTGATTTTTAATTTGGTGACACGAAGAGTCGACGGCCTGCCTGTCGACTCTACGGAATTATCCTGCTTTTGTCACCGCTACTCTGTAATGACCCACTGATTTTATGCTCAGATGTTGCTTTCCCCGAAGAAGAAACCCATGCCGCAAACGATAGAAGAAGAGATCAAGCGCCGGACCGACCGACGCAAGTCCGCGCTGGCCATTGAGATCATCCAGAGCAAGACAGCAGTGGCTGCTGCCAGCCGCCAGTTCGATCTGACGCCGACCGAGATCGTGAGCTGTGTCGAAGTTGGCAAGCGCGACAGCGTTGAAGGGCTACTGACGACCTGGAAGCAGGTGACAGGCTCGAACATCGGGACTTCCAGGAAACTATCGCAGGGGCCTAGCGCGAGCCCAGCTTGGGGAAGAGCAGCTTGGGGGTTCCGATAAACAGCAGCCATGCACCCAGGGCCGCTGCGTAGGCGAGCACCGTTCCCACAAGGAATGTGCCGAAGAGACTGCCAGTGAACAGCTGATATAGCCCTTTGCCGCGACCTGCAGCGCTGCCTCCAACAGTCAGCACGATGACTGGCAGCACGATCATTCCGCTGCAGAGGATCAGGGAGAACGCGCCCAGCAACCAGCGCTTGAGTGGCGGGTTCCAAGGCATGGGGTAGCCTGCGAGCAGTCGCCTCATCCAAAGAAACAGTACTGGAAAGGCGATCAGGTACATCAATGCCACATACAACCAGGTTCGAGCATCAGCGCTGCCCGCCTCGAAGATGGCTCGCGGGTATACCCCTGTGCGATAGAGCGTTTCTGCGCTTGCCGCCAGCGTCGCGCTAATGATCATCGCAGGCTTGAACAGGCGCGACACCTTGCCCCATTGCGCGTTGCGTAGTTGCTGCCCGTCAGTCATGCCAGACATGAAAACCTTCTTGGGCGGATGTGTCCATGAGGTACCAAGGGGCATTGGACCGGCCAGAGTTCTGTAGACACTCAGTTGCCGCTCTGCGCGTAGCGCCTTTCAAACTCTACCGGTGACAGTCCGCCAGCGGAACCATGCCGGCGGATCGGGTTGTAGAACATCTCGATGTAG
>NZ_JAXBRE020000047.1:0-17703 GCF_047520985.2 Stenotrophomonas sp. BR163
GTGTCCGCGGCATGGATGCCGCGGCCAAGCCCCCATGGATGGGTTTACGGCGTCTCCCGCAACCGGACCCACCCCGCCATCCCACGGGAAACCCGCTGTTGCTTCGGCTGTTGCTTCTGAGGTTGCCGGCCAGCGGCCGGCACTACGGCGGGTGCAGGGCGCAGCCCTGCCGATACCCCTCCCCCCGGCCGGGCTGGCAGAATAGACGTCTCTGCCGTTATCCGAAGCCGACGATGCGCCTCTCCCAGTTCCACCTGCACACCACCAAGGAAACCCCCAGCGACGCCGAGCTGACCAGCCACCGGCTGATGCTGCGCGCGGGCATGATCCGCAAGCTGGCATCGGGCCTGTACACCTGGTCGCCGCTGGGCCTGCGCGTGCTGCGCAAGGTCGAGCGCATTGTTCGCGAGGAAATGGACCGGGCCGGCGCGGTGGAATTCCAGATCCCGACCATCCAGCCGAAGGAACTGTGGGAGCAGACCGGCCGCTGGCAGAAGTTCGGCCCGCAGCTGCTGAAGATCAAGGACCGCAAGGACCAGGTGTTCTGCTACAGCCCGACCGCCGAAGAAGCCGCCTGCGACTTCGCGCGCAGCGAGCTGTCCAGCTACAAGCAGCTGCCGGTGAACTTCTACCAGATTCAGACCAAGTTCCGCGACGAGATCCGCCCGCGCTTCGGCGTGATGCGCGCGCGCGAGTTCCTGATGAAGGACGCCTATTCGTTCCACCTGCACGATGAGTGCCTGGTACGCGAGTACGAGAACATGAAGTCGGCCTACAGCCGCATCTTCACCCGCCTCGGCCTGGACTTCCGCATGGTGCAGGCGGACTCCGGCGCGATCGGTGGCGATGCTTCGCAGGAGTTCCACGTGATCGCCGATTCCGGCGAAGACGCCCTGGTGTTCTCCACCGGTTCGGACTACGCGGCCAACATGGAGGCGGCGATCGCTGCCGATCCGGCACCGCGTGCGGCCGCCACCGAAACAATGCGCAAGGTGGATACGCCCACCCAGAAGACCTGCGAGGACGTCGCGGCCCTGCTCGGCATCGACCTGCAGCGCACGGTGAAGTCGGTGGCACTGATCGCCGGCGAAGGCGAGGCACAGCAGTTCGTGCTGGTGCTGGTGCGTGGCGACCATGAGGTCAACGAGATCAAGCTGGCCAAGGTGGCCGGGCTGGACGAGCAGCGCTTCGCCAGCGAGGCGGAAATCGCCGAGTACCTGGGCAGCGTGCCAGGCTTCCTCGGCCCGGTCGCGCCGGCCAAGGCCATCCGCGTGGTCGCCGATCGCGAAGTGGCGGCAATGGCCGACTTCGTCGTCGGCGCCAACGAGGCCGGTTTCCACCTGGCAGGCGTCAACTGGGGCCGCGACCTGCCGGAACCGGAAGTGGCCGACATCCGCAACGTGCGTGCCGGTGATCGTGCTGTGGACGGCGGTGAACTGAAGATCGCCCGTGGCATCGAAGTCGGCCACGTGTTCCAGCTCGGCCGCAAGTACGCCGAAGCGCTGGATGCCACCGTGCTGGATGAAAACGGCAAGGCGGCGGTGATGGCGATGGGCTGCTACGGTATCGGTATCTCGCGCGTGGTGGCTGCCGCGATCGAACAGAACCATGACGATGCCGGCATCATCTGGCCGGACGCGATGGCGCCGTGGCAGGTCGTGGTGTGCGTGATCAACCCGAAGGGCGATGCCGCCGTGGCCGACGCTGCAGCCAACCTGCTGCAGGAGCTGCGCGACGCCGGCCTGGACGCCGCGCTCGACGATCGCGGCCTGCGCCCGGGCGCGATGTTCGCCGACATGGAACTGATCGGCATCCCGCACCGCGTGGTGGTCAGCGAACGCGGCCTGGCCGCCGGCACCTACGAGTACCGCGCGCGCCGCGCCAGCGAGGCGGAGAGCCTGGACAAGGCCACCCTGCTGCAGCGACTGCAGGGCTGACGTGGAAAGACCGGGGCCTGCCCCGGTCTTTTTTTTTGGCGCGCGGCCTTTCCCTATATTGCAGCGGACATAATCCGGTCAAAATCACCGCGACAGCGTCTGCATGCCGCCACGCCATGACCCGCCTGCATTTGTGCTGTGATTAATTCATCTCTATTCTGTCCGCCGACGCCATGGACTGGCTTGTCCCGTCCACACATTAGTTTCCGGAGTAACCGTAAATGAGCATTGACCTGACCGGCCTGTCAGCACGCGAGCTGGGCGCCCTGATCCGTACCGCCAAGAAGCAGCAGACCATCGTCGCCAAGCGCCGGCCGATCACCAAGGTGCGCGCCCAGCTGACCAAGCTGGCCAAGACCGAGGGCTACACCATCGAGGAACTGTTCGGCGACGCCCCGGCCCCGCGCGCGCGCAAGGTGGCCAAGGTCGCCAAGGCACCGTCGAAGACCGCCGGCCGCAAGCTGGGCAAGGTTGCCCCGAAGTACCGCAACCCGGCCAACCCCAAGGAAACCTGGACCGGCCGTGGCAAGCAGCCGCGCTGGATGGCTGAACTGACCGCCAAGGGCAACAAGAAGCCGGAAGATTTCCTGATCAAGAAGGCCTGAGGCCGGATCGGGGAGCAATAAAAAACGCCGGCGAAAGCCGGCGTTTCCTGTTTGTAGAGCCGAGCCCACGCTCGGCTATCCATATGCAAAGCCGAGCATGGACTCGGCTCTACAGGGTCTTGCGCGCCGGCATCAGCAGGTTGCCGAACAGCAGGCCCGCCACCAGCGCCATCACCACGTTCAGAACGGTGAGGAACACGCTCTGGCCGGCGCCGACATCCTGTTGCTGGACCAGGGTCAGCACACCGCGCAGGCTGGTGCTGCCGGGCACCATCATGATGATGCCGGGCAGGCGGATGATCGCGCCCGGACGCCCCACCAGGCGACCGAACAGATTGCCGCCAGCGGTCAGCAGCATTGCCGACAGGAAGATACCGGCCGGTGCACCCCAGGCGTGGCCGCCGAACTTGGAGATCGCATAACCGGCCACCGAGGCGGCAATCACCCACGGATAATCGCGGCGATTGGCCTTGAACAGCATCGCGAAGGCAAATGCGGCGGTCAGCAGCGAGCCCCATTCCACCCACGGCCCCTGCGGCCGCGCGGCCCGGATCACCGGATCCAGGCCAAGCACATCGGCCAGGGTCACCGCGATCATCGCGCCGACGCTGAGCTTCATGATGGTGGTCAGCGCGCCGGCAAAGCGCGCGGTACCCGATACCCAGTGCTGGCTGGCCAGCTCATTGACCGCATTGGTCAGCGACATGCCGGGCAGCAGCACCACCAGCGAGGCGATGATCACCGTATTGAGGTTGAGCGCACCAATGAACGACGCGACCAGGGTGGCGACCATGCCGGCCAGCAGCGCGGCCAGCGCCTCGGCGGCTTCGCGGGTGGCCGGGCGACGGTCGGTGACCATGCCGAGCAGGCCGATCATCAGGCCGATGACACCGGCGGTGGCGATGTCCAGCCACGGCAGCTTCCACATGCCGGCCACGCCAGCCGCGCCGAGGGTGAACGACAGGATCGTGCGCAGCTTGCCGCGTCGGCCCGGATCCTTGTCCAGCTGGCGCAGCGCAGTGTGGCCCTGGGCGATGCTCATCCGCCCGTTGGACACTTCTTCGGCGATGTGGTCGGCAACGCTGAGCTTGTGCAGGTCGTTCTCACCCGGTGCCAGGCGGATCACGCGGGTGATGTCGCTGGAGCCGATCGCCTGGGCCGGATCGCTGAAGCTGAGGATGATACCGGTGGGATTCGACCACGGTTCACAATCCAGATCGAGCTGGCGGGCCAGGGCAACCACCGCCGTTTCCAGGCGCTGGGCCGTGGTGCCATAGCTGTGCAGGCGTCCGGCGATCTCGGAAACGAAGGCCACGCGCTGTGCGTAGGTGGCCTGGGGTGTGGGGATCGTGTGAGCATCTGCGGACATGCGCCGTAGTATTACCTACGCTGGGGCCCGCCGGAGAAATTCATCCAAGTTCGACGCGAAGCCCGATACAGAACGGTTATGCTGCGACCCGAATGGCCCACGTCACCCCGAACCTCGCTCCCCAGCTCGAACAGGATGCCCACGACCCGGGCCTGATCCGCCTGTCCGGCACCTGGACCTTGAAGACCGCGCTGGCCGCGGCCGAAGTCCTGCGCGGCGTTCCCGACGCGCTGACCGGCATCGATGCCACCGGCATCGAGCAGCTCGATTCGGCCGGCGTGCTGCAGGTGCTGCGCGTGGCCCATCGCGCCGATCTCCACGAAGACGCGCTGCAGTTCCGCCCGGACCACCAGGCGCTGGTGTGCACCATCGAGGAAGTGGCCGATGACCGGCCCAAGGCCAAGCGCGATTTCGGCGTGCTGGCCGCGCTGGAGCGGCTGGGCGTCAGCGTCCACGCCACCGGCCACAACATCAAGGCCCTGTGCAGTTTCCTCGGCGAGAACCTGGTCAAGGCGGCGCGGCTGGTCAAGGAACCCCGCCGCTTCCGGCTGACCGCCACCGTGCATCAGATGGAGCAGGTCGGGCTGGATGCGGTGCCGCTGGTGGCGCTGTTGTCCTACCTGGTGGGTGCGGTGATCGCGTTCCTCGGCTCGACCATCCTGCGCGACTTCGGCGCCGAGATCTACGTGGTCGAGCTGGTCAACATCGCCTTCCTGCGCGAGTTCGCCGTGCTGCTGACCGCGATCGTGCTGGCCGGCCGTACCGCCAGCGCGTTCACCGCGCAGATCGGTGCGATGAAGGCACGCGAGGAGATCGATGCGATGCGTACGCTGGGCCTGGACCCGGTCGACCTGCTGGTGCTGCCACGCTTGCTCGCCCTGCTGGTCACCCTGCCCTTGCTGACCTTCATCGCGATGATCGCCGGCCTGGCCGGCGGCATCACCGTCGGTGCGTTCGACCTCGACATCCCGCCGCAGATGTACATCGCGCGCATGCACGAGACGATGGAAGTGCGGCACCTGCTGGTAGGCCTGTCGAAGGCGCCGGTATTCGCCCTGGTGATCGGCCTGATCGGCTGCCTGGAAGGGCTGAAGGTGGAAGGCACCGCCCAGTCGGTGGGCGAACGCACCACCTCCAGCGTGGTGCAGACGATCTCGCTGGTGATCATCATCGACGCCTTCGCGGCGTTGTGGTTCATGCACATGGACTGGTGACATGAGCACATCCGCCCTCCCCGAATCCATCGACATGCACGACGACCAGGGCCACGAACTGGCCATCCGCGTGCGTGGCCTGGTCAACCGGTTCGGCAGCCAGACCGTGCACGAAGACCTGGATCTGGACGTACGCCGCGGCGAGATCCTGGGCGTGGTCGGCGGCTCCGGCACCGGCAAGTCGGTGCTGATGCGCTCGATCCTCGGCCTGCGTGTGCCGGATGCTGGGCAGATCGAAGTCCTCGGCCGCGATGCGCGTGCCGACGACGCCGAGAGCCGCCTGCACATCGAACGGCATACCGGTGTGCTGTTCCAGGACGGTGCCCTGTTCTCGTCGCTGACCGTGGGTGAGAACGTCCAGGTGCCGTTGAAGGAACACCACCGCGAACTGCCCGAGCGCTGGCACTACGAACTTGCGCTGCTGAAAGTGAAACTGGCCGGCCTGCCCGCCGACGCGATCAACAAGCTGCCCTCGCAGCTCTCCGGCGGCATGCGCAAGCGCGCAGGCCTGGCCCGGGCGCTGGCGCTGGATCCGCCGCTGCTGTTCCTGGACGAACCCACCGCCGGCCTCGACCCGATCGGCGCGGCCGCCTTCGACCGCCTGATCAAGACCCTGCAGGAAGCGCTGGGGCTGACCGTGTTCCTGATCACCCACGACCTGGACACGCTGTACGCCATCTGCGATCGCGTCGCCGTGCTGGCCGACCGCAGGGTGGTGGCCAATGCGCCGCTGCCGGACATCGAGAAACTGGATCATCCGTGGATCCAGGAATACTTCCACGGACCCCGCGCGCGCGCCGCGCGGGGCGAACAGATCGAGAGTGCCTGAGCCATGGAAACCAAAGCCAACTACGTGCTGATCGGCGCGTTCACCCTGATCACCGGCCTGGCCCTGCTGGCCTTCGGACTGTGGGCGGCCAAATACTCCTCCGACCGCACCTGGCAGGAGTACCGCGTGGTCTTCCGCGAAGCGGTGACCGGCCTGTCGGTGGGCAGCCCGGTGCAGTACAACGGCATCGCGGTGGGCTCGATCACCGAACTGAACCTGGTGCCCGACGACCCGCGCCAGGTGGTCGCGCGCATCCGCCTGAACTCCAACACGCCGGTCAAGACCGATACCCGCGCCAAGCTGGCGATCACCAGCCTGACCGGCCCGTCGATCATCCAGCTCAGCGGCGGCACGCCGCAGTCGCCGGCGCTGACCACGGTCAACAAGGATCCGGCACCGATCATCCCGACCACGCCCTCGGCGCTGCAGAACATCACCGATGTGGCCAACCGCATCGTCGAGCGCATGGACCAGATCCTCAGCGACCGCAACGTGGCCTCGATCAACGCCACGCTGGCCAACCTGGAGACGATCAGCGGCGGCCTGGCCGACCGCGACCAGGGCACGCAGGCGCTGCTGCTCAGCGCGCGCGATGCCGCCCGTAGCCTGGACACCACGCTGAAGACCACCAACGGCACCATCGAGCGCCTGGACAGGAACCTGGTGCAGCAGCTGCCCGGCATCATCGACAAGCTCGACGCGACCCTGGCCAAGCTCGACTCGGCCGCCGGCAATGCCGATTCGATCCTTGGCGAGAACCGCGCCGCGATCAACAGCTTCGCCAACGATGGCCTCGGCCAGCTGGGCCCGACGCTGACCGAACTGCGTGGCCTGATCCGCGACCTGCGCCGGGTCAGCGACCGCCTCGAGAACAACCCCGCGCGCTACCTGCTGGGCCGCGACGCACCGAAGGAGTTCGAACCCAAATGAGCCCGACCACCCTTCCGCGCCTGCTGCTGGCCGCTTCGATGGTCACCCTGCTGGGCGGCTGCTCCATCCTCGGCAGCAGCGAGAAAACCGCGGTGACGCTGTACTCGCCGTCCGTGCAGGTCAAGGCGGACCCAGCCTGGCCGCAAGCCAGCTGGCAGCTGGTACTGGCCAAGCCCAGCGCCGCGCGCATGGTCGACAGCCCGCGCATCAACGTGCGGCCTACACCGTCGCAGCTGGAGATCTACAAGGGCGCCAGCTGGGCGCAGCCGGCCACCGACATGATCGAGGACACCCTGCTGCGTGGCTTCGAGGATTCCGGCCGCATCCGCGGCGTGGCCCGCAGCACTGCCGGCATCCGCGCCGACTACAAGCTGTCCACCGACGTGCGCCGCTTCGAATCGGATTACCAGGGACAAGCCACGCCGACCGTGGTGATCGAGGTCAACGCCAAGCTGATCCATGTCGCCGACCAGCGCGTGGTGGCCGACCGCACCTTCCGCCAGGCGCAGCCGGTCGGCAGCACCGACGTGCCGGCGGTGACCGCGGCCTTCGAGCGCGGCCTGCAGCAGCTGGCACAGGATGTGGTGGGCTGGACGCTGGTGAGCGGGCAGGCCGATCAGCCAACTGTTGCGCGCTGACGGGAGCGTCGCCAGGCACGCCCGGCGAGGCCCCGGGTGGGTACGTGCGATAATGACGAATCACGGTCTCTTGCCACACTGATGCCCGCATCCGTCTCCATCGCCGTCTGCACGTACAACGGTGAGCGCTTCTTGCAGGAGCAGCTCGACAGTCTGCTGGCACAGACACGCCGCCCCAACCAGATCGTGATCCGGGACGATCTATCAACTGATGGTACCTTGGCGTTGTTGCAGGCCTTCGTGCCACGTGCCGAAGCTGCGGGCATTACCGTGGACCTGCAAGTGAACCCACAGAACGTCGGCTATCGACGGAACTTCGATGGTGCGCTGCGTGCCTGCACTGGCGAGATCATCTTCCTGTGCGACCAGGATGATGTATGGCATGCCAACAAGATAGCGCGCTTCTGCACCGAGTTCGGTGCACGGCCTGGCTTGCTTGCCCTGCACTGCAATGCTCAGTTGATCGATGAGGCCGGGCAGCCGCTGCAGCAGACATTGTTCGATGCGCTGCGTTACCTGCCCGGGGATCTGGCGCGCATGCATGCCGGCGGCGGCTTCCGTCTGATGCTCAAGCGAAACCTGATGACGGGCGCGGCGATGGCGTTCCGTCATTCGGTGCTGGCCGATGCTCTGCCACTACCGGACAAGGACTGGGTGCACGATGCCTGGATCGGCACGCTGGCAGCCATGCGTGGGGGCATCGACAGCCTTCCCGAGGCACTCATCGGCTATCGCCTGCACAGCAACAACCAGTTGGGCCTGGGCGGCAATGACACGGCGCCACGCGCGGTACGACGCAAGCGGCAACTGGAGACCGAGTGCGTGCAATCGGGCTTGTTGCTGGCGCGCGGACGCGAACTGAGCCTGCCCCAGCCATTGCTGGCGTGGGTGGAACGCAAGCAGCATCACGTTTCGGTACGAGCGACGCTGCCCACCTCCCGCATGCGGCGTTTACCGGTCGTGATGGGGCAATTACTCTCCGGAAACTACAGCAATTTCGGTCGCGGCCTGCTGTCAGCCTGCATCGATCTGGTACGCGCGTAGTTTCTTTCAGCCGGGCTGGATCCACCGGAACGTAAGGTTGATCCGCTCTCCCTGCACCCGCGCCATCTTCGGCAGCGCGTGCTGGTAGAAGCGCTGGGTCTGTCCGGCCATCAGCAGCAGGTCACCGTGGCCAAGCACGAATTCAGCCTTGCGCGCCGGATCGTCGCGTCGGCGCAGCAGGAAACGGCGCGCGGCACCCAGGCTCAGCGACGCGATCACCGGGGCCGGCCCCAGCTCCGGCTCGTCATCGCTGTGCCAGCCCATGTAGTCGCCGCCGCCGCGATAGCGGTTCAGCAGCACGCTGTTGAAGCGGCTGTAGCCTTCGGCCTGCAGGCGCTCGCGCACGACCTGCAACACAGGCGGCCACGGATGCGGCACGAACTCGGCACCGGAGTAGCGGTAGCGCGCCTGCGGGTCGCCGATCCAGCAGCTCAGCCGCGGCGAATCCACCCAGTTGCCGAACATACGGATGCGGTGGACCTCCCACCGCACGTCGGCCAGCAGCGCCCGCATGAGCCGGTCGGAGTCGGCAGCGGCCAGCCAGCCCGGCAGGTGCTGGACGTCGGCGTCGGGCAGGTCATGGGGAAACAGCATGGCACCCCTTTGAGAAACAGGGCGGCCCTAGGCCGCCCTTGCACCTTCAGTCGCGCAGGAACGCGACGCCGGTCTTTTCCTTCAGCTCGTCATCACTGACACCCGGCGCGGCCTCCACCAGCAGCAGGCCCTTGTCAGTCACGTCGAACACGGCCAGATCGGTGATGATGCGGTCGACCACGCCCACGCCGGTCAGCGGCAGCGTGCATTCGGCCAGGATCTTGTGCTCACCGTTCTTGGCGGTGTGCTCCATCAGCACCACCACGCGCTGCACGCCAGCGACCAGGTCCATCGCACCGCCCATGCCCTTGACCATCTTGCCGGGCACCATCCAGTTGGCCAGGTCGCCCTTGTCGGTGACCTGCATGGCACCGAGGATGGCCAGATTGACGTGTCCACCGCGGATCATCGCGAAGCTGTCGTGGCTGCCGAAGTAGCTGGCGCCCGCACGTGCAGTGACGGTCTGCTTGCCGGCATTGATCAGGTCAGCGTCGACTTCAGCGTCGGTCGGGAACGGGCCGATGCCGAGCAGGCCGTTTTCCGACTGCAGCCATACATCCACGCCTTCGGGAATGTGGTTGGCGACCAGGGTCGGCAGGCCGATGCCCAGGTTCACGTAGGCGCCATCGGTCAGTTCCTGGGCGGCACGGGCCGCCATTTCATCGCGGGTCCACGCCATGTCAGTTGCCCTCCGCGCGGATGGTGCGCTGTTCGATTCGCTTCTCAGGATGCGGGTTGTGCACGATGCGGTGCACATAGATGCCCGGCAGGTGCACCTGATCCGGGTCGATGGCGCCGACCGGCACGACCTCTTCAACCTCCACGATGCAGACCTTGCCGGCCATCGCACAGGCCGGGTTGAAGTTGCGCGCGGTCTTGCGGAACACCAGGTTGCCGGCCTCGTCGGCCTTCCAGGCCTTGACCAGTGCCACGTCGGCGCGCAACGCGGTCTCCATCACGTAGTGCTTGCCATCGAACGCGCGGGTTTCCTTGCCCTCGGCCACCACCGTGCCGTAGCCGGTGGCGGTGAAGAACGCCGGAATGCCTGCACCGCCGGCACGCAGGCGTTCAGCCAAGGTGCCCTGCGGATTGAATTCCAATTCGAGCTCGCCGGCCAGGAACTGGCGTTCGAACTCCTTGTTCTCGCCCACGTAGGACGAGATCATCTTCTTGATCTGCCGCGTTTCCAGCAGCTGGCCCAGGCCGAAGCCATCGACGCCAGCATTGTTGGAGATCACGGTCAGGCCTTTGGCGCCGCTGTCGCGCAGCGCAGCGATCAGCGCTTCGGGAATGCCACACAAGCCAAAGCCACCCACGGCCAGGGTCTGGCCATCGGCGACCACCCCCTGCAGGGCCTCCGCCGCACTGGCGTAGCGCTTGCCGCGCTTTCCGCCGGAAGTCGATTGCTGCATTGCTGTACTACCCTGCACGTTGAGGATGACGGCATTCTAGCTGGAGGGCGGCGAAGGGCCTGGATGCGCCGCAGCATTGACGGAGCACTGGGCGGGCATTGGGTAGAATGGGCGATTCCCCCCAGAAGGGTGCTTCAGCGCCTGCGCCCCTCCATCTACGATGACGCTGACCTTCACCGATGAAGACCTGTTCCGCTGGATCGACGAATGGACACTGCAGAAAAGCGAGCAGTGCCTGGGGGGCGTGCGCAACCGGCAACTTCGCGAGGGCCTGCTGACGGCCGAGGTGCAGGGTTCGGCCAGGTATCCCTACCACGTGGAGATCGATCTGGCCGCCAGTATGCGCACCGCGCGCAGCCGCCTGCAGAGTGCCTACTCCTGCCCCGTCGGCCGCGCCTGCAAGCATGTGGCGGCGGTGCTGGTCTCCCACATGCTGGAACCGCTGGCCATGGATGAGAGCCCCCTGACCGAACAGGACCTGGCGCAAGCGCCGCGTGCTGAACTGCTGGCGAAGCTCTCGCGTTGGCAGAGCACCCGGATCCGGCCGGCCCAGCCACGCCGGAACGGTGTCATCTTCGAACTGTCCACCTACAACCATCGCCCCGCCGTGCTGGTCCGGCGCGTCAAGTACGGTGCCGATGGTGCGATCAGCCCGGGCAAGTGGATGGATATCACCGCAGACCTGCTGCTGGAGCCTCCCGCATACCTCACCCCGACTGATCTGGCGGTGATGATCCAGCTACGCACCCAGCGGCAGCCCGCGACGAAAGACGAATGGATCGACTTCGCGGCCACCCTGCAGCTGATCGTCTCCAGCGGCCATGGCTGGGTCTCATGTGGTACGCAGGACGTGCTGGCCCGGTCGGGCGCTCCACGCCGCGGCGAACTGGGCTGGGCCGTTGACATGGCGCAGGGCGCGACGCTGCTGGAACCCACGTTGAGCGTGGAGGGCGGCGCCAGAGGCGTGGTCCTGGGCCGGAGTGCGTGCTATCTGGACCCGGTCACCGGCGAGGTCGGTCCACTTCAGCTGGATGTCAGGCCCGAAGACGCCGACGCGTTCCTGAGCCTGCCCAGTTTGTTACCCAATGAAGCGTCGGTGGTCGCACAGATGCTGCAGCAGATCGACCCTGCGCTGCCGCGCCCCGGTGCAAGCGACACGCTGCCCACCCTGCAGATCACTTCGATGATTCCTGTGCTGCGCCTGCATACGATCGAGTTCCGGCCGGCATGGCTTGGCCGTGGCGACGCTTCGCAATGGGCCGATATCGCGACCGTGGCCTTCGAATACGACGAGCACATCCGGTTCCTGGACGATCCGAGCCTGTTCGCACACGATCCGGAGGGCCAGCTTGCCCTGCTGCCCCGCGACCTGGCTGAGGAATCACGGCGTGAGGCCGAGCTGCGCACGGTGGGACTGCATCTCGACACGGCTCCGCGGGCGCCATTGGAGGGCGCAGGACCTCAGTTCCAGCTGCGCACCCATGACTGGACACGGTTTCTGCTGGACGACGTGCCGCGCCTGGAGGCCTTGGGCTGGAAAGTGGAGACGGACGACGATTTCCGCCATCGCATCACCCGGGTGGATGTGATCGACCTAGACATCCAGGCGGACCCGGCGGATGCGGGCTGGTTCAACCTGGGCCTGGATATTCAGGTGAAAGGCCGCAACGTGTCGATGGTTCCGCTGCTGCAGCAGGTGCTGCAGTCCGATCCCCGCTGGATGCGTGGCCAGCTGGACGCCATCGGCGACGATGAGAACATCCTGTTGACGACGGGCGACAACACGTGTCTGGCACTGCGGGCCGCACGACTGAAGCCGATCATGGCCCTGTTGGCGGACCTGTTCGCCCAGCGCGGCGCGCCGCTGCGCCTGTCTGCGCTTGACCGTGGCCGCCTGCAGGCGCTGCAGGACACGGCGCACCTGCAGTTCCGGGGGCGCAAGGACACCCAGGCGATGGTGCAGCGGCTGATGCAGGCACCCGCATTGGGTGAAGTGCCGCCGCCGGCAGGGCTGGTGGCAACGCTGCGTCCCTATCAGCGCGAAGGCCTGTCGTGGCTGCAGTACCTGCGCCAGCAGGGCCTGGGGGGCGTGCTGGCCGATGACATGGGGCTGGGCAAGACCGTACAGACGCTGGCGCATGTGCTGGTCGAGAAGGAAGCCGGCCGCCTGGACCGTCCAGCGCTGCTGGTGGTGCCCACTTCGCTGCTGCACAACTGGCAGAGGGAAGCGGCACGCTTCACCCCGGCCCTGCGCGTGCTGACCCTGCATGGATCGGCACGTGAAACGCTGTTCGAGGCGGTTCCCGGGCACGATCTTGTACTCACCACCTACCCTCTGCTGTGGCGCGACGAGCAGGCGCTGCAGGCACATGCCTACCATCTGCTGATTCTGGATGAAGCCCAGCAGGTGAAGAATCCGAAATCACGTGCGGCCATCACCCTGCGCACGCTGCAGGCGCGCCACCGGCTGTGCCTGACCGGCACGCCGCTGGAAAACCATCTGGGCGAACTGTGGACGCAGTTCGACTTCCTGCTGCCCGGCCTGCTAGGCAGCGAGAAACAGTTCAACCAGCATTGGCGCCATCCGATCGAACGTGGCAGCGACCACCGCCGCGCCACCTTGCTGGCGCAACGGCTGCGTCCGTTCATCCTTCGCCGGCGCAAGGACCAGGTGGCGTCAGAGCTTCCGCCCAAGACCGTCATTACCCGCGCGGTGGAAATGGAGGGCGGCCAGCGTGATCTCTATGAAACCGTGCGCGCAGCGATGGAAAAGCAGGTGCGCGAAGCCATCATCGGCAGCGGGCTGGCGCGCAGCCACATCGTGGTGCTGGATGCGTTGCTGAAGCTGCGCCAGGTCTGCTGCGATCCGCGCCTGCTGCCGGGCGACGCTCCGGCCCGCAATGCCGGTTCGGCCAAGCTGGAGCTGCTGCGCGACATGTTGCCGTCGATGGTCGAGGAAGGCCGGCGCATCCTGCTGTTCTCGCAGTTCACCGGCATGCTCACGCTGATCGCGCAGACGTTGGATGATCTGGGCCTGGCCTATGTGACCCTGACCGGCGACACCCAGGACAGAGCCACGCCGGTGCAGCGCTTCATGCAAGGCGAGGTGCCGGTGTTTCTGATCAGCCTGAAGGCAGGTGGCGTCGGGTTGAACCTGACCGCCGCCGATACCGTCATCCACTTCGATCCGTGGTGGAACCCGGCGGCCGAAAACCAGGCCAGCGATCGCGCCCATCGCATCGGCCAGCAGCAGCCGGTGTTCGTTTACCGGCTGATCGCCGCAGGCAGCATCGAAGAACGGATTGCCGAGCTGCAGGAGCGCAAGGCCACGCTGGCCGACTCCATTCTCGAAGGCGGCGGCGCTACGGGGCCACGCTTCAACGAAGAAGATGTGCAGGCGCTGCTGGCGCCGTTGCCGGGCCTGCCCGGCAAGCGTTTGCGTAAAGCGGGCAAGCGGTCGACGCGAACCTGACCCTTGGACGCCAGTCACGTGGCGTTGCGCCATGGAAACGATTCCCATACAGGACTGGGACTACAATCGTGGGCTGAGCTCCCCAAGGATCCCGATCGATGCCCCTGCCCGCCTTCAAGGCCTATGACATCCGCGGCCGTGTGCCGGAAGAACTGAACGAAGACCTGGCCCGCCGCATCGGCGTCGCCTTGGCCGCGCAGCTCGCTCCCGGTCCAGTGGTCCTCGGCCACGACGTGCGCCTTACCAGCCCCGCGCTGCAGGACGCATTGGCCGCAGGCCTGCGCGGTACCGGGCGCGAGGTGATCGACATCGGCCTGTGCGGCACGGAAGAAGTCTATTTCCAGACCGACCATCTGGGCGCGGCCGGCGGCGTGATGGTCACCGCCAGCCACAACCCGATGGACTACAACGGCATGAAGCTGGTCAAGGAGAACGCGCGCCCGATCAGCTCCGATACCGGCCTGTTCGCAATTTCCGATGCGGTCGCCGCCGACACGTCCGAGGCCCAGCCCCCGCGCGCCGGTCAGAGCGCCCGGCACGACAAGAGCGCGTATATCCAGCATCTGCTGAGCTATGTCGATGCTGGCAAGCTGCGGCCACTGAAGCTGGTGGTCAACGCCGGCAACGGCGGCGCCGGTGCCATCGTCGACCTGCTGGCACCGCACCTGCCGTTCGAGTTCATCCGCATCTGCCACGAACCGGACGGCAGCTTCCCCAACGGCATTCCCAACCCGCTGCTGCCGGAGAACCGCGCCGCCACTGCCGACGCGGTGCGCGAACACGGCGCCGATTTCGGCATTGCCTGGGATGGTGACTTCGACCGCTGCTTCTTCTTCGATCACACCGGCCGCTTCATCGAAGGCTACTACCTGGTGGGCCTGCTGGCCAAGGCGATCCTGGCGCGCAACCCGGGCGGCAAGGTCGTGCATGACCCGCGCCTGGTCTGGAACACCGTGGACATGGTCGAGCAGGCCGGCGGTGTACCGGTGCAGTGCAAGAGCGGCCATGCCTTCATCAAGGAAAAGATGCGCGCCGAAGACGCGGTGTACGGCGGCGAGATGAGCGCCCACCACTACTTCCGCGAGTTCGCCTATGCAGACTCCGGCATGATCCCGTGGTTGCTGATCGCCCAGCTGGTTTCCGAAAGCGGGCGCTCGCTGGCCGATTGGGTCGAAGACCGCATGGCGGCCTACCCCTGCAGCGGCGAGATCAACTTCAAGGTCACCGATGCAAAGGCCGCCGTCGCGCGCGTGATGGAGCATTTCGCGGCGCAGTCGCCCACGCTGGACCACACCGATGGCATCAGCGCCGACTTCGGCGACTGGCGCTTCAACCTGCGCAGCTCCAACACCGAGCCACTACTGCGCCTGAATGTCGAAGCCCGGGGCGATGCCGCGCTGATGCAGGCACGCACCGACGACATCTCCCGCCTGATCCAGCAGTAATCGAGGAACGCATGAGCAGCATCCAGCCCGTCATCCTGTCCGGTGGATCCGGTACCCGCCTGTGGCCGCTGTCGCGCGAGGCGTACCCGAAGCAGTTCCTGCCGCTGGCGGGTGAACTGACGATGCTGCAGGCCACCTGGAAGCGCGTGGCGCCGATCGCCGCGCGCGGGCCGCTGGTGATCGCCAACGAAGAGCACCGTTTCGTCGCCGCCGAGCAGCTGCAGCAGGTTGGCGCCGAGCCGGCCGCGATCATCCTTGAACCGGTCGGCCGCAACACCGCCCCGGCCATCGCCGTTGCCGCGCTGGAAGCCACCCGCGACGGCGCCGACGCCCTGCTGCTGGTGCTGCCCTCCGATCATGTGATCACCAACGAGACCGCATTTCGCAGCGCCGTGCAGGCGGCGGCCGGTGCTGCCGAGGCCGGCAAGCTGGTCACCTTCGGCATCGTGCCGACCGGACCGGAAACCGGCTACGGCTACATCAAGGCCGCCGATGGCCAGGGCCTGCGCGCGGTCGAGCGCTTCGTCGAGAAGCCCGACCTGGAAACCGCGACCGGCTACGTCAGCAGCGGCCAGTACTATTGGAACAGTGGCATGTTCCTGTTCAAGGCCTCGCGCTACCTGCAGGAACTGGAACGCTTCCAGCCCGCGATGCTGGCTGGCAGCCGCCAAGCCTGGCAGCAGGCGCGCCGAGATGCCGACTTCACCCGCCTGGACAAGGACGCCTTCACTGCCGTTCCGTCCGATTCGATCGACTACGCGGTGATGGAGAAGACCGCCGACACGGTGGTGATTCCACTGGATGCGGGCTGGAACGATGTCGGTTCGTGGACTGCGCTGCGCGACGTCTCGCAGCAGGACGGCGATGGCAACGCGCACCAAGGCGACGTGATCGCCATCGACTGCCGCAATACCTATGCCTACGGCCAGCGCCTGGTGGCCATGGTCGGCCTTGATGACGTGATCGTGGTCGAGACCGACGATGCGGTGCTGGTGGGCAAGGCCGACCGCATGCAGGAGGTCAAGACCGTGGTGGCACAGCTCAAGGCCGAAGGCCGCAGCGAGGCCACCTGGCATCGCAAGGTCTATCGCCCATGGGGCGCCTACGATTCGATCGACAACGGCGAGCGCTTCCAGGTCAAGCGCATCACGGTCAAGCCCGGTGGCACGCTCAGCCTGCAGATGCACCACCATCGCGCCGAGCACTGGATCGTGGTCAGCGGCACCGCCGAGGTGACCCGTGGCGATGAAGTGATCCTGCTCAGCGAGAACCAGAGCACCTACATTCCGTTGGGCGTGACCCACCGCCTGCGCAACCCGGGCAAGCTGCCGCTGGAACTGATCGAAGTGCAGTCGGGCAGCTACCTGGGCGAGGATGACATCGTACGCTTCGAGGACACCTACGGGCGCAGCTGAGGTCCCTGGTCCCTGTTGCGCGGCCAGCGGCCCGGCATCCGCATCTACCGGATTTAAGCCGAATCCAGTGCCACTGCGGCTCTGGATTCCACCTCATCTCACTCCACCGTCACGCTCTTGGCCAGGTTGCGCGGCTTGTCCACGTCGGTGCCACGTGCCAGCGCGGTGTGGTACGCCAGCAGCTGCACCGGAATGGTATGCACGATCGGGCTGAGCACGCCGGCATGGCGCGGCGTACGAATCACGTGTACGCCTTCGGACTCATTGAAGTTGCTGTCCTGGTCGGCGAACACGAACAGTTCACCGCCACGCGCACGCACTTCCTGCATGTTCGACTTCACCTTTTCCAGCAGGCTGTCGTTCGGCGCGATCACCACCACCGGCATGTCCTCGTCCACCAGCGCCAGCGGGCCATGCTTCAGCTCGCCCGCCGGGTAGGCCTCGGCGTGGATGTAGGAGATTTCCTTGAGCTTGAGCGCACCTTCCAGCGCGATCGGGTAGTGCAGGCCGCGGCCCAGGAACAATGCGCTGCTCTTGCGCGCGAAACGCTCGGCCCAGGCGGCGATCTGCGGTTCCATGTTCAGCGCGTGCTGCACGCTGCCCGGCAGGAAGCGCAGCTGCTCCAGGTAGTCCGCTTCCTGCGCCGCGTCGATGCGGCCATGCAGCTTGCCCAGCACCACGGTCAGCTGGAACAGTGCCGCCAGCTGGGTGGTGAAGGCCTTGGTCGATGCCACGCCGATCTCGGCACCGGCACGGGTGTAGCAGACCAGTTCGCTGGCACGCGGGATCGCGCTTTCCG
>NZ_JAXBRE020000048.1:0-17545 GCF_047520985.2 Stenotrophomonas sp. BR163
GCGGCTTTGACCGATGTGGAGGTCTTGCAGGCCTCTTTGGCGACCTGCAGTTTGAAACGCGCGTCGTATCTGTTCATGTATCCCTCGGGGTTGGATCTGATGTCCAACTCCCGGGGGTCACTTCACCCTGGGGGCTTGGCCGCGGCATCCATGCCGCGGACACCCCCGCAATCCCACCCATCCCGTCCTTCGACAGTTTCCGGTGTGCCCACCACGGAAGAAAGAAGGAAGAGCAGGAGCGGGTCGCGCGCTGCGCGCGCTCTTCTGTAGAGCCGAGCCATGCTCGGCTGCTCTTCAACGTGATGACTGGAACCCCGCGCTGCACGCGTCAGCCGAGCATCGGCTCGGCTCTACAACAGCTGGCGAAGCATCGCCTTCAGTCGCCGACCTTCCAGCTGGAAGTAGTCGCGCTGTTCGCGCCAGGCGGGAAAGCGTTGTTCGACTTCATGCCAGAACGCGGGCGAATGATTCGGCTGGATCAGGTGGCAGAGTTCGTGCACCAGCACGTACTCGAACGCTTCCGGACGACCGAGCACCAAGGCCAGGTCCAGGGCCATGCTGCCATCGGGGGCCAGCGAGCCCCACTGCGAGGACATCACCTTCAGGCGCAGGCGGCTGGGGGCGCGCGGCAGGGTGGGCAGGTACTTCGGCAGCCAGCGGCCGACGTCGGCGCGGGTCTGCGCTTCATAGAACTCGCGCAGCAGGCGGCGCAGCGTGGCGTCACCACCACGGGTCGGCCACTGCACGCAGGCACCGTGCGCGTCGATCTCCAGCCGCGCGTAGCGGCCTTCCTGCCAGCGCAGCGGCAACAGTTCACCGCGCAATGGCAGCACGCCGTCTTCGCCGGGCTGCAGCGGTGCCGGCAGGCCCTGCCCCTGGTACTGCCGCAGCTGCAGCGCCAGCCAGTCGCGGTGCTGTTCCAGGAAGCGCTCGCCCATTACCAGGCTTGCGCGCGGTGGTAACGTCAACCGCGCGCCACGCTCGTCCACGCTCAGCTTGATGCGGCGCGCGCGCGGATCGCGCACGCGCAGCACCTCGATCTCGGCATCCTCCAGGCGCAGGCGAACGGTGTCGCGCTGTACGGTGGCGGGCGGGGTCGGAGTGATCAGGCGGCGCAGCAGACGGCTCATGCGCCCAGCATAGCGCTGCTTCGGGCCGCCGGATGACCGGCGACCGTCGGGCTGCCTGTTCAGTCAGCCTTGCTGAGCTTGAACGCTTCTTCCAGCAACAGGAACAGGCGGCGGATCTCGGCGCTCTGCAGGGCGAAGCGGGCATCGAACTCGGCACGGCGGCCGTCTTCGTCGGCATGCTCCAGCTGGTCCAGGGCGCCGTCGAGGAACTTCAGCTTGCGCACGATCAGGTCGTCGCCGATCACGAACGACAGGTTGTCTTCGAAGATCAGCGCCAGCTTGGTCACCTGCTTGCCGGCGTCCAGGTGCTTGTCGATCTCGTCGCAGCGCAGTTCCTGGTGCTGGCACTTGACCACCGCGCCGCCTTCGACCGGATCCTTCATCTCGCACTCTTCGCCCAGGCTCAGCCCGGTCGGCAGCGGCTCGCCGGCGATCCAGCCGGTCAGGATCGAGCGCGGCGCGACTTCGGCGTTCAGCGGCATCGCCGGGAAGCTGCCGAGCAGCCCGCGGATGTCGGACATGAAGTATTCGCCGGTCTTGCGGCTGGAGGTATCCACCGCCACGTAGCCGTGCTGCAGGTCGATGAAGGCGTCGTTGCGCGAGGACTTCACGAAGGCGCGCGGCAGCAGTTCATGCAGCAGATCGTCCTTCATGCGCTTGCGCTCGCGGCCACCCGGGCGCCGCCCTTCCTTCTCCTCGATCTCCTCCAGCTTGCGCTCGAGCAGGTCGTTGACCACCGCCGCCGGCAGGATCTTGTCCTCGCCACCCACGGTCAGCCACAGGTGTTCGGCGATGCGGTGGGACAGCAGTTCCTTCTCCTCGCGGCCGAACGGCGAAATGAAGCCGCGCGAATTCATTTCCAGCGCGCCGACAGGCTTGAGCACGGCGTGCGGCAGCAGGGTATCGACTTCGGAAAAATCGGTGGTGGTCGGGAAACGGAAGAACGTCAGGTTGCGAAAGAACATGGAATTCCGGATGGCGAAGAGGAAGGGCGACCGACCTTAAACGGTGGGCGTCTCGGGATCTGCGTCGGCGTCGGCCGGGGAGCCGGCCAGCCAGGCATGGGCGTCGGGCAGCGGCGTGTCGTCGCGACGGCCCAGCGCCATGAAGTCGAACAGGGTGGTGTCGGCCAGCTGCGAGGGCCGGACTTCACCCATGGCGCGCGCGATCTGCTCGATGCGGCCCGGATGGTCCTTTTCCCACTGCTTGAGCATCAGGCCGACCTGGCGGCGCTGCAGGTTCTCCTGGCTGCCGCACAGGTTGCAGGGAATGATCGGGAACTGGCGCGCCTGCGCGTAGTCGACGATGTCGCGCTCGCGCACGTAGGCCAGCGGCCGGATCACCACGTGCCTGCCGTCGTCGCTGCGCAGCTTCGGCGGCATGCCCGCCAGCTTGGCGTGGTGGAACAGGTTCATGAAGAACGTGGCCACCATGTCGTCGCGGTGGTGGCCCAGCGCGATCTTGGTGAAACCGTGGGTCTCGGCGTAGTTGTACAGCGCGCCACGACGCAGGCGCGAGCACAGCGAACACATCGTCTTGCCCTCCGGGATGACCCGGCTGACCACCGAATAGGTGTCCTGCTCGATGATGTGGTACGGCACGCCCAGCCCGGCCAGGTACTCCGGCAGGATGTGCTCGGGGAAGCCCGGCTGCTTCTGGTCCAGGTTCACCGCCACCAGCTCGAACGGCACCGGCGCCTTCTTCTGCAGCTGCAGCAGCACGTCCAGCAGGGTGTAGCTGTCCTTGCCGCCGGACAGGCAGACCATGACCTTGTCGCCGGCCTCGATCATGCCGAAGTCGGCAATCGCCTCGCCGACCTGGCGGCGCAGGCGCTTGGCCAGCTTGTGCTGCTCGCGCTCGGCCACGCGTGGATCGCGGGCGGCGCGCGGCTGGGGATCGGGAAGGGAAATCACGGCACTCATGGGTTCCATTCTAACGGCTCGGAGCCGCCCCGGCCGGGGGTCGGGTTTCCCCTCTCCCGGCAGTCATCAACGCTGTGTATGCTCGGAGGCTGTGGATACCTACAGCCCCGCCGAGATCGTCGAGCACCTCGCCGCCCTGCGCGCCGAGCACCGCCTGCTGGATGAACAGATCACCCGCATGGCGGCCAACGGCGAGGACGAACTGGAAGCCAAGCGCCTGAAGCGGCGCAAGCTGCAGTTGAAGGACTGCATCGCCAGGCTGGAAAGCCTGCAGATTCCCGACGAGCCGGCCTAAAGACCGTCCTGGTGGGTGCCAACCTTGGTTGGCACGGGTGGAAGTGTGCGGACCAAGGTCCGCACCCACCGCCTTGTCCGGCGCGACCTTCAATCCTGCGGCGCAGGCTCGTCCGGGCGCGCTGCTTCCGGGCTGACCCGCTCGATGGTGTGGCGCAGCTCGCGCCCCAGGATGAACTTGGCGTCCTTGGCCCAGGCATCCAGGCGTTCATCGAACAGCAGCTTGCTGTTCTCGTCCGGCCACACCAGGCGCAGTTCGCGCAGCTTCTGGATGAAGCCGCGGAACAGGGCCTTGTCGAAGAACTCGGGAGCGGCCGGCGCATAGAGCAGGCTCAGGCGCTGCGCGGCCTGCTGGCACAGGCTTTCCAGCTCGGCCGCACCGAGCACGCCCGGGCCGTTCTTCACCAGCACCGAGATGGCGATGTAGTAGCGCTCGAACGCCTGCTGCAGCGAATGGCCGATCGCCCGCAGGCGGAACACCTCGTCGGTCTGCCCGGTGTTGCGTGCCAGGATGCCGCCGTCGTCATCGTTGACGTTCTGCAGCAGGCCTTCGCGCACGAACACGTCGATGGTGCGGTCAATACGCTGCGCGAACTCGTCCTCGCTCCACGGCAGGAACAGCTCGGCCTGCAGGAACGGATATACCGTGCGGCCCAGCTGGACCAGCCCGGTACGGCTCATGCGGCGGTTGTTCTGGAAGCAGCAGGCCACCCACGACGAGGCGGTGAACAGGTGCACCACGTTGTTGCGGAAGTAGCTGAGCAGCACCGCGGTGTCGCCGCTGACGCTGAGCACATCGCCGAGCGGGTGCTTGATGCGGGTGAGGACGTTGATCTCCTCGGCATGGGCGATGATCCGCTCCGGCGAGTGCGGGGTCACCGTCACCCGGTCCGAGTACGGCATCTCGACCAGCAGCGTCTTGCACAGCTCGATCTGCGCGATCAGGTCGGCCTCGCCCATCGCGTGCTTCGGCGTGGACAGCAGGGCCAGCGCCAGCAGATTGATGGGGTTGACGTCGGCAGCGCCGTTGATGCGCACCTGGATGCGTTCGGCCAGCGTATCCACCGTGGTCGACAGCCAGGCTGGCTTCTCGTCCTCGGACACCGCCTCGCCCTTCCACTCCGGGGCCTTCTCGGCCAGCACGTCGTTCAGCGCGATCGGCTCGCCGAAGTTCACCACCACCTGGCCGTAGTTCTGCTTGAGCACCTTGGGGATGCCCCACAGCAGCGACCAGATCGACTCCTTTTCCTTCGGCCGGCCGGACAGTTCGTCCAGGTAGCTGCCGCCCTCCATCAGCTTCTCGTAGCCGATGTAGATGGGCTGGAACAGGACCGGCTTGCGCGGCTGGCGCAGGAATGCACGCAGCGTCATCGAGATCATGCCGCCCTTGGGCTGCAGCAGGCGCCCGGTACGCGAGCGGCCGCCTTCGACGAAGTACTCCAGCGAATAGCCACCGGCCACCAGCTGCGCGACGTACTCACTGAGCACTGCAGAGTACAGCGCATTGCCACGGATCGAACGGCGGATGAAGAACGCACCGCCCTTGCGCAGCAGGGTGCCGACCACCGGCAGGTTCAGGTTGATGCCGGCCACGATGTGCGGCGGCACGATGCCACGGTCGTACAGCAGGTAGGACAGCAGCAGGTAGTCCATGTGGCTGCGGTGGCTGGGCACGTAGACCACTTCGTGGCCCGGCGCGGCGGCCTTGAACTTGTCCAGGTGGTGCACCAGCACGCCCGCATAGATGCGGTTCCACACGTGGCTGAGCATGAAGCTGGCCGAGCGCACCACCGGGCTGGAATAGTCCGCAGCGATTTCCCAGGCGTAGGCGTGTGCCTTCTTCCAGGCATCGGCCGGCTTCGAGTTGTCGCGCTTGGCCTGTGCGGCGATCGCTTCGCGGACCGGCTCGGCGGCCAGCACCTGGTCCACCAGCAGGCGCCGGGTCGACAGGTCCGGGCCGATCACCGATTCACGGATGCGGCGGAAATGGGTGCGCAGCACGCGCTGCAGCTTGCGCACCGTGCGCTCCGGCTCCAGGCCTTCGTCGACGGTGCTGCGCAGCGAGATCGGCGGGGCGAAGCGCACGATGGTATTGCGCCCGTTCAGCAGCAGCCCCAGCAGGCGGCGGAAGCGGCCCACCAGCGCCCAGTTTTCCGAGAACAGCACTGCGAACCAGCCGCTCTGCTTGTCCGGCGCGCGGCCGACGAAGATCGACACCGGCACCAGGTGCACATCCAGGTCATCGCGCACGCGGTGCGCCTGCAGGACCTTGGCCAGCGAATCGGAGTGGGTCTTGGCGCCGCGCTGCTCGGGAATCAGCGAGTTGCTGGAGCTGCGCCGCGACAGCGCCAGATAGGCGCGCTTGCGGCCGGTCGGATCACCGGCCAGTGGCACCAGCGGCGACGGCAGGCCGGCCTGGCGGCAGGCCTTGTCCAGGATCAGCGCGTTGGACAGGCCGTAGTCTTCCAGCACGTACATGACCGGGCGGCCATCGTTGTACTGGCCCGGGTCTTCCGGTTCGATCTTCAGCGACAGCCACGGCTCGACCAGGCGACCGAGCAGGCGGGCCCACAGTGGACGGCGTCCGGCCGGACGCGCGTGCGCGGGCGGCGGTACCGGGTTCGGGCCGGTACCGGTCGAGGGGGACGCCGGCACCGTATCGGCGGGCGTCGACTGGGATTCTTCGCCGGGGAACGGCAGCGGGTTCTGTTTCGACATCGGCGCCATTATGGCTTAGCCGGCGGTGTTGCCGCTTCCCCACCCTCGGCGGGGGCTTCGGCCGGTGCTGGCGACGCAGCCGCGCGGGCCGCATCGGCCTTGCGCAGCAGCGCGTCGGTGTCGGCCAGGGTGCGGGTCAGGTACCAGTGGCCCTCGCGCCGGCTCAGTGGCAGCTGCAGGGTCATCTCGCGACCGGCCAGGTCGTAGTGCAGGCGCACCAGCGCATTGTCACCTTCCACCGACAGCAGTTCGCCGCGCACGCTGCGCAGCGCGTCGTCCACGCCGAGTCCGTAACTGCCCAGCACCGCCTTGAGGGTGTGGATGAACGGCGCCAGCTGCTGCAGGCTGCCTTCCATGCCGGCCGCCTGCAGGCCGGCTTCATCCTCGAAGCCGACCTTGCTGGCGGCGCCGACCAGCGCGGCGATGGTGCTGCGGGCACGTGCGCGGTCGCTGATCGGGGCAGCCTGCGCCCACCCCGCCAGGGTCTCGACCAGGGCGATGTAGTGGGCCTGCTGGCTGGGCGTGTAGCCCTTCTGGTGGCGCAGGTACTGCACGCCGAAGTTGCCCATCGACTGTGCAGCCTGGCGCACGGCGCCGGCCTGGCCAGCCAGCTGGCGATCGAAGCTGCGCTGCAGTTCGGCGCTGGCACCGGGCTTGCGCAGCGCGGCCAGCATCGGCAGCAGCTGGTCACCCAGCGGCAGTTCGGTCAGCGGCCACTGGCTGTGGCCCTCCGCCCAGGCCTGCTGCAGGCGTTGGTACTGGCCCGGCGGCACCGACAGCTTTGCGTAGCCGACCAGATCATCCTCGGCCAGGCGCAACGCCATCGCCTGTACCGCAGCCACCGGCTCGGCCGCCGGCCTGGCCGGATCGTTGGCAGACTCGCGGCACGCCGCCACGGCCAGCAGCAGCACGGCCGCCAGCCCCCATCCACGCGCAGACTTTCCTCGCACCGCCACGCTCATGCATTCGGACTCCCCGGACCGGCCCGCATCTTGCGGCCTGCGACGTGACAGCGGCAAGCCGGGACGTCACGGTTTCCAGCCAAGGGGGTCAGATCTCCTCTGCTGCGGGCAGAAGGGATCTGACCCCAGCGCCGCCACCGGGATAAAAAAAGAGCCCGGATCACGGGGATCACAGGCTCTTCAAGCCGGCGCGGGGCCGGAGGACAGTGTTGTGGCACATGTCCGGCCCGAGGACCGGATGGCGGCGATCCTACGCTGCCGTTCAAGTTAAGGCAACACTTCACGTAATGCCATGTATGTATTTGATTTTATTGTGTCAATCGCGTTGCCAAACCGCTTCAATGAAATCTACGGCGTGTTTTTCGGCGATTCGGGCATAAATCCCCGGATAGCCGGCCAGCGCACAGCCCTCGCCCCAACTGACGACACCGAACTGGGTCCAGCCTTCACGCAGGCGCAGCAGCAGCGGGCCTCCGGAATCCCCCTGGCAGCTGTCGATGCCCTCGCGGCCGGCGCAGATCACCTTGCCACGTGATAGTTCACCGCCGTACGCCTGCTGGCATTCATCGAATGACACGAACGGCACCTGTGCGGTCTGCAGCTGAGTCGGATAGACCCGGCCATCGCCGATGTCGGTGTCTCCCCAGCCGATGACCGTGAATTCACGGCCCGGCTTGAGATAGCTGGCGTCGGGCCGCAGCCGCAGTGCTACCGGCTGTGCGCCGACCAGCGGTGCGCTGAGCTGGATCAGGGCGACGTCGTGCTCCAGCGAATTGCCGCTGTTGAATGCCGGATGGACGTGGATCGCCTTGACGTTGGAGGGTCGTGGTCCGGCGTCAGTGGACAGGGCCGTGACCTTGCCGACAACGGCGATGCCACCAGGCGCTTCGCCCTGCATGCAGTGCGCGGCCGTCAGCACCCACGAGGGTGAGATGAGGGTGCCCCCGCAGAAGTGGCGATCATGGTCCGAATCGCCGTCGAAGATGCCCTGGATGCTGACCATGAACGGGTACTCGTCGGCCGGCGCCGCTTCGCCGCCGATGATGCGCGGCGCATCGCGCAGCTGCGGCGCAGCGATGGCGGGTACGGCAGACGCGGCCAACAGCAGGCCGATGAACAAAGAGGTGCTGCGATACATTTCCCTGTACTCCTCTGTCGATGGTTGGAACCGGCGCGGCCGCGGTCCGTACCGGTGCATCGATTGGGGAGCAGTGGAGAGGCCCACAGCGCGAACCTGCGCACAGTTCTCATGGCTGGCGCCGCCTGCGACAACTGCAGACCCACAAATGCGAACGCCATCCCGCATGGATCGGGATGGCGTTCGTGGTGCCGGCGTGACCGGCGTCGGCTGTGGGCTCAGCGTGCAGCCAGAGCCGACGCGATTTCCTGCAGGATCGCCCGCGCTGCGGCCTGCGGATCGGCGGCCAGGCGGATCGGGCGACCGACCACGATGGCATCGGCGCCATCGGCAAAGGCCTGCGCTACGCCAACGGTACGCTTCTGGTCATCGCCGACCGGGCCACCGGGGCGGATGCCCGGGCAGACGATCGAGAATCCGCTGCCGGTGGCAGCGCGGATCGGGCCGGCCTCCTGGCCCGAAGCGATCACGCCATCGATGCCGGCGGCCTGGGCGGCCAGCGCGCGCTCGACCACCACGTCCACCGGTTCGCGGTCGATGCCCATCTGTGCGAGGTCGGGGCGACCCATCGAGGTCAGCACGGTCACTGCCAGCAGGCGCATGTCGCCGCTGTTGGCGGCGGCGCACGCCTCCATCATGGCCGGGTGCCAGCCATGGATGGTGGCGTAGCTGACCGGCCACTGCGACAGGCGCTTGATCACCGCCGCAGCGGTGGCCGGAATGTCGAAGAACTTCAGGTCGACGAACACGCGCTTGTCGCGGCGGGCCAGCTCATCGAGCACCTGGAAGTACTCGCCGGAGGCGAGCAGTTCCATGCCGATCTTGTAGAAGGCCACGCTGTCGCCAAGGCGGTCGACCCACGCCAGCGCCTGCGCGCGGTCAGGCACGTCCAGCGCGAAGATCAGGCGCTCGTCGTCGCGCAGCGGCAGTGGCGCGCGGCTCATGGTGCGTAGTCCAGGGCGGCGCGCTTGGCGTCGTGACGGGCCTGGCGCGACTGGCTGTAATCGTTGTTGAACTGCGCCGGCTCGAAGCCACCGTAGGTCGGGTTCGGCAGCATCCACCAGCGCTCGCCGAACCAGTCGTGGTACTGCTGCAGCAGGGCGTCACGGCCTTCGTTGGTGTTGGTGGTCACTTCCACGAAGTCACCCAGCTGGTCGCCGAACTGCATCAGCACGCGGTACTTCTGCCCGGCCAGGCGGCGGCGGCAGTTCTTCTCGCTGCCGGCCTGCTCGCAGCCTTCGACCACGGTGCCCAGGCCCAGGAACACGCTGTCATCGGCTACCGGCAGGCCCTGCTCGCGCAGGTTGGCCAGGGTCGCGTCCTTCAGGTGCACGGCACGGTTGGAGATGTACAGCAGGGTCACGCCCTTGGCGTTGGCGGCCTTGGCGAAATCAACCACGCCCGGAATCGCCTTGGCCTTCTTTTCGGCCACCCACTGGTCCCAGCTCAGCTCGTCGTATTCCTTGCCGTCGCGCACCAGGCGCGCCTGGTAGGGCGAGTTGTCCAGCACGGTCTCGTCCACGTCCAGCACCACGGCCGGCTTCAGGCCCTTGGCCTCGTTGCCGCGTTCTTCTGGCACCAGTGCGTCCCAGTGGGCCTCCTTCAGCGCCGCATCCAGGCGATCGGCGGCGGCCCGGTAGGTCTGCTCGGTGATCGCCCTGTACTCCTGCGCACGCTGCATCCACAGCACGGCGTTGAGGTTGTCGTTGGCGGTGGCATCACGCGCGCCATCGGCCTTGGCGGCAGCGGCCGGGGCCTCCTGCGCGGCGGCTTCGGCAGCAGGCGCGTCCACGCGCTTGCAGGCGGACAGGCCCAGCGCCGCGGTGGCGAGCAGGGTCAGGGACAGGGAAACAGGACGACGCATGGATTCACCGGCAATCAGATATACCGGCGCATTTTACCGGCAAAGGCGGCCTCGGGACGGCTATGCTTGGCGGTTGACCCGTTGCCCTTCCGGAGGCCGCCATGACCGATTCCGCCCAGACCCCCGACGTCCCCCTGCTCGACGCCGTGCAGGCCCGCCTGCTGGGCTGCCTGGTGGAGAAGGAGGCAACCACGCCGGACACCTACCCGCTGACGGTCAACGCCGCCCAATCGGCGGCCAACCAGAAGACCGCGCGCGAGCCGGTGATGAACGTAGACGCCGGCAGCGTGCAGCACGCGCTGCGCCAGCTGGAGGCGTTGGGTCTGGCCCGCCAGCACTTCTCCTCGCGCGCCGACCGCTACGAGCACCGCCTGCAGGCCGCGCTGGACCTGACCCGGCAGCAGACCGTGCTGCTGGCGCTGCTGTTGCTGCGCGGTCCACAGACCCTGGGCGAGCTGGTGTCGCGCAGCGAGCGTCTGTACCGGTTCGCGGATATCGACGAAGCCCGCCACGCCATCGAGCGCCTGCAGCAGCGCGCGCTGCTGGTGGTGCTGCCGCGCACCAGCGGCCAGCGCGAAGACCGCTACATGCACCTGCTGTGCGGTGAAGTGGATGGTGCCGCGCTGGCGGCCAAGTACGCCAGCAGTGGCGGGGGCAGCAGCGATGCGGCCGATCCGGGCCTGGCCGAGCGCGTGGCCCAGCTGGAAACGGCCGTGGCCGAGCTGCAGGCGCAGCTGGCGGAACTGCGCAGCTGAGAGGGTGGGTGCCGACCGTTGGTCGGCACGGTGCCCATGCCAGCGAGGGCGGCCTGACCGCCCTCGCCCTGCAGACTCAGGTCGGCGTATCGACGTCGTCCCAGTCGGCCTGTTCAAAGCAGAACAACCAGTTCAGCGCGTAGTGGCGCTCGTAGATCACGCCGCCCTCCAGCGCACCGGGCATCGGTGCACCTTGGCGCTGGGCCTCACGCGCAACCCAGTGCAGGCGGTAGTGCAGATCCAGCGCATCCAGCAGCTCGGCGGTATCGCGCAGGGTCGCAGGCTCGCTGCCACTGTCAGCCTTCTGCAACAAGGCACCCACCACATCCGGCACGGCACAGGTCGCCTGCGGCCACGGCAGCGCCTCGGACAGGCCCAGCGCCCACAGCAGCACGGCCAGGCTCTCGTAGCGCCAGCCGAACGGCAGAGCCGCCTCGGCGTCCCCGTGCGCGATGAAAGCGGCCTCGGCCGGGCTCAAGGCCTCGGGCAGCGCCGGCAGGCGCTCGGCCAACTCGGCCAGGCTCAACGGTGGGTCACCGGCCTGCAGCGCCTCGGCGCGCAGCGTACACGCCAGCAGCGCCTGCGCTCTGGCCCAGACCTGGGCAGGCGCGCGCAGCTGTGCCTCGGCCGCACCCAGCACAGGTGGCAACGACGGCGGGACACGCAGCTCGTGGGCCTGCAACTGCTGTTGGCTGCGCGCACGGCGCTGCCCGGCATCGGCGGGATACGGCACCTGCGCCTGCGGATCGGGCGCGTCACCCAACAGCACCCTGCCGGCCGGATCGCGGACGCTGCCATCTTCCAGGAAGCACACCGCATTGGCCTGCAGCAGCCAAGGCTGCAGCGCCTCCAGATCAGCCTCGGCCAGCTCGAACAGATAGTGCTGGCGCACGCGCTGGACGTGCCGCATCAGGTGATAGCGCGCGGCGGTCATCTGCCCGTCGCCATGGCCCAGCACGTAGTTGACGAAGCCGCCGAGGTGCGGGGCCAGTGCGGGGTCATCAAGACCACGGACGGAGGCACTCCCGGCCTGTGGTGGCGGTGCCAGCACCGGGCCGAGGGTGGAATACGCGTTGATCAGCATCGAAGCATCCGTGCAGGAAAACAGACCTGCACCATACCCCACCGGCTCATGCTGGCTGTTGAACCACCGCCGCCCCCGGCGTGGCGTACAACCGGCTCGCGCTGTCCACGCCCGGCAGCTGGATCACGCCGCGTTCGTGCATGCCCAGCCCCAGCAGGATGCGTCCGGAAGCCACATTGTCCAGGTCGGTAATGCCGTACAGATCCTCGATGCCCAGCTCCGCACGGGCATGCGCGAAGACCGCCTGCGCCGCCTCGCCGGCATAGCCCTGCCCCGTGAACTCCGACAGCACCGCATAGCCGATATCCGGCCCCGGCAGGCCATCACGCCGCACCAGGCCGGCGTTACCCAGCCACGCGCCATCGGCCAGGCGCTCGATCGCATACATGCCGAAGCCGTTCAAGGCATAGCTGCGCAGCACGCGCAGCGCGATGTACTCCCGCGCCTGCTCCTCGCTGCGCACGTTGCGATCACCGATGAAACGCAGGAAGCCTGGATCGTTGAGCAGTGCCAGCATCGGCGCAGCATCCCGGTCTGGTTCCAGGCGGCGCAGCCGCAGGCGTTCGCTTTCGATGGGATGCATGGGTGGGCTCCGGAAGGAATACCTCGATTTTGCAACGCCAGCGCCCGCCGTGCAGCACGCTCAGGCCAAGTGGGCCACTACGATGCCCAGCCTAGCCACATGCCCCGTCACGCGGGCCGAACAGGATCGGCCAGTAGCGCACGCACAGGCGATGGACGCATGCGGCGATCAGGCAGAACCCCATGCCCATCAGCGCCAACAGCAGCGGTGCGCCCCAGCGCAATCCCGGGTGCTGGATACGAGCCTTGGAAGGCATGCCGCCGGGATACAGCACCTGTACCTGTTCGCCGACCACGTACAGTGGTGCCCCGGTAGCAAAGGACGCGGTGAACTGAATCATCTGCCCCTGTGCGGTCTGGAACCTCACCACCGGGCGATGCAGGGTGATGTCACGTGCGGGCATCCCCTCCATTTCCGACCGGGCATCCTCTGCCTGGACGGCCACCACCGTTCCGGTTACGGAAACGGCCTTGCGCGCGAAACGCTGGACGTCCACGAACAGCCAGGCGGCGGCCAGAAGGGTCAGCAGGCCCACGGCAAAGAAAAACAGCAAAAAACATCTGAGGAGGGTGGGCATGGTGCTGCCGGGTTGATCGATCAGCGTGCAGGTGCCGGCGCTGATCGAATGAAGGAGGTATCGACATGGTAGTAGCGCGGATTGCCCGGCATGACATGGACATCCAGTTCACGCCCACTCACCTGTGCACGGGGATCGGCCCATAGATACGCACTGTGGAAGACATGCCATCGAGTGGTTTCAGGATCGCGCCAGGCGCAGACGATGACGAACGGATGCCTTCCCCCCGAAAATACTCCGAGATCGCGCTTGATCGCCCGGACCTTGGCTTGCACCCGTGTCCCGTGGCGAAGGAGCTGCCTGCGCCGCCATGCCCTCGCCGCCTGCGGCAGGTGCATAAATCCCACCGCCAGCAGGAATGGGCCGCCGCCCAATCCCAGTATGACGCTCAGGCCCCAGGGTGATGAGAGCGAACGCACCAGAGCCTTGTCCGGGCGGTCCGGCAGGTACAGCACATCTACATGATCGCCCGTCATGTAGGCACGACGGCTGGTACGACCTGCCAAGAACCGCATCACTTGCCCGCTGCTGGTAGTGAATTCCACCCAGTACAGGAACTTCACCCCTGAAGTGCGCGAACCACCGCGATCAACGCTGGCAGCCACATGGGTGATCCTGCCATCGGCAATGACCGCCGCATCGAGGAAGCGCCTGGCACCAACGTAGGCCAGAAGCGCTGAAACAAGCAGGACCACGCCCAGCCCGAGGAAGGTACGGGTGAGAACAGGAGGGATGTCGTTGGACACGATGAAGGACACGGCGCGCACTTCGGGTGCGCTCACACTAGGCCTTAACCCGATGCAGGCTCAAGGCCAGAAGCGTCAATCGGACGGATTGGAATACCACTTTAGTGGCTTTTCGATCCTCAATCGAACAGCGCCTCGATCGCCGCCAACCCCGCCGTCGCGCGCTCCTTCTTGCGCGCCGCATCGGCCACCGGGTCCGCGCCATCGCGCTGGATCTCCTCGGCCGGAATCTCCTCGAAGAACCGGCTCGGCTTCAGCCGCACATGCTCGCCGAACTTGCGCGTCAGCTTGCTGTAGCTCATCCACAGCTGGATCTTGGCGCGGGTGATGCCCACGTACAGCAGGCGCCGTTCTTCCTGCAGGTTGCCCTCGTCCAGGCTGACCTGGTGCGGCAGCACGCCGTCTTCGCAGCCGACGATGAACACGTACGGGAATTCCAGGCCCTTGGAAGCGTGCAGGGTCATCATGCGCACCTGGTTGCCGCCCTCGTCCTTGTCGCTGCGCGACAGCAGCGCCAGCTGGCCGGCCAGGTCGGCGGCGGTTGCACCGCGCGGGCCGCCCTCGAACCACTGCGCCAGTTCCTCGATGTTGTTGGCGCGGCGCTGGTAGCTGGCCTCTTCCTTGGCCTGCTGGCGCAGCTCGCTCAGCAACCCCGATTCCTTGGCCACCTTGCGGATCATGTCGCCGGACGTCACCTGGCGCATCTGTGCACGCAGGTCGCGCAGGATGTCGGTGAAGCGCGCCAGGCTGTTGGCCGCGCGCGGTGGGAGCTGCTGCAGGGCACCGATGGTTTCGGCCACATGCGCCATCGGCATGTCCTTTTCCTGGGCCAGCTCGGCCAGCTTGGCCAGCGTGCCGGCACCGACGTCGCGCTTGGGCGACTGCACCGCACGCATGAACGCGGTGTCGTCATCCGGGTTCACCAGCAGGCGCAGCCAGGCCAGCGTGTCCTTCACTTCCTGGCGTTCCAGGAACATGGTGCCGCCGGTCAGGTGATAGGGAATGCGCAGCAGCTGCATCGCCTTTTCCAGCGGGCGCGACTGGAAGTTGCCACGGAACAGGATGCAGAAGTCACTCCACGGCACGTTGCGCGATTGCGCCACGAAGGCGATCTCGGCGGCGACCTTCTCCGCTTCATGTTCGCTGTTGCGGCATTCCCAAACACGGATGCGTTCGCCGTCGGCCTGGTCGCTCCACAGCTTCTTCAGGTGCTCATGCGGATTGTTGGCGATCAGCGCGTTGGCGGCGCGCAGCACGCGGTTGGAGCAGCGGTAGTTCTGCTCCAGCTTGATGATTTCCAGCATGGGGTAATCGCGCCCCATCTGCTGCAGGTTTTCGGGATTGGCGCCACGCCAGGCGTAGATCGACTGGTCATCGTCGCCGACGCAGGTGAAGTTGCCCTTCTCACCGGCCAGCTGCTTGAGCAGGCGGTACTGCGCGTCGTTGGTGTCCTGGCATTCGTCCACCAGCAGGTAGCCGATGCGCTCGCGCCAGGCCAGGGCGATGTCCGGATTCTCTTCCAGGATCTGCACCGGCAGACGGATCAGGTCATCGAAGTCGACCGCATTGAACGCGGTCAGCCTCAGCTGGTATCGCTCGTAGACGCTGGCCGCTTCCTTCTCGCGGTTGCTGCGTGCGGCGGCCATCGCCTGTTCGGGCGACAGGCCGGCGTTCTTCGCGCGCGACACCAGGTTCTTCATGTCCTCGATGTCGTCGGGCTTGGCCCCGTGCATCAGGTCCTTGATCTGCGCAGCGGCATCGTCGGCGTCGAAGATCGAGAATCCACGCTTCAGGCCCACCGCCGCGTGCTCGATCTGCAGGAACTTCAGGCCCAGCGCATGGAAGGTGCAGATCGTCACCTCGTCGGCATCCTGCTCGCGCAGGCGCTTGGCCACACGCTCGCGCATTTCCTTGGCCGACTTGTTGGTGAAGGTGATCGCCGCGATGCGGCGTGCCGGGTAGCGGCCACAGCTGATCAGGTGGGCGATCTTTTCCACGATCACGCGCGTCTTGCCGCTGCCGGCGCCGGCGAGCACCAGCAAGGGGCCTTCGATGTGCAGGACGGCGGCGGCTTGGGGGGGATTGAGACCGTGCATGGGGACAGGATTGTAGCGGGGTGCCGGCGGGCCGACCTGACTTGCATGACACCTGGCCGTAAGGTATTGAGTCGACACCGGAACACAGGAGCGTGGTCCATGTCCTTGAACATCATCGCCCGCCCGCTGGTGGCTACCCTGCTGGGCCTGCTGGCCGTGCCTGCGGCCGGGTCCGGCCCGCCGCCGCGCACGGATGCCTATGAAGCGATCGTGCTGCAGTCGCACGAGTTCCTCGTCTACCATCCGGACCTGCGCTTCCGTGGGCTCGGCATGCAGGCCCGCGAGCGGGGCCGCCACGAAGAGGCCCGCAACGACTTCCGCAATGCCGCGCGCTACGGCGACAAGCTCTCACAGGCAGCGCTGGCCGACATGCTCTGGAACGGGCAGGGCGGTCCGGTCGACCGCGCCCTGGGCTATGCATGGATGGACCTGGCGGCCGAGCGCGGCACCGAGTGGCTGGTGGTACAGCGCGAACGCTTCTGGGAGGCGCTGTCCGCCGACGAGCGCGAGCGCGCGGTGCGCGAGGGCCGCGCGCTGTATGCCGAGTTCGGCGATCCGGCCGCGACGCCGCGGCTGGAACGTGAACTGCGGGCCGGCAGCATGCGGCAGACCGGCAGCCGCGCCGGCTGGAACGGCGCCATGCGCAGCCAGGGCCGTGGCGATGCGGGGGCCCGTGTGCTGCAACCGGAAAAGCACCAGTTGGCGCGCTACTGGGACCCGGTGGCCTACCGGCAATGGCAGGACGAGGAGCTGGCCAGATCGGGGCAATGAGCCACGCCGGCCAGGCCATCGTTGCCTCGGCGCTGCTGGCACCGGGGTACGCGACAGCCGGCACGTGATCGCCCGGCCACGGCCGATCCGCGACGGCGGGCCGGGTGGCGACTAGAATTGGCCGATGGCCAAGCTCTACTTCTACTACTCGGCGATGAACGCCGGCAAGACCACCACCCTGCTGCAGAGCGCGCACAACTACCGCGAGCGCGGCATGCGGGTGGCGATCCTGACTCCACGCCTGGACGACCGTGCCGGCGCCGGCGTGGTCGCCTCGCGGATCGGCCTGCGCGCTGACGGCATGGCCTTCGACCGCGATACCGACCTGCAGCGCTGGGTGGAGCAGGATCTGGCAGCCAACGGCCCGATGGGCTGCGTGCTGGTGGACGAGGCGCAGTTCCTGACCCGCGCCCAGGTCTGGCAGCTCAGTGAGGTGGTCGACCAGCTGCGCATTCCGGTGCTGTGCTACGGCCTGCGTACCGACTTCCGCGGCGAGCTGTTCGAAGGCAGCCAGTACCTGCTGGCCTGGGCCGACGAGATGCAGGAGATCAAGACCATCTGCCACAGCGGCAAGAAGGCGACGATGACCGTGCGCGTGGACGAGCATGGCCACGCCGTGCAGGACGGCCCGCAGGTGGAGATCGGTGGCAACGAGCGCTACGTGTCGGTCAGCCGTGCCGAGTTCAAGAAGATCACCCGCGGCGAAGGCCGGATCGATCCGGCGCAGGCGCCGCTGCCGCTGTAAGGGGTGTTCTTTTGCAGGGCTTGCAGCCCTGCACCTGCTTCAAGCCGAAGCAACGGCAACAGCGGGCATTCCGTGGAATGGCGGGGCGGTGTCGGAGTGCGGGGACGCTGCAAGTACGTCCCTGTAAGCTTGGCAGCCGCATCCATGCGGCTGACACCCC
>NZ_JAXBRE020000049.1:0-9999 GCF_047520985.2 Stenotrophomonas sp. BR163
TTGACTCTGGCAACGTATCGCTTGCTTTAAAACAATTAATAGTTGCTTGATCAAACGTCTGCAAGATGGACAATCATCCTTCCTGCAGGCGCCTTCACAAGATACCTGCGCATACTTTCAAAGATCCGGGGAAGTGGCCTCAGCGCCGTTCCCGTGTGCTGCGAAGTTTCCTTCGTAGCGAGCCGCCCATTATAGCCGGCTTTTCCGCTTCGTCAACACCTTTTTTCAAGGCCGTCTCACCGGAGTGGACGTTGTTGCCGATGCTGCTTCGTCGTTGGACCCGAGGGTCTTTCGTCGTTGCGAGCCGCCTATTATGCCGGACTTTTCGAGTCCGTCAACACCTTCGTTCGATCAACGCGTTCGTCGGTGGTGGCGTCGCTGTTCGCGTGTCGTTTCCGGGGAAGCGATGCGCTGCAGCAAGGGGGCGAATTCTAGAGATCCTGCGGATTTCGTCAAGGCTTTTTTTGCATGGTGATGACAGAAGCATCGCGACATCACGCATGACGTACGCTCGAAGATCACGGCAGCGTTGCCCGCGCGTTGCGCGGTCAACGCCGCAACCCCTCTATCAATGCAGGGATGCACAATGCAGGAATGCACAGTGGAGACAGAGCAATGAGCATGCAGGTGCGGCGCGCGTGGTGGCGCGATCTTTCGATGCCGGCCATCGTCGCTGGCTTCATTACGGTGCTGGTCGGCTTCGCCAGCTCAGCCGTGATCGTGTTCCAGGCCGCCCAGGCTGTCGGCGCCGACCAGGCACAGATCGCCTCATGGATGTGGGCACTGGGACTGGGCATGGGTGTCACCTGCATCGGGCTGTCGCTGCGCTATCGCGTGCCGGTGGTGACCGCATGGTCGACACCGGGCGCGGCGATGCTGGTGGTCGGTGCCGGTGGCGCCTCGCTCGCCGAGGCCACCGGTGCATTCCTGCTCGCCGCAGTGCTTGGCATGCTGGCAGGCTTCTCCGGGGTGTTCGCACGATTGATGCAGCGGGTGCCGATGGCGCTGGCCGCCGGCATGCTGGCCGGCGTGCTGCTGCGCTTCGGTCTGGACGTGTTCGTGGCCATGAATTCCCAGCTGGTACTGGCACTGGCAATGTTCGCCACCTGGCTGGCGGGACGCCGCCTGTTCCCGCGCTATGCGGTGATCGCCACACTGCTGGTCGGCATCGCGGTCGCAGCCAGCCGTGGCCTGCTGCACGCACAGCAGGTGCAGCTGCAACTGGCGATACCGCAATGGGTGACCCCGTCCCTGTCCTGGACTGCGGTAGCCGGCATCGCCCTGCCCCTGTTCGTGGTCACCATGGCCTCGCAGAACATTCCCGGTGTGGCAGTGATGCGTGCCTCCGGCTACGACGCCCCGGTGTCACCGCTGATCGGCTGGATCGGTGTGGTCAATACACTACTGGCGCCGTTCGGTGCGTACGCGCTGAACCTGGCCGCGATCACCGCCGCGATCTGCATGGGCCGTGATGCACATGAGGACCCGGCACGACGCTATACCGCCGCCATGGCGGCAGGTGCCTTCTACATCATCATCGGACTGTTCGGCGCCACCGTGGCCGCACTGTTCGCGGCCTTCCCCAGCGAGCTGGTGGCGTGCGTGGCCGGTATCGCGCTGTTCGGCACCATCGCCAACAGCCTGGCCAGTGCGCTGGCGGTAGAGCGGGACCGCGAGGCGGCACTGGTCACCTTCCTGGTCACCGCCTCGGGCGTCTCACTGGCCGGCATCGGCTCGGCGTTCTGGGGGCTGGTGGCCGGTGCGCTGTGCCTGCTGGTATTGCGGCCCCGTCAGGGCCGCTGACCTGCCCTACCCCGCCAGTGCGGCGCCGACGGTGCTCAACACCACCGAGATGACGATGGCGGCCAGTGTAGCGACCACGCTGGTGCCGCCGCGTGCGGTGAGCTCGCTGTGCAGCCGTGCGTCATCGCCGCCGCTGACGGCACGAGCCTGGGCGATCAGGCGCTGGCAGTGTGCCAGGTACCAGGTGTTGCCAAAGGTGCCGGTGGCGACGCTGAGCGCGATGGTGATGACCAGCGACACGCCTTCGGGCACATCCAGCATGGTCTCCACCACGCTGATCAGCAGCAGCAGACCGACCCACATTGCCGCCAGGCGGTACATTTTGCGGTACATCATCCAGATCGGGCCGAGCAGGAAGGCCGGCCAGTGCCAGGTGCCACTGCCCGTGGCAATGCCCTGATCCAGCCGCCAGCGCTGGCGATAGATCGGGAAGTTGCCGCCGACCACGCTGGCGTACAAGGCCCTCTCGCCCTCCAGCCCCGCAGCCGCAGCCCTGTCCGGTACAGCGACCGGCGCACGATAGGGATCGGACGGATCGCCGACATTCGGCGCAATGCCCTCAACTGCAGGGGCTGCGTCGATATCCGGGGCCGGACCCACCTCGATGGGGGTGGAAGCCTGCTCCAGTTCGGCCAACGGCCGCCATGAGGGCATGCCTTCGCACCAGAGCAGGGTGCGCGCCGTAACCGTCCCTTCCCGCTGCAGCTGGCGAAGACGGGCCAGATCGACCGGCCCACTGCTCTGCCTGCCATTGGCGTACCACCATTGTGCTTCCTGCATGTTTTCCGTCCCTGCTACCTGCCTCGACAAACTGGAACCGCTGCCAGCGCCTACAGCGCGGTACTGCCCAGGGTCTGCACCAGTTGATGGCGCGCACCCGCCGCAAGCGTAATCTGCTCTGGCCCGGCGTTGGCCACTTCCAGGCACACGTAATCGTGACAACCGTCGCCGACATCGGCCATCTTCGCCGCTGCCTCCATGCCGGGGTTCCAGGCCACCAGGGTCTGGCTGCCTTCGCTGCGGATCTCGATCCGCCGCTGCAGGACGGGATCGCGAAGCACGTAGTGGCCGCCGGCACCGGTATAGATGCGGTCGCTGCGCCCCGGATCCCGCGGGTCACGCAGTGACCAGGGCCCCTGCTGCTGGCGCAGCTGCGCGCCGTCCTCGTACTTGTCCAGGTACTGCAGGCCGTCGAGGCCATCGACCTCGACACAAGTGGCATCGCCGACCCGGAAGTAGCTGTGCAGGGCCTGGGTGAAGGTCACCGGCGAGGTTCCGGTGTTCTCGGTGACGAGCTGCTGGCGCAGCTGGCGGCCGATGCGCAGCTGCATCTGCAGGCGCAGGCCTGGATCGGCGCAGAGCGCAGGTGCCAACTGCAGCTCGACCTCGCCATCATCGCTCTGGGTGGCCTGAAGAAGCTCCCAGCGCGCGGTACGTACCAGGCCATGCGCCGGTACATCGGCACTCTGGCCCTGGCGGCCGAACCACGGCCAGCACACCGGGACGCCACCGCGGATGGGCGTGGGCAGCTCGGCGCGCGTGGGCGAAAGCCAGAACAGATCGGGCTGCCCATCGGGAATGAACGACAGCAGCTGGCCACCAAACACACTCACGACCGCTGTGGCATTGGCGGTTCGCACCTGCCAGGCCTCCAGGCCGTGATACAGGCCGGTGCTGATGTCCGGATTCGACTGCATGCGATGACGCTCCTTGAAGACCGTGGCGATGATGTCGCGGTCAACGTGCCGCCGGCAAGGCATTCTGCCCAGCGGGTGCGATGGCGGCCGCCTCTTCCTGCAGCGTGCGCAGGATGCGCTGGCCTGCGCGGCCGTCCACCTCGCTCCAGCCCAGGCGCTGCTGCTCGGCCTGGATCGCGCGACGCGTGGCGGTACCGATCATGCCGTCGGCGGCACCGATGTCGTGGCCGCGGGCCAGCAGCAGGGTCTGCAGCTGGCGACGCTCATCGCGGCCCAGGCCTGGATCGTCGGTCGGCCAGGCGGTAGCCAGCCCGTTGCCGCCGCGCAGCTGGTCGGCAAGCGTCGCGATCGCCAGCGCATAGCTTTCGGCAGCATTGTAGCTGTAGATCGCGTCGTAGTTGCGGAACACCAGCAACGCAGGGCCCTTGTTGCCGGCCGGCAGCAGCAGGGCGGCGCGCGCATCCGCCGGCAGGTTGGCCGGAGCCAACGCGCTGCCATCCAGCGCGGTCACGCCCTGCGCGCGCCAATCGGCCAGGGCACGACGCTGGGTGCGGCCGGCCTGGCTGGCGTTGAAGCCGGCGGGCACATGCACCTCCATGCCCCATGGTTCGCCACTGCGCCAACCGGCACGCTTGAGGTAGTTGGCGGTGGAGGCCAGTGCATCGGGAATGCTGCCGACCAGATCGCGGCGGCCATCGCCATCACCGTCCACGGCGATGCGTGCATAGGTGCTGGGCATGAACTGGGTGTGCCCGAAGGCACCGGCCCAGGAGCCGGTGAGCCCCTGTGCCTGCAGGTCGCCGCGGTCGATCAGCTTGAGCAGCGCCAGCAGCTCACCGCGGAAGAAAGGTTGGCGGCGGCCGGCGCACGACAGCGTGGCCAATGACTGCAGCAGCGGGCGCTTGCCGAACACGCGGCCGTAGTCGCTCTCCACGCCCCAGACCGCGACGATGGTGGCCGGATCGACGCCATACTGGGCCGACACGCGATCGAGCAGGTCGCGGTGCTGCTGCAGCAGGGCGCGACCATCAGCCACGCGCTGGCGATCGACCAGCGCGGCCAGGTAGTCCCAGATCGGCGTGGTGAATTCGGGCTGTGCATCGAGCAGGCCGAGCACGCTGGGGTCCGGGGTGAGCCCGGCGGTGATCTCGTTGAAGCGGTCAGCGCCGATGCCCTGGGTCGCGGCGGTGGCCTGCAGGCCCGCCAAGCAGCGGCTGAACGCCGGATCGGTGCTGGCGGCGGAAGCCGCAGGCAGCGTCGGGGTCGACGCAAGGGCGGCCGCCAGGCCGAGCGTGGTCAGAACAGGCATGGCGTCCTCCGTGTTGCCGTTGCACGGCCATCTTAGGGGCAGCGGTGCCGCCGAACCTGAAGGGGCACCGGCTGGCCACCACCTCAGGCGCGGCGCAGCAGGCGCAGGCCATAGGCGGGGCTTTCGGCATCCCATCGCTGCGCCACCTGCAGGCCCGCCTGCCGCAACAGCGCGTCGAAGCTGTCCTCGGTGTACTTGTGGCTGTACTCGACGCGAATGGGTTCACCGGCGGCGAAGTGGAAAATGCGGCCATCCAGGTGGACGTCCTGTGCCCGCTGGCTGACCAGATCGGTCTCGATGCGCAACCGCGCGGTGCTGTAGCGTGCACGATGACGGAAGCCATCGAGATCGAAATCGCTGCCGATCTCGCGGTTCAGGCGGGCCAGCAGGTTGAGGGTGAATGCGGCGGTGACGCCCTGCGCATCGTTGTAGGCCGCCTCGATCAACGCCGGGTCCTTGTGCAGGTCGATGCCGACCAGGGCCAGGCCATCATGCCCCATGGTCTGGCGCATCGCGCGCAGCAGCGCGACCGCGTCCTCGCCTTCAAAGTTGCCCAGCGTGGAACCCGGGAAGAACAGCAGCCGTCGCGCGGATTCGCGTTCGGGCATGGGTACGGCGACGGGACGGGTAAAGTCGGCACAGACCGGCAGCATCTCCACCTCGGGCAGCGCCGGGGCCAGATGGTCGATGCTGGACAGCAGCGCGGCACGTGAGATTTCAATCGGCGTGTAGGCCACCGGGTCGTGCAGGGCGGCCAGCAGCAACGCGGTCTTGCGGCCACTGCCGCTGCCCAGTTCCACCACGTGCAGGTGCGGCCCGACGCTTCGGGCGATGTCCGGCAGTACCCGTGAAAGCAGGGCCAGCTCGGTGCGCGTGGGGTAGTACTCGGGCGTATGCGTGATCTGCTCGAACAGGCGCGAGCCGCGTGCATCGTAGAAGTACTTGGACGGCAGCTGGCGGGGCGTGCGCAACAGCCCGGCCACCACGTCGGCAAGGATCTGCTGGCGGCCGGGAGTGAGATCGGTCAGCGCCTGCAGCGCGTCCTGCACTGTACTCATGCGAGATCCCTGGCCAGGCGCAGCCCGGAGAACTGCCAACGCGCTGGGGGCATGAAGAAGTTGCGGTAGCTGGCACGCACGTGACCACGCGGCGTGGCGCAGCTGCCACCGCGCAGCACCCATTGCCCGCACATGAACTTGCCGTTGTATTCACCGAGGTTGCCGGCGAAAGGGCGAAAGCCCGGATAGGCGCCATACGCGCTGTGGGTCCATTCCCATACATCGCCGAACAGCTGCCGCAGCCCACTGCCCTGCCCCGCCCGAGGGTGCAGCTGATCGTCGTCGGCAAAATGGCCACGCAGGGGCTGCGACGCAGCGGCGGCTTCCCACTCGAACTCGCTGGGCAGGCGCGCACCAGCCCAGCGCGCGCAGGCATCGGCCTCGTAATAGCTGAGGTGGCAGACCGGCGCATGCGGGTCCAGCTCTCGCCAACCGCCGAGGGTGTACTCGCGCTGCAGGGCATCGTCCCAGTACAGCGGATGCTGCCAGCCCTCGGTTTCGCGCAACGCCCAGCCTTCGCTGAGCCACCAGCGCGGCTCGCGGTAGCCGCCAGCCTCGATGAAGGCGAGGTACTCGCCATTGCTGACGGGACGCTCTGCCAGTGCGTGTGCGGGGAGCAGCACGCGATGCGCCGGCGATTCGTTGTCGTAGGCGAAGGCGGCGTGCTGCGGCCAGGCTGCGGCGCCAATGGTGACGATGCGTTCGGGTGATTCGGTCCAGCCCTGCGCACTGGCAGCGCTGGTGGCAGGCTGCAGGTCCTCGCGGTAGGCCGGCTGCAACGGATTGCACCAGAACGCATGCTTGATGTCGGTCAACAGCAGTTCCTGGTGCTGCTGTTCGTGCTGCAGGCCCAACTGCAGGTGGTGCAGCGCCTGCGCGTCGAGGTCACCCGCCGCCAGTCGCGATTGCACCTGTGCATCGACCTGCTGGCGGTAGTCGCGCACCTGCTGCAGCGAGGGCCGCGACAACAGGCCGCGTTGCGGCCGCGCGTGCGCTGGACCGATGCTTTTGTAGTAGCTGTTGAAAAGATAGTCCCAGGCTGGGTCATGCGCCGGCGCGCGGGCGAATCCTGCCAGCACGAAGCGTTCGAAGAACCAGGTGGTGTGGGCCAGGTGCCACTTGCTGGGACTGGCGTCGGCCATGCTCTGCAGCATGGCGTCCTCTGCACTGAGCGGTGCGGCCAACTGCAGGCTGCGGGCACGCACACGTGCGAAGTGGTGGGCGAGGTCGTGCTGCGGGGCAGCGACGGCGGTGGGTACGCTGTCCATGCCTACAGCATCGGCGCAGTGCGGTGAGTGCGACGTCATGGCGGCACACTGCCCCATTCACATGGTTGCGTACCTTTTCAAAAAGCGCGTGTTCAAGAAGCGGGTGAGGACGCCGCTAACGGCAGTGTTGCGGCCGCATCGTCACCGCACTGGACTTCCTGCGTGCCCCTGCATCCACTCCGCCAGCCTGCGCATTACCTGTTCGTGCTGCCCGCCGTGCTGGTCGTCCTGGTGCTGTGGATGGCACTGGGCACCGAGGATGTGGCCAGCCCGGCCCAACGCATCCTGCCCTGGCTGCTGGCCTGCCTCGGCGCGGGCCTGGCCCTGCTCTACCACCAGATACGCACGTTGTGCCTGCTGCTGGTCGTGGCGGTGGTGTTCGCCCTGCTGCACCGGGACGTCGGCGGCTACCTGCGCAGCGGCCATGTCGACGCCTTGACTCCGTTGCGCTTCCACGCAATCTCGGCCTGGGTGCCGCTGCTGTTTGCCGGGCTGGCACTGTGGCCGGAACGCGGACGCCGACGCCAGGACCTGCTGCTGCGCAGCGTGGTCTGCGGCGCGGCCCTGGTGATCTTCCTGCTGCTTGCGGCGCAACAGCCGCAGGGCATGCACGATCTGCTGTCGAGCCGTCACTGGGCCTGGATTCCCGCCGACTGGAATGCGCTGGCGCAGCTGCCGGCGCTGCTGTTCCTGCTGGCGACCGCAGCGCTGGGCTGGCAGGCGTGGCGGCATCCGCGGCCACTGCACACGGCGATGCTGCTGGCCCTGCTGTGCCTGTGGTGGATGCTGCCGCGGATCTTCCTGCAGCCGGTACTGCTGCCGGCGCTGAGCAGCGCCGCCCTGCTGCTGATGCTGGGCGCGATGCTGCAGGAATCCTTCCACATGGCCTTCCGCGATGAGCTGACCGGCCTGCCCGGGCGACGGGCGTTCAACGAGACCCTGCAGCGGGCGCGCGGCACCTACAGCATCGCGATGGTGGACGTGGACCACTTCAAGTCGTTCAACGACACCCACGGCCACGATACCGGCGACGACGTGCTGCGCCTGGTGGGGTCGCGGCTGGCGCGTGTCGGCGACGGTGGCCGAGCGTTCCGCTATGGCGGCGAGGAATTCGCAGTGGTGTTCCTGGACCGCCCAGCGGCGGCCTGCATTGAGGCCGTCGAAGCACTGCGGCAGAGCATCGAGGACACCCGCATGCAGCTGCGCGACCGCAGCACCCGCAGCCGTGACGACGAAGCCGGCCGTCAGCAGCGCGGACGCGGCGGCACCGGCCAGGTGGTGCAGGTGACGGTGAGTATCGGGCTGGCCGACAGCCGCGTGGATCCGCGACCGACGGCAGTGGTCAAGGCCGCCGACCAGGCGCTGTACATGGCCAAGGACGGAGGTCGCAACCAGGTCCGCGCGCACGGTGGCCAGCGCCTGCTGGCTGCATCCAGTGCGTAGGGCTCAGACCGCGTCGAGGTAATACCAGCGGCCGTCGATGCACCGGAATCGGCTGTGCTCGGTCATTCTCACCGCGCTGCCGCCGCCGATGCGGTAGCGCGCGGTGAAGCGCACTTCAGCACTGTCTGCGCCGGTGACCGTGTGGTCGTGCACGGTCAGGCCCAGCCAATGGGTGCGCTGGCCTGGCGCGTCGTCCAGCGACAGCTCGGCCGGACGTGTGTCCGGGTGCCAGGTGTGGCGCAGGTAGCCGGCCAGGCCCCTCACATAGGCGCTGTAGCGCGAACGCATCAGGCGCTCGGCATCGGGCGCGGCCTCGCCGGCATGGAAACGGCCACAGCAGGCGGGATAATCGGCGGGAAGGCCACAGGGGCAGGGATCGGCGGATTTTCGGCTCATGCCGGCATTGTCGCCGGGTTGCAGGGATTGATCCACGCGCGGCGGCAGTCGCCCGGATCAGGACAGGCGTATGCTGTCGCGCCCCCACATTGATTGATCGCCGTGCTGGAACTGGTTCCCCCTGAGTTGTGGTGGCTGGTGGTGATCGCCTTCATCGCCGGTCTTGTGGATGCTGCCGTGGGCGGCGGCGGCCTGGTACAGCTGCCCGGCCTGTTCACGGTGCTGCCACAGCAGACGCCGGCGATGCTGTTTGGTACCAACAAGTTCAGTTCGATGTTCGGTACGGGTGCGGCTGCCTGGCGCTATGCGCGCAATGTGCGCTTCCCGTGGAAGCCGGTGCTGTTCGCGGCCGGCACCGCTTTCATCTTTTCCTTCGCCGGGGCCACGGCGGTCAGCCTGCTGCCGAAGGATGCTGTACGGCCGCTGGTGCTGGTGCTGCTGGTCGCGATGCTGGCCTACACGCTGTGGAAGAAGGACTTCGGTGCGTTGCACCGGCCGCAGGAGATCGGCCGCCGCGAACTGGTGATCGCGCTGGCGATCGGTGCGGCGATCGGCTTCTACGACGGCTTCTTCGGGCCAGGCACCGGCAGTTTCCTGATCTTCCTGTTCGTGCGCTTCTTCGGGCTGGATTTCCTGCGCGCGTCAGCGGCGTCGAAGGTCGTGAACCTGGCGACCAACGTGGCAGCGATCTCGTTCTTCGTGCCGACCGGCAACATCCTGTGGCTGTTCGCGCTGCCAATGGCCGCAGCCAACATCATCGGTTCGGTGGTGGGCACGCGCCTGGCGCTGAAGGGCGGCACGCCCTTCATCCGCAAGCTGTTCGTGGGGCTGGTGGTGGTGCTGATCGCGCGGATGGCGTGGGATACGTTCCGCGCTGCGTGAATGCGCGTCATGACCCGGTAGGTGCCAACCTTGGTTGGCACGCCGTTTCCGGTCGCAAAGAGCAGCCGAGCATGGCTCGGCTCTACGGAATGCCTGGGCGCGGAGTGTTGCCGGCCAGCGGCCGGCACTACCGGATCATGAAC
>NZ_JAXBRE020000049.1:10009-16572 GCF_047520985.2 Stenotrophomonas sp. BR163
GGGGGGGGGCGGCCGGGCTCCCCGCCCCCCCCCCGGGGTAGTGCCGGCCGCTGGCCGGCATTCCCCTTCAATCGGCCGGGTCAGGCCTCGGCTTCTTCCGGTTCGTTGGCCTGCTGGCGGCTGCGCTCCGGCAGCTTCAGGCGCTTGCCCTCTTCGTCGTACTCGATCAGCAGTACGCCGGAGTCGTGGCGGCCGCTGATTTCGACGAAGCAGGCGCCACCGATGAACGGCTCCAGCGTCATCACCGACTTCAGCGGGGTGGCGACCACCATCTGGAAGCCGAAGTTGTCGAAGATGTTCATCGCCAGCGCGGTGAACTCGTTGTCGGCCTTGTCGAAGGCCTCGTCGAGCACGACCGCCGCGTAACTGGGCAGCTGGCTGTCAGCGCCGCCGAGCTGGTAGCGCAGCGCTGCTGCCAGGCAGGTGGTGGCCAGCTTCTGGCGCTGGCCACCGGACTTGCCGGCGCCGCTGCGGTAGATCTCGACCTGCTGGCGCGTTTCCGCATCCAGCTCGACGCCGATGAACTCCACGTGCATGCGCACGTCCAGCACCAGCTCGCGCCAGCGCTTGTCCTCGCCTTCCTGCGAGCCGAGGCGGTTGACCAGCTGGCGCAGCACGGTGAACTGCGATTCGGCCAGCTCGCGCTGCTCGGTCTGCTGCTGCGACAGCACCTCGCGCAGCTGCAGGTGGAACTCAGCGACCTCCGGCAGGCGGCGGTCGCTCAGTTCGATGGTCAGCAGCGTGCCACGGTTGAACGGCACCTGCTCCAGGCTGGCGTTCACCTCGTCCAGGCGCTGGCCGATCGACTTGCGGGCCTCTGCGCTGTGGCGCTGCAGGGCCAGCAGGTTGTTCTTGCTCTGGTTCTGCAGCAGGTCGAAGAAGCGCTCTTCGTGCTGTGGCAGGCCGTCGCGTTCCAGCCGTTCGAGGCGTGCGAGGAAGTCCTCGGCCGAGGCCACCGACACGGTGAAGTCGCCCGACTCCTCCGGCCACTGCTGGATGAAGCGACGGAAGCAGCCGATCAGCTGGTTCTCGATGCGGTTGAGGTCCTGCTGCGAGGACGACAACTGCTCGTTCAGCGCGTTGCTGACCTGGCGCATGTGCGCTTCGAGCGTTTCCAGGCTGAGCGGACCCTGTTCCTGCAGGCGCTCGGCGAGGCCGGCTTCCTGCTCCTGGGCCAGGCTCGGCAGCACCAGTGCACGGCTCTGCTGGCGTGCGCGGTCCAGGCGATCACGTTCCTTGACCAGCTGGCCGCGCTCGACGCGGACGTCTTCATAGGTGCGGCGGGACTGCTCGATGTCGGCGCGCACGGCGTCGATCTGCTTGGCCAGCTTGGCGAGATCGGCGTTGCCTTCGCGCAGGTCGCGCAGGGTGGCTTCGATATCGCTCAGGCGCTGCTGCGGAGCGGCGATGTCGATCTCGTTCCAGCTGATGCTGACCAGCTCGTGGCAGGCCAGGCGGCGTTCGTTGTCGCGGTCACGCTGCCCGCGCAGGCGCGCGATGTCGGTCTCGCAGCTGGCGATGCGCTTGGCCAGTTCCTGTGCTTCGCGCTCGAAGGCGCCCACCTTGTCGTGGTTGTTGAAGCCGAGGATCCAGCGACGGCGGTCGCCCACCGCACTGCGGTCGTCCTTCTCGAAACGGTCGCCGGGATGCTTGACCTGGCCTTCGCGGGTGATGCCGCGGTCGACGTTGCGCAGCTGCTTGGCATCCACGCATTCGTAGTCGAAGCGCTTGCCCAGCTCGCGGCGCAGCCAGCTTTCGAATACATGCTCGCGCAGTTCAAGCTTGTGCAGCAGCGACTTCGCCGACGGCTCACGGGCGAATGCATCATCGTTGCGGCGCACGCGGTAGTAGGTGAAGCGCATGCCAAGGTGGGTACGGTTCACCCATTCGGCGACGTCGTTGTAATGCTTGTCGTCGACCAGCAGCGACAGCGCGAAGCCACCCAGCACGCGCTCGATGGCACCCTGCCAGCCCTGCTCTTCCGAGCGGACCTGGATCAGTTCGCCGACGAAGGGCAGTGCCGCCTCGGCGATGCCGGTTTCCTCGGCCAGGCGCGCGCGCAGCTTCTGCATCGGCGCCGGGATGTTGGAGGGCGTGCGCTGCATCGCTTCAAGTTCGGCACGGACCTCGCCGAAGCGGCGCTCGTCATCGCGCTTGCCGCCCAGGCGGTCACTGATCGCGTCGTCCAGTGCCGAGGAGGCACGCTGGCGGTCCTGCAGCTCGTTCTGTGCGCGCTCGACCAGTTCGGCGAAGCCATGGGCGTCGTCCGGCAGTTCGGCCCCCAGCTGCTGCGCCGCCTGGCGTGCCTGCTCGCGCTTGGCCTGACGGCGGTCGCGCTCAGCTTCGGCACGACCCTGCTCGCGTTCCAGTTCCTCGATGCGCTCACCGCCCTGCTGGCGGCGCTGCAGCTCCAGTTCGGCCAGGCGCTCGGTGTGATTGTCCAGTGCGGCACGGCGCTGGGCTTCTTCGCCAAGCAGGCCGCGGTCACGTACGTCCATCTCGCGCAGGCGCGCCTCGATCAGCGCTTGGCGCCGGCTTTCGCGGAAGCTGTCAACACCGAGCTTCAGCGCTTCGTCGTCGCCACGACGGCGGTGCATTTCCTTCAGATCGTTGTAGTAGGCGCGCGCCGGCAACAGGGTTTCCACCTGACGGCGGGCAGTGACCACCGCCTGGTGCGCGCCATCAAGCTCGGCGAAGTCGCTGACCAGGCGCTCGGCGGCGTCGAAGGTCTTCGGCGTGTCGAGCATGAAGTCGCGCAGGAAGACGTTGAGGTCGCCCAGGTTCTTCGCCGACTGCGTCTTGTGCAGCAGGCGCAGCGCCATCTCGTTGTCGATGCCGAGCAGGTCGCGGAAACGCTCTGCGTAGCCGGAGAACGTGTCGAAGTGGTGCAGGTCGGGCAGCTTCTGCTTCAGCTTGCGCAGGTCCAGGTCGAAGCCGCCGAGGTCCTTGGCAATGTCGAACGGGCGCTCGGCGATCATGTAGTGCTTGCGCACATCGCCGGCCGAGGTGCCGTTGCCGGAGATCCACAGCAGGCGCACCAGGCTGACCACGCGGCCATCGCCGGCGCGGTATTCCAGCACCAGCGCGGTCCAGGTCGCGCCCTTGCGCAGGTACTGGGTGGCGATTTCGCCGGTGCCGCTGTCCTGCTGGTCGGCCCACGCGCCGCGCACGTAGGACACCAGGTTGCGGTCGCGGCCACTGCGCTCGGCTTCACGTGCAGCGGCGTTGAAGTCGACGATGGCCGGTGGCGTCAGCAGCGCGGACATGGCATCGAGCAGGGTCGACTTGCCCGAGCCGGAGCGGCCGACGAACAGGAAGCCGCGCTCGGCGATCGGTACTTCGGTCAGGCCGTTGAAGGTGCCCCAGTTGTGCACCTGCAGGCGGCGCATGCGGAACTGCTGCAGGCGCGGGTCCGGCAGGCCTTCGTTGAACAGGGCGGGAGTGTGCTTGGAGATAGCCATGCGATGGTCGGGTCTCTCAGGCCTCGGCGGCCGGGGTTTCACGCAGCTGGCGGTAGACCGCCGAAAGCTGGGACACGTCTTCGGCGGAGAACAGCAGCTTCAGCGCCGGCGAGACTTCGTGGCGGTCTTCCTGGCCGCTGAGGCGGGTCAGGATGTGGTTGTCCTTCATCTTCTGCACCGCCGATGCGACGCGACGGTTGAAGCCGGCGCGGTCGGTGGACAGGTTCTTTTCGTAGATGGCCAGCGCTTCGGCCATCTCGGCATCGGCGACCACCGCGCGGTTGCCGCGCGCATCGGCCTCGGCCAGCTGCTGGCGAAGGTACAGCAGCAGCACCGAGTCGATGAAGGTCAGCGGCGAGGTGCGCAGCAGCACCGGCGCATCGACGTCTTCGGTATCGGCCTGGCGGGTGAACGCCACGCCACTGTCGCGGTCGAGCACCAGTTCCAGGAACAGGTCGGCCAGCGACGAGCGGATGGCCGCCTCGCTGCGGATCAGCGCCGGCCACAGCTTGGCGTGGCGCAGCTGGTCGATGCTGGGGCCGATCAGCAGCTGGCACAGCGCACGGCGCGCATCCAGCGGCAGGCGCCCGGTATCGCCGAGGTAGTACACGTCGTTGCCACGGCGGGGCTGCGCCACGGCCGCCACCGGCTCGGCCTCGTAGGCGTTTTCCGCCACGTCGGCCTGCGGTGCGTCGATGGGATCTTCATGCCAGCTCATGGCGTCTCTCCTGGGTGAACCAAACCAGCGGGATGCGGGCGCGACGGATCTGGCCGTCGCCACCACGCCATTGCGCAAGCTCCTGCTCGCCGGCGATCACGTTGCCGAAGCGCGTGCCCAGCGACAGGTAGCCGATGACGCTGCCAAGACCTTGCGGCGCTTCGCGCTGCGAAAGGGCCTGGGCGATGCTGAGCCGCGGCTGCGCATCGAGAAGGTCGTGCAGGTCGCGGCGCAGGGTACGGAAGTCGATTTCGGACGAAGCGACCAGATCGCCAACGCTTTCCAGGCTGATCGCGGCTGCGTCGTTGTATTCGACGTTGCCATCGACCTGGGCGCTGCGCGGATCGTGCAGTTTCCATTGCGACCACGAGCGCAGGCGGCTGGTGGTCAGCTGCAGGTCGCGGCCGATGCCGCGTTGTGCGGGGAACTCGTCGCGCAGAGCGAGCGCTTCGGACTGCGCCTGCTTGAGCAGCTGGTTGAGGCGACGCTGTTCCAGATAGCCACGGCTCTGCACGAAGCCGCGCAGGCTGCGCGCGAAGTTCTGCAGCACATCGTGCACCTGGCCACCGCGCTCGAGCATGGTGCTGGTGAAGCCGCGCAGGAAGTTGCGTTCGTTGCGGTCCAGGCGGCGGGCGAAGCCACGCGCCAGCACCGCTTCCAGCGCGGCATCGAGCTGGGCGCTCTGCTCGGCGTCGTTGAGCAGGCGCCAGAAGGCCTGGAAGCTACGCCCGGCATCACTTTCGCCAATCACGTCCACGCCTTCGAACAGCTGCGACAGCACATCGCCGCGCTCGCCCTCGTCGTCGATGATGCGTTCGCGGAACTCGCGGTTGAGCTGCTCGAAGTCGTCGCGCACGCGGCGGAAGTCCTCGGTCAGCTCGTCGGCCAGGCCGATGATCTGGCGCGCACGTTCCAGCGCGCGCTTGCCGTCCAGCGCGATCACACGGCCGGCGCCGACACGGGCGATCTCGGCGTCGATCCGGTCGCGCTCGTCGCGCAGCGCCGACAGGCGGGCGTCCGGATCGGATTCGGTCTGCGCGGCCAGCTGCGAGAGCTGTTCGATGACCAGCGCCAGGCGGCTCTCGGTGGCGGCCACACGGGCCTGCTCGAGGCCGTCGGCGAATCGGATCGCCTGCAGTGCCGCGGTCGACAGCTCGTACTGCTCCTGGTCGGCACCGTCGGGCAGGCGGCGTTCCAGCCAGCCCTGGGCCAGCCAGTGTGCGATATAGGCCTGCGCGGTACGCGGCAGCTCGCGCGACAGTTCGTCGCCGTTGAGCTGATCCAGCGCACGCTGCAGGCGCTCGTTGAGCACCGACGACGGCAGCGTGCGCTCGCCGTCCATCAGCAGCCCCTGCAGCAGGCCGATGATTTCCGGGGCGTGGTCGGCAGCAAGCAGCTTCCACTGGGGCTGTTCGCGCAGATGGCGGTAACGGGAGATGCGTTCGCGGTGCTTCATGCAGCGAAAGGAGTCATGAGGGCTGGCGGGGACGAGCAGCCGCCCGCGGCGGCCGCGCGGGCAGCCGTGGGCATGCCGGCCCGCAGAGGCCGGCGGAGTGCGGTCAAGCGGCTCAGCGCTTGCCGCCCACTTCGATGAAGCGCAGGAACTCGGCGCGGGTACGCGCGTCGTCGCGGAAGCTGCCCAGCATCTTGGAGGTGACCATGCTGACGCCGCGCTTGTGGATGCCGCGGGTGGTCATGCATTCGTGGGCGCCCTCGACGACCACGCCGACGCCGATCGGCTGCAGCACATCCTGGATGCACTGGGCGATCTGCGCGGTCATCTTCTCCTGCACCTGGAAACGGCGGGCGTAGGCTTCGACGACGCGGGCCAGCTTGCTGATGCCCACCACCTTGCCGGCCGGCAGGTAGCCGACATGCACGCGGCCGATGATCGGCGCCATGTGGTGTTCGCAGTGGCTTTCGTACTCGATGTCGCGCAGGACGATGAGTTCGTCATAGCCGGCCACTTCCTCGAAGGTGCGCTCCATGTAGGCGGGCGGGTCATCGCGGTAACCGCTGAACCAGTCGCCATAGGCTTCGGCGACACGGCGGGGGGTATCCAGCAGGCCTTCGCGGGACGGGTCCTCACCGGCCCAGCGCAGCAGGGTGCGCACGGCATCCTCGGCCTGGTCCTGGGTCACGTCGCCCTGCGGGGCGGCCTTTTCGTTGTTCTTGCTCATTGCGTACAGCGTCCCGAACGGGGGGCGAGCATCGTACCCGACCGGGGGGTGGGTCGTCCTGTGGGGACGGTTCATCGGGGGGTTCTTGCGGCGCCTCGTTGCTATCGGTTTGGAGGGGGAGAGGGGGCTGCGCAGGACACGCCGTAAACCCGTCCATGGGGGCTCGTTGGGGCCATGGATTGGGCCAAATATACGCACATCACA
>NZ_JAXBRE020000050.1:0-15820 GCF_047520985.2 Stenotrophomonas sp. BR163
TCGATCACCTGCTTCACCGCCTCTGCCCGGAACTCATCCGTGTACTGCTTGCTGTTGCCCATAAACACCTCGGTCATTGCCATCAATTATGGCAACCGGATGTCTACGAAAGGCTGGCCGGTCCACACAGAGTGGGAATAGCGATCAATTCCAACGATCCTTCAACCCCGTCACCCGGTTGAACACCACTTTCCCGCCCACCCCGTGGTCCGCACGGTCGGCCACGAAGTAGCCGTGGCGCTCAAACTGGAATTTCTGGTCTGGCTTCGCTGCAGCCAGTGAAGGCTCCACAACCGCCGTCACCACCTTCAGGCTGTCGGGGTTCAGCGCGTCCAGGAAGTTCTTGCCGCCCGCGTCGGGTTGCGGGTCGGTGAACAGGCGGTCGTACAGGCGCACTTCGGCGCTCACCCCGTCGGCGTTGCCCACCCAGGTGATGGCGGCTTTGGCCTTGACGCTGTCGGCGCCGGGGGTGCCGCTCTTGGTGCCGGGGATGACCTTGGCGTGCACTTCGGTCACTTTGCCTTCGGCGTCTTTGGCGCAACCCGTGCATTCGATGACGTAGCCGCCTTTGAGGCGCACCACGTTGCCTGGGAACAGGCGCTTGTAGCCCTTGGGCGGCACTTCTTCAAAGTCTTCGCGTTCGATCCACACGTCCTTGCCGATCTTGAAGACGCGGTCAGGCGGCGGCGTCTGGCCTTCGGCAATGGTGCTGTGGGGCAGGGCGGGCTGGGTGCAGTCTTCGGTGTAGCCGTCAGAGCCGAACACTTCGGCCCAGTTGGTGAGCACCAGCTTGACGGGGTCAAGCACGGCCATGCCGCGGTGGGCCTTGTTTTCCAGGTCTTCGCGCAGGCAGCCGTCGAGCGTGCTGTAGTCGATCCAGGAGTCGCTCTTGGTCACGCCGATGCGTTCGGCAAACAGCTGGATGGCCTCGGGCGTGTAGCCGCGGCGGCGCAGGCCGACGATGGTGGGCATGCGCGGGTCGTCCCAGCCGCTGACTTTCTTCTCGTTCACCAGCTGCGCCAGCTTGCGCTTGCTGGTGATCACGTAGGTCAGGTTCAGGCGCGCAAATTCGTACTGCCGCGGCGGTGGGGCCTTGAGCAGGCCGCCTTCGCACAAACGCTCCAGCAACCAGTCGTAGAACGGGCGCTGGTCTTCAAATTCCAGCGTGGCGATGCTGTGGGTGATCTGCTCCAGCGCGTCCTCGATGGGGTGCGCGAAGGTGTACATGGGGTAGATGCACCAGGCGTCGCCCGTGTTGTGGTGCGTGGCGCGGCGGATGCGGTAGATGGCCGGGTCGCGCAGGTTGATGTTGGGCGAGGCCATGTCGATCTTGGCGCGCAGCACGGCGGCGCCGTCGGCCAGTTTGCCGTCGCGCATCTCGCGGAAGCGGGCCAGGTTCTCTTCCGGGCTGCGGCTGCGGAAGGGGCTGTCCACGCCGGGCTTGCCGAAGTCGCCGCGGTTGATGCGCATGTCTTCGGCTGTCTGCTCGTCCACATAGGCGTGGCCGGCGGTGATAAGGTATTCGGCCGCGCGGTACATGAAGTCGAAGTAGTTCGACGCGTAGTACAGGTGGCTTTCCTGCTTGCCGTTGAAGTTGGATTCCCAGTTGAAACCCAGCCACTGCACCGCGTCGAGGATGGAGTCCACGTACTCCTTTTCTTCCTTCTCGGGGTTGGTGTCGTCAAAGCGCATGTGGCAGACGCCGCCGTAGTCGCGCGCCAGGCCGAAGTTCAGGCAGATGCTCTTGGCGTGGCCCACGTGCAGGTAGCCGTTGGGTTCGGGCGGGAAGCGGGTGCGGATCTTGGCCGGGTCGGGCTGGCCGGCGTCGTGGAAGGCGGCATCACCCGGGCCGCCGCCCCATTGGCGCTGGGCGTAGGTGCCGGTGGCGAGGTCTTTTTCAATGACCTGGCGCAGGAAGTTTGACGTCCTGAGCGCCTGGCCCTCAATTTCTGCGGGAGCTTGGTGGTGTCGAGAGATGCTGGACGAAAGGGACGGGGGGGGCATGCAGTCATTCTAAGGAGAGGCGGAAGCTCCAAGATAATCAAGGTCTAACCCACAACAGGTGTCACGCGCTTGAACCAAAGCACTCCCTTGCCGAACGCCTCTCTGCTGAACCAGCTGTTACGGTTCACCCCCACGGCGCGCATGTTTTTCTCGGGAAATCTCTGTACCCTGACGCAGGGATCCGAGGCTGACGGCCTCAAGCAGGGGACGATGCACCTGCTGAGTCGCGGCGAGCTGCAACTGACGCGCAAGGGCTTTGCGCCGCTGAACGTGCGGGCGCCCAGCGTGCTGTTGCTTCCCCGCGCGTTGGAGCACTGGGTTCAGGGCTCAGGGCCGCAGGGGGTGGACCTGATGTGCGCCACCCTCAGTGAATTGGCGCCGCCGCTGGACATGATCTTGCCGGACGTCACGGTGATTGACTTGACCGCCACGTCATCGCTGCAGCGACCGGTAGAGCTGCTGTTCGAGGAGGCCGAGGCACGTGCTTTTGGTTATCGGGCAGCGATCGACCGCCTGCTGCAATACACCTTCGTGGTGCTTGTGCGTCACCTGATTGATCGGCAACTGCTGTCCGGCGGTGTGCTGGAGGCCATGGTCGACAGCCGTCTGGGTGTGGTGCTGTCCATGCTGCACGAATCGCCAGAGCACGACTGGACGCTTGACAGCATGGCGGAGCTGGCGCACCTGTCCCGGTCTGCCTTTGCCCTGCGCTTTGTCCAGGTGGTGGGCATACCGCCGTTGACCTACTTGACCCACTGGCGCATGGCGGTTGCCCGCAACCTACTCGCGCAAGGGCAGGCAGTGAAGGCGGTGGCCTCTCAGGTGGGCTACGGTAATGCCACCGCATTCGCGCGAGCGTTTCAACGGGCCTCGGGGCAATCGCCCAGCGCTTGGCAGATGGAGCATCTGAGTCAGCCGTAGGTCCATCGCGCCCTGGTTCTGGACGATCGGTGGCGTGATGCGGACGCCGAATGCCGTTGTGCTGTGCCGAACGGACCCGACTTCAGGTTCAATGCCTTGAGGCAGAACTTTGAAGGAGATCACGATGAACCCGAGCGAAAAAGCAGTCCTGGCCGGCGGTTGTTTCTGGGGCATGCAGGACCTGGTGCGCAAGCTGCCTGGCGTGTTGCGCACCCGTGTGGGCTACAGCGGCGGCGATGTGCCCAACGCCACCTACCGCAACCACGGCACCCACGCCGAGGCGTTGGAGGTGGAGTTCGACCCCACGCAGACGAGCTTTCGCGACCTGCTGGAGTTCTTCTTCCAGATCCACGATCCGAGCACCCCGGGGCGCCAGGGCAATGACCGCGGCAGTTCCTACCGGTCGGCCATTTTCTACACCTCGGACGAGCAGCTGGCCACGGCGCAGCAGACCATTGCCGATGTGAATGCCTCGGGTTTGTGGCCGGGCAAGGTGGTCACCGAGCTCGCGCCCGCGGGGCCGTTCTGGGAGGCCGAGCCCGAGCATCAGGACTACCTGGTCAAGCACCCCAACGGCTACACTTGCCACTACCCCCGTGCGGGCTGGAAGCTGCCGCGACGCGAGATCGGCTGACGGCCAACGCTCAAGAACGGTGGGGGTCGGCGCGCCAGTGGGCGGGCCGACCCGGTGTGTCTGTTTTTTTCCTGAGGAGATGGTGATGCAATCCCGGTGCATTCAACAGGCGCCCGAGCTGCGGGTGCCGTGGTGGATCGACGGCGAAGGGCGCAGCATGGCACCGCTGAAGCTGTCCGATCTGGGCGACGGGTTCAAAGTGATCTTCTGCTTCCAGCACTGGTGTCCGGGCTGCCACAGCCATGGCTTTCCGACCCTGCAGAAGCTGATCAAGGCGTTGGGCGATCGCGGCTTCGCGTTTGCCGCGGTGCAGACCGTGTTCGAGGGCGCCGAGTCCAACACCTTCGAGCGCCTGCGCGAGACGCAGTTGCGCTACGGCTTGAACATTCCGTTCGGACACGACCCTGCGATCGGACGCGCGTCGTCGCTCATGGCGGACTACGGGACGCGCGGCACGCCGTGGTTTTTGGTGATCGATCCGCTGGACGAGGTGCTCTACAGCGACTTCGAGCTCGACGAGCGGCAGCTGATCGGGGCGTTCGGCGCTTCGAACGATGGTCTCAAGGCGGCCTGAAGTCATGCGTGCGTCCACACCAAAGGCCGTGTCGGAGCCGAAGACGCCGGGGACGGGCCCGGCGTTTCGGCTGCCGTTTGACAACAGCTTCTTCCGGGACATGCAGGGGTTCTATGTGCCTTGGAAGCCCGAGCCGTCCCCGGCCCCGGCCTGGGTGCAGTTCAACGACGCCCTGGCGCTGGAGCTGGGGCTGGAGCCGGCGACGCTGAAGTCTGCGACCGGTCTGGCGTGGCTGTCCGGCGTGGAAATGCCGGCTGAGGCGGCGCCGCTGGCGCAGGCCTACGCGGGACACCAGTTCGGCCAGTTCTCGCCACACTTGGGGGATGGCCGCGCCTTGCTGCTCGGGGAACTCATCGACACGGCAGGACAGCGTCGGGACCTGGCCCTCAAGGGGTCGGGCCGTACGCCGTTTTCGCGCCGTGGCGATGGCAAGGCGGCACTGGGCCCGGCGCTGCGCGAGTACCTCATGGGCGAGGCCATGCACGCGTTGGGCATTCCCACGACGCGTGCGCTGGCGGTGATCCGGACCGGTGAGCGGGTGAACCGCGAGGGCTCGCCCCCCGGGGCGATCTTGGTGCGCGTGGCGGCCAGCCACTTGCGGGTGGGCACTTTTGAGTTCTTCGCGGCGCGGGAGGAGGAGGTGATGCTTCGGCGGCTGCTCGACTATGCCGTGGCGCGGCATGACCCCGCCCTCGCCAAGCTTTCCGACAAGCCCATTCCGATGCTGGAGGCCGTCTGTGAGCGGCAGGCGCAGCTGATTGCACGCTGGATGGGCGTGGGCTTCATCCACGGGGTGATGAACACCGACAACATGAGCATTTCGGGCGAGACCATCGACTATGGTCCGTGTGCGTTCATGGAGGGTTTCGATCCGGCCACGGTGTTCAGCTCGATCGACCGTCAGGGGCGATATGCCTACGGCCAGCAGCCGGCCATGGCGCAATGGAACCTGGCCCGTCTGGCCGAAGCGTTGCTGCCGGTTCTGGACGCCCGCGATATCGACGTCGTGGAACGGGTGGAACAGGTGGTGGCCGGGTTTGCCGTGCGCTTTGACCGGCATTGGACCGGGCAGCTGCGCGCCAAGCTGGGCTTGGCCGCTGAAGAGCCGGACGACCGCGCCCTGGCGGACGACTTCCTGCAGCTGCTGCAGCGGGAAAAGGTGGACTTCACGCTGGCGTTCCGCCTCCTGTCCGACGCCATCACGGGGCCGGATGCCGCACTGCACGACCTGTTCGGACGGGAGCGCCCGGCGCTCTCGGACTGGCTGGCGCGCTGGCGCCAGCGCATGGCCCGGGAGGGAAGGACCTTGCAGGACTGCGCCGCAACGGCGTGGTCGGTCAATCCCTTCGTGATCCCGCGCAATCACCAGGTGGAGGCGGCGCTGTCGAGTGCCGTGGACGAGGCCGACCTCGGTCCGTTCGAGCGCCTGCTGGCGGTGCTGGGGCGGCCGTACGAGACGGTGGAGTCCGCGCGGCCATTCACGCTGCCGGCCTCGCCCGAAGTGGCCGCAGCCCACCGCACCTTCTGCGGCACCTGATTGGGGTACCCAACGATTTCTGAAAGGAGACTTCGCATGACCACAACGAAACAGGAACCCGGTGTCCTTGGCGAAGCGGCCGCTCCCCTGGGTGTGACCCGGTGGGTGGACGCGTCGGGCCAGGCGCTGGAACACTTCGACCTGGACCGCATGCCCGGCCGGTTCAAGCTCATCTTCTGTTTTCAGGACGCCTGCCCGGGGTGCCATGCGACCGGCTTTCCGGCGCTTGCCCGGGTGGTCGACGCGTTTCGGGGGAGCGACTTCGTCGGGTTCGCCGCAGTCCAGACCGTGTTCGAGGACTTCGGTTCGAACACCTGGGAGCGCATGCTGGCCAATCACTCCCGCTACGCGCTGGGCATTCCCTTCGGGCACGACGCCGGTGACGAACAGGACGGCGCGGGTTCGGAGCTGATGCGCCGCTACCGCAACGGCGGCACACCCTGGTTCATCCTGATCGATCCCGATGGCAGAGTGGTCTACAACCATTTCCGAATCGACGCCGACAAGCTCGTCACCTTTCTCAAGCGGCTGGAAAACGAACCGGCGGCACCGGAGCCTGGGCCCGACATGTTGACTTGGAAAGGAGTGATTCAACTGGTGGAAACGGGCAACCCGACGCCACCGCGCCGAGTTGAGCGCAGCGAAGCCGAGTGGGCCCAACAGCTGACGCCCGAGCAGTTCCGAATCACGCGGCTCAAGGGCACCGAACGGGCGCACAGCTCCTCGATGTGTACGCTGTTTTCGCCCGGGATCTACCGGTGCGTGTGCTGCGGCACTGAACTATTCGATGCGTCGACCAAATATGACAGCCGCAGCGGCTGGCCCAGCTTCACGCAGGCCATTGCCCCGGGTCTGGTGGGCTATCACGGAGACAACAGCCACGGCATGGTGCGGGTGGAGACGACGTGCAACGTCTGCGACGCCCACCTGGGTCACGTGTTTCCCGACGGACCCAAGCCCAGCGGTCTGCGCTACTGCATCAACGCCCTGGCACTGGAGAAAGCATGAGCAGCGAAAAGGTAGGCTTCGCTGGCAGCAGCCAGGGTCTGCTGGTGGGTGTCTTGGAACGCCCGGACCATGCACCGTTACAAGCCCTGGCGGTGTTTGCCCACTGCTTTACCTGCGGAAAGAACTCTCTCGCCGCGACCCGCATCAGCCGGGCGCTGGCTCAGCAGGGCATCGCCACGCTGCGCTTTGATTTCACCGGTCTGGGCGAGAGCGAAGGCGACTTCGGGCGCGGTGGCTTTTCGTCCAGCGTGGCGGACATTGTGGCGGCGGTGCACTGGATGCAGAGCACGATCGGCATGCCTGCACTGTTGGTCGGACACAGCCTGGGGGGGACGGCGGCCATCGCGGCGGCTGCCCGCCTCGACGGCATACGGGCGGTTTGCACGCTGGGCGCACCCGCGACGGCCGACCATGTGCTTCGTCACTTCGGTCCGACCAAGTCCGAAGAGGATGGGCAGATCCAGGTCGACCTGGGCGGCCGGGCGTTCAGGATCGCGCCGGCCTTCATTGAAGAGCTCCAGGCCCAAGCCCACGAGAACCCGGTCAAGGGGCTTCGCGCGGCCTTGCTGGTTATGCACGCGCCAAGTGACGCGGTGGTGGACATCGGCGAGGCACAGGACCTGTTCAAGGCGGCCAGACATCCTAAGAGTTTCATCAGCCTGGACGATGCGGACCATCTGCTCACGCGCCCGGCCGATGCGCAGTATGCGGCTGACCTGATTGGCGCCTGGGCCTCGCGGTTTCTGCCGATGCGAGCCGAGCGAAACGATGCGCCGTCGGACCTTCGTGCGGGCGAGGTGTGGGTGGGGGAGCACGATCACGCCTTCTGGCGATCGATGCGAGCAGGTCCGCACCACCTCGACGCCGATGAGCCCAAGGAAGTGGGTGGTGGCGAACGCGGGCCCGATCCTTATGAACTTCTGCTGATGTCGCTGGGCGCCTGCACGTCCATGACATTGCGCCAGTACGCCAAGCGAAAAGGCTATGCGCTCAAGGATGTCCAGGTCAGGTTGCGTCATGAGCGCGCGCACGCGACCGATTGCCAGGAGTGCGGGGATCGCTCGGGACAGGTTGACCACGTCACGCGGCAGCTCCTGCTGAGCGGACCGTTGAGTGAAAGCCAGCGACAGGACCTGTTGCGCATCGCCGATCGTTGCCCCGTGCATCGAACGCTGGAGAACCATCCGGTGATCACCACCACACTGATTCGGGACTGATCCCAACCACACACAAACGAAGGAGACGGAGCATGAGAGCCATCTGGAAAGGCACCACCATCGCTGAGAGCGATGACATCGTGGAAGTTGAAGGCAACGCCTATTTCCCACACGACGCGTTGCGCCCGGAACATTTCAAACCAAGCGATACGCACACCACCTGTCCATGGAAGGGGCGGGCCAGCTACTACGACGTCGTGGTCGGCGAAGACGTGAACGCTGACGCGGCGTGGTACTACCCGTCGCCCAAGGCTGGTGCGGAGGCGGTGACCGGCAGGGTGGCGTTCTGGCGCGGTGTCGAGGTGCGGCCATGAGCGGGGAACAGAGGTTCGACGCGATCGTGATCGGAGCCGGTCAGGCCGGTCCCTTTCTGGGCGCGACACTCGTTGCCCGGGGTATGAAGGTGGCGCTCATCGAGGAGCGTGACCTGGGTGGTACCTGTGTCAATCGGGGCTGCACCCCAACCAAGACCCTACGCAAGTCGGCTCGTGTGGCTCACATGGCGCGCCGGGCCAGCGAATTCGGTGTGCAAACCGGGTCGGTCCAGGTCAACTTCAGGGCAGCGATGGAGCGCATGCAACGCCGGGTGGAGGAGGCTCGCTCTGGCCTGCAGGCCTGGCTGGGCCAGTTGGAAGGACTCACCATCATCAAGGCGCGCGGTCGCCTGGCGGGCCGTGAAGGCGAACAGTTCGTGGTGCTGGCCGGCGAGCATCAGCTGGTGGCGCCCAAGGTGGTGCTGAACACCGGCACACGTCCCTTTGTTCCGCCGGTGCCTGGGCTGGACGAGCTGCCGTTCCTGGACAACGAACGGCTGTTGGCGCTGCGTGAATTACCGTCCAGGCTGGTGATCATCGGCGGTGGATACATCAGCCTGGAGATGGCTCAGATCTTTCGGCGGCTGGGAAGTGAGGTTGCCATTCTGGAAACAGGGCCCCGCCTCACGGCCCGCGAGGACGAGGACATTGCAGCCGCTGTGACCGGAATGCTGACAGCGGAAGGCATCGAAGTGAACACCGGCGTGCGCATTGAGCGGGTCGGCAAGGCGGACAACGACGCTGGCGTGCGGGTGCAGTTGGCTGGTGGCCGCAGCGTGGATGGCAGCCACCTGCTGGTGGCCACCGGGCGAATACCGAACACCGACTGTCTGGGCCTGGAAACGGTGGGCCTGGAGGTCAGTGCGCGAGGCTACCTGGTCACCAACGACCGGCTCGAAACCGCGGTTCCCGGCATCTGGGCGCTGGGTGACATCAATCAGCGCGGGGCCTTTACCCACACCAGCTACCACGATCAGGACATCGTGGCGGAGAACCTGGCCGGAGGGCAACGCAGCGCCGCCGCGCGCGTCGGCATTTATGCCATGTTTACCGATCCTCCGCTGGCCCACGTCGGTCTTTATGAGGCCGACGCGCGAAAACTCGTGACCGAAGGGCGACGCATTTCCCAGGCGGTTCACGCCATGAAGGACGTCAGTCGCGCGAAGGAAGAAGGCGAAACCGTGGGCAAGATCAAGCTCCTCATCGATGAGGACAGTGGTCATTTCCTCGGAGCGACCATGCTCGGGATCCAGTCGGACGAGATCATTCAGGCGATCGGTCTGGTGATGGCCAGTGGCGGCACCTGGAAGTTGGTCCGGGATGCATTGCCCGTTCACCCGACGGTCACCGAGTTCCTGCCCACCATCATTGATCGACGCAAGCCCTTGACCGCAAGTTCTGGGTGAGCCGGAGGACCCACACCATGCCCATCAACCGCTCATTCAGCGGCCGCAATCGCGATGTCCACAACCACGGCGGTCGACTTCCGCCAGGACAGTCCCTGACGGAAGGTTTTCCCGTGCTGACTGCGGGCCCCACCCCAAAAGCCTTGGCGCTTGGCGATTGGCGCTTGACCTTGAAGGTCGGTGTGCGGCCGGTTCGCGTTTGGACCTGGAGCGAATTCCAGGCCCTGCCCCAGACCGAGCAGGTGGTCGATATCCATTGCGTTACCACCTGGTCGAAATTCGACACCCGCTGGCGCGGTGTGACGTTGGACGCTTTGTTGCAAGCAGCCGGACTGGAAGCGCCCACGCCTTGGGTGCTGGCGCATTCCCAGGACGGCTACTCCACCAACGTGCCGTTGGCCGATCTGACACAAGGGCGCGCAATGATCGCAACGCACTACGATGACCGACCGCTCGCGCCCGAGCACGGGGGACCGGCACGCCTGTTGGTGCCGCATCTCTATTTCTGGAAGTCGGCCAAGTGGGTCAATGCGCTGCAGTTCAACGAGCGCGACGAGGCCGGGTTCTGGGAACTGCGGGGCTATCACATGCGAGGTGACCCCTTCAAGGAAGAGCGCTATGGATGAGGCCGTTGGTCAGCAACGGCTGAGCTGGCAGTCCGCACGCATCGAAGCGTTGCAGGCACTGACTCCACGCGTCATGCGGGTGGTGCTGCGTCCCGACAGATGGGTTCGCCCGAGGCCGGGCCAGCATTTGGATGTCCGACTGACAGCAGAAGACGGCTATCAGGCACAACGGAGCTACTCACTCCTCTCTCCTCCTCAACGTATTGGGCTCTATGAACTGGGCATTGAGCGTTTGGACGATGGCGAAGTATCCACCTGGTTTCACGATGAGGCCCAGCACGACGAAACGATTGAAATCCTCGGACCAGTTGGAGGACATTTTGTGCTTGACGAGTCGAACACACGACCAGCCTTGCTGATTGGGGGAGGATCTGGCGTCGTTCCCCTTTTGTCCATGGCAGCGCAACGCGTGGGTGCATACAGCCTAGCGCATACAACGTTGTTGATTGCCGCACGCCATCTGGAAGAAGTGTTGCTCTGGCCAACCCTGCAGCGATGGGAAGCGTTTACTCCACGGTTTCGCACCCGACTAGCTCTCTCGCGGGACACCTGTGCCCCGCGTGTGCAGGACCACGTTGGCCGCATTGTTGAAGCCGATGTTGCCTGGGCTTTGCAGCAGTTGGGCAATGTGGCGACCGAATCCGCACAAGTTTTTATCTGCGGGCGCAATGACTTTGTCGAGTCCATCGTTCATATGGTCACCGGGCTGAATGTGCCAGAGGTCTCCATCCGCACTGAGCGTTTCGGAAGTTGAAGCACTTTTTGTTCTTACTTGCCATGACACCTGAAGAAATTCTCCTGACCCGATACGTCTCTGTCCGTTCACGCAGCGAACGGCTGTGTGCTCCTCTGAGTGCCGAGGACCATGTCCCTCAACCGGTTTCCGACGTCAGTCCACCGAAGTGGCACTTGGCTCACACCACGTGGTTCTTCGAGACTTTTGTTCTCGCGCTACAACAGCCGGGCTATCGACTGTTCCATCCTCTGTATGGCTACCTGTTCAACAGCTACTACGAATCTGAGGGCGCTCACTTGGCACGCCCTCGGCGAGGGAGCATGAGTCGCCCGACGGTGGCTGAGGTGATGGCATACCGCGCGCATGTGGACGAGTCCATGCATCGTCTGCTGAAGGAACCACTGGAGCCCGCAGTCGCGGCTTTGGTAGAGCTGGGCATGCAGCATGAACAACAGCATCAGGAGTTGCTGATCACAGACATCAAGTACATCCTTGGCCACAACCCATTGCATCCGGCGTATGACCCTCAGGGCATCGGTCCGCAAGATGTGACGGCCGAACACGATGGCACCTGCCCACCCCTGAACGATTGGCTGAGCGTCGACGGGCAGACGATTCGCATCGGCCACCAGGGGCCAGGGTTCGCCTTCGATAACGAGTCGCCATCGCATTTGGCGCTCATTCAAGGGGTAGACATCCGTGTGGCGCTTGTCACCAATGATGAATACCTTCAGTTTATGCGCGACGGAGGGTATCAGCGCCATTCGCTCTGGCATGCAGAAGGTTGGGACTGGGTGCAAACGCTCGAACACCGTGCGCCAATGTACTGGCTGCCCGACCCAGCCCAGCCTCACGGATGGAGTCACTACACGCTCCAGGGTGTGGCGCCTCTCAGTAGCCAGGCGCCAGTCTCCCACGTCAGTTACTACGAGGCACATGCCTTCTGCGAGTGGGCGGGGTGGCGATTGCCCACCGAGTTCGAGTGGGAGGCAGCGGCAAGCCGGCTCGACTGGGGACGTCGATGGGAATGGACGCGCAGTGCCTATCAGCCCTATCCTGGCTTTGCCCGCAGCGAGGGCGCGGTGGGGGAATACAACGGGAAGTTCATGGTAAACCAGCAGGTCTTGCGCGGAGCATCCTGGGCCACATCACCGGGCCACGCCCGTCTGACATACCGGAACTTCTTTCACGCTCCGTTGCGTTGGCAGTTCACGGGGATTCGTCCTGTTCGCTCGCGGGAGTCGGCATGACTGATCGGGACAGACTGACAGAGCATGTTCTGCAAGGGTTGACGCGACCACAAAAGGCGCTCTCATCCGCTTGGTTCTACGACGACGAAGGCTCGCGCCTGTTTCAGCAGATCATGGCGCTGCCAGAGTACTACCTCACACGCCTTGAGCACGAGCTCCTGCGTTCACGAGCGGACGAACTTTCCCGGTGGATAGACCCTCGGTGCAGCCCGATCGATTTGATTGAACTGGGCAGCGGCGACGGGGCCAAAACGCTGTCGTTGTGCCAGGCACTGGCACAACGTGACGTGGACTGCATTTACAGGCCTATGGATGTGTCCGCACGCGCACTAGCGGATCTGAGCCGCCGCTTTGACACGTACCTCCCCCGCATGGCCATCGAGCCGGTGCTGGGAGACTACTTCGAGCACTGGCCTCAGGTCGCCGAAGGGCGACGCCAGGTTGCAATGTTACTGGGCAGCAATCTGGGCAACCTGGACGAACACGGTGCCGTCAAGCTGCTGCAGCGAGTGCATTCGAATTTGCGCCCGGGTGACCTTGTGCTGCTTGGTCTGGATCTGGTCAAGGACCCGGCCATGCTGCGCGCAGCTTACGACGACTCTCAAGGCGTGACAGCTGCGTTCAATCTGAACCTGCTGACACGGTTGAATCGCGAGTTGGGCATGGACTTCGATCTTGCGAAATTTCGTCATTACGCCAGCTACTGTCCGCTGGAACACGTGGCCAGGAGCTTTCTGGTTAGCCAGGTGGACCAGGTGGTCAACAGCAAGACCCTCGACCGAGGTTTCGTTTTCCTTGCCGGCGAGACCATCTACACGGAGCAATCTCAGAAGTACACGATGGCTTCTATTGAACACCTCGCAGCCCAAAGCGGGTTTGACAACACCTGCACCCTGACCGACCCCCGAGGCTGGTACGCCCTCACAGTCTGGCACCGCCTACCGTTCACCCCAACGCAACAAACGTCGACCTGACATAGGAGCCTGAATGAGCAACAAGATCCATTTGCGCCAGACCATGCTGGACCTTGCCGAAGGGCGCCTGCGGTTTGCTGAACAGGCCTATGCACAATACCTGGTTGGTGCGGCGGGCCGCGGAGATGAACCCAGTGAAAGCGATGCGGCGTCGCGGGCCGTCAACAATGCCGCTCTGGCGCAGGCGTTCGAATGCCCCATTCACGATCATCAGGAGGCCCTGGAAGTCTTACGTCAGATCGATTTCGGTCCCCGGGATTCGGTGGAGACAGGCGCCGTGGTTCGCATCGACGGGCGTTGGTTCGTGATTGCGGTTGCTAGCGATGCCTTCCAGTGCGACGGCAACACCTACATGGGAATTTCCACCCAGGCGCCCATCTACGCAGCGATCGCAGATGCCCGAGCCGGTGATGTTGTCAGCTTCCGGCAACGCGAACTGCACATAGAGGAAGTCTTGTGATGCACCTCATTCGAGTCTGAACGATGGGCGGCACGCTGCGCGACTTGGTCCGGCGCTTTCATGGCACAGGTCGACTTGGTGCCATCGTTCTGCGCCCGGATCGCCTCAAGGACGCTGTGTCCGTGCAGGAGGCCAGGGCCGAACCGGGTCTCGGGCTGATTGGCGATCACCGCTCCCTGCGGCTTCGTCAGTCGGATGCGCAACGCCATCGCGAGCTGAGTCTGATCCAGGCTGAGCACCTCAGCTTGCTCGGGGTCTGGACGGGGCAAGCCCCAATTGCCCCGGAGCGTTTGCGGCGCAACCTCGTGATCTCGGGGATCAACATCGCCGCGATGCATTCACCTTTCCGGGAAGAGCGCTTTGTCTGGCGAATTGGCGGTTCGGTCCGCATTGAAATCACGGGGCCATGTCCTCCTTGTTCACGCATGGAGGACGAGCTCGGTGAAGGCGGTTACGCCGCGCTGCGTGGTCACGGGGGCGCCACGGCACGGATCGTCGTAGGTGGCGTGCTACGGGTTGGAGATACCGTTAACCTTGACGTTGAATCCACCGTGGGCTGAGAGCCATGATCGAAGCAGAGCGTACGCCTGGGTTCCTCCATCTTCTCCAGATGACCGGCGGTGCGTCGTGGTTGCACATGTGCATCCACCACCGCGAGACGGAAGGTTTTCTCTCGAGCGCGACCGGCCTGGACAAGCTGATCGCCGCAGCGATGGTCTCTGAAGATACCCGGTCGCGGTTGCGCGTCCACGGGCAGGGTGTGATGGTTCTGCTCAAAGCGATGCATCTGAGAGCTGATGGAGTGGGGCATCCAGAGGACATGGTGTCCATGCGAATCTGGATTGATGAGCGTCGGGTTATCACGACCCGCGAGGAGGATGTGGATCCCATCCTCGAACTTGCAGAAGACATCTCTCAGGGGCGCGGCCCTGCAACGCCAGGTGACTTCCTTTGCGATCTCATCGAAGAGCACCTCGCGGAAGTTTCCGAGCAGGTCGAGATGCTGGAGGATGGGGTGGATCTGATCGGCGGCCTTCTGGTTCAGCACCAGACGGAAGCGGCATGCCCGAGCATGGCCAATACCCAGACCGCGATCTCTGGCTTTCTTCGTCATCTTGGCCCCCAGCGAGCCGTTCTTCAAACGTTGACAACTCTCGTCGTCCCGCCGCTGAATATAAATCACCGAGGCCGACTGGAGGAGCACCTGAACCAGCTGTTGCGGTTGCTCGAAACGCTGGAGAATTTGCGTGACCGTATCGATATCCTCAGTGACCAGGCAAACCGCATTCAGGAGCGACAGCTGAATCAAAGCTCTTATGTTTTTGCCGTGGTATCCACAATCTTCTTGCCCTTGAACTTTGTCACTGGCCTGTTTGGCGCCAATCTTCTGGGACTGCCGTTCGCAGATGCCACCAATGGCTTCTGGGTGTTGGTAGGTCTTTGCTTACTAATGAGTGTTGGGTTGGTAGCGGTCTTTCGCTGGTTCAAATGGCTTTAGTAGACGGTTTGTGGACTGTTTGAGATGTATCTTCGGAGCCGTCCATCAAGGACGGGTGCGCTGTTAGGAAAAACGATACGTGCCTGTTGATTCATCAGCACAACTGAGCCAGTGATCACGTCGAATACTGAGCCACTGGGTTGATGGATGTTCTGGCTACTCGGTTGTGGATAAGTCTATCGGGTCTGCTGCTTTTCGATCTCCTTTCTGAGCTTTTGCACGTGGCTTGGACGGTGCCGCGCCAGCGGCACTGGAGTGCTTGAATCGCCAGCTCTCATTGCCTGTCTCCACGATGTGGCAGTGGTGCGTGAGGCGGTCGAGCAAGGCGGTTGTCATCTTGGCGTCGCCGAAGACGCTGCTCCATTCCGAGAAGGTGAGGTTGGTGGTGATCACCACGCTCGTTCGCTCGTAGAGCTTGGAGAGCAGGTGGAACAGCATCGCACCGCCCGACTGCGTGAACGGCAGGTAGCCCAGTTCATCCAGGATCACCAGATCGACGTACATCAGCCGGTGTGCCAACTGCCCGGACTTGTTGGGGTCTCCTCGTTTTCAGTGCAATAAGTGACGGTACGAAAAGCTAGCACTGGCGCGGAGGTGGTGTTGGTAGATCGTTGATTTCATTGACTTTCCTGTTCACTTTCAAATCTGCGATTCGTGGCGT
>NZ_JAXBRE020000051.1:0-10468 GCF_047520985.2 Stenotrophomonas sp. BR163
GCACGCCGGTGCGTGTGCAGGGCTGGGGTCATCATGACCCGGTGCAGCTGATGAGCCAGGAGCCGTGATGAAACAGGTAAATCTGCAGTTGTTCGGTGCGTTTTCCGATCTGGATGCCAGCCGCGAGATTGCCGTGGATGTGGCCGGTGGCACCGTGGCCGATCTGCGCCAGGCGCTGCGTGAGCTGCTGCCGGTGCGTTGGCCGGGTTTCCGCGCCGGCCTGCTGGATTACTCGGCGTTCGCCGACCAGCAACGCGTGCTGCGCGACCACGAGGCGCTGCCCGACGATGGCCGGGTGGCGATCCTGCCGCCGGTGAGCGGGGGCTGAGCGATGAGCGAGACGATCATCGCCAAGTTGGTGGACCGCGCGCAGGCGGCGATTGATCCGGCCGAGGGCATCGCGGCGGTCTCCGATCCGGGCTTTGGCGGCATCGATGTGTTCATCGGCAAGGTGCGCGACGTCAATGTGGGCCGGCGGGTGACCGGGATCACCTACGACCTGTTCGAGCCGCTGGTGCTGAACGAGTTCAAGCGCTTGGCCGCCGAGGTCGAAGCCACGTTCGGGCCGAAGCTGAAGCTGTATGTGGCCCATGCCAAGGGCCGGCTCGGCATCGGCGATGTGGCGGTGGTGGTGGCCGCCGGCAGCCCGCACCGTGACGAGGCGTTCCGCGCGTGCCGGCAGTTGATCGAGGTGGTGAAGCACCAGTGCCCGATCTGGAAGCAGGAGCATTACGAGGACGGCGACAGCGCGTGGAGCGAGGGTTGCAGCCTGTGCCATGCGGACGGCGAAGCTTCGCACTCCCACGACCACACACATGACCACGGGCATTGACCGCGCCCTTCGGGGGGCGCCGGGTCCAGTAGATCCACGCCATGCGTGGATGAGGCGTTCCCGATGAATCCGGCCGACGCAGCCACGCATGGCGTGGCTCTACTGCGATGAGCATCAACGGCATCGTGCTGGCCGGTGGCCTGTCCAGCCGGATGGGCCGCGACAAGGCGCTGCTGCCCTGGCAGGGCCGCACCCTGCTGGAACACATGCGCGGCGTGTTGAAGCAGGCGGGCGCCGGGCGAGTGTGGGTGAGCGGTGACTACCCCGCGTTTGGCGGCGTGCCGGACCGCGTGGCACGTTGCGGGCCGCTGGGCGGCCTCTACAGCGTGGCGATGCAGATGCCTGACGGGCCGGCCTGGGTGGTGCCGGTGGATACGCCACGAGTGAGCCCGGCACTGCTGCAGCGACTGGGTCTGTCAGAAGACACCGCCTGCACGGTATTCGACGATGAACCGTTGCCGATGCGGTTGCAGATCGATGATCATTGCCGCCGCGTGCTGCGGGACTTGATTAATGATCCGATGGCGCGACGTTCACTGCGCGCCCTGCAGGAACGCCTGGGCGTGACCCGGTTGCCATTGGCACCCGAGGATCAGGCGTTGCTGCTGAACTGCAATACGCCATCAGAGTGGGAGTCCATCACAGCATGAAGGTCCAGCTGCAACAGCAATCGATGCGCCTGCGCGTGGATGAGGAAGAGCTGGCACGCTTGCTGGCCGGCGAGTCACTCGAGAACCTGACCCGCTTCGGCGGCAGCGGCGGCTGGGGCGTAGCGCTGTCGCTGCATGCCGGCGATCAGGCGGTGCTGCTCGATGGCGGTACATTCTGCCGGTTGGTACTGCCGCGCCAAGCCGTTGAGTCGCTGGCGGGGCGGTTGCCCTGCCGGGATGGCTTGGGCTTCGGTATCGCCCTGGATGACGACAGCATGTTGCAGCTGCAGTTCGATGTGGACGTGCGCGACAGCATGCGGCAGCGTGGCCCGCAGCGACGTGCTGAACCTGCGCCGGAGTAGGCGCATGGTGCGCAGGGCCGTGTGGCGCGCTGTCGTATGATGGGGGCCTTCGTTCCTGCGTTGCTGCAATGCCCCTGAACCCCTCCGCTCCCTCTGCGTCCCGACCGGCCACGCCCAATCCGGCGGCGGCCGATGACGGCGACGCGCTGCACTTCTGCAGTACCTGTGCGTTCTCGGACGCCTGCATGTCGCAGGGCTACGACAAGGCTGCGTTGGGCGAGTTGCATGTGCTGGTCGACCACGTCGGTCCGTTCCAGGCTGGCGACTATCTCTTCCGTGCCGGCGATCCGTTCGATTCGATCGCAGCGGTCCGGGCGGGCATGGTCAAGACCTTCGTCGATGACAGCCAGGGCAACGAGCAGGTACTGGGGTTCAGCCTGCCCGGCGAGGTGATCGGGCTCAACGCCATCCATGGCGCGCGCTTCCCCTGCAATGCGGTGGCACTGGATACGGTCTACCTGTGCCGGATCTCGTTTCCGCGATTGAGCCTGCTGGCCACGCGCATGCCGGGGTTGCAGGCGCGGCTGTTCAGCCTGCTCAGTGCGGAGATCGGCAAGGTCGCTACGCTGGCGGCCAACCATCGCACCGAGGAGCGCATGGCGGCGTTCCTGCTGGATCTTTCCGAGCGCTATGCCCGGCGCGGTTTCTCTGCCACCCGTTTCAACCTGAGCATGGCCCGTACCGAGATCGCCAACTACCTGCGGATGGCGCCGGAGACGGTGAGCCGGGTGCTGCGCCGGTTGAGCGACGAGGGTGTGATTGCGGTGAACCAACGTGAGATGCTGTTGCTGCAACCCGAACGGCTGGCGGCGTTGGCCGTGGCCCGGGAATCCGGACTGGACTGATCAGGCAAGCGAGGGCCGACCCATGATGCGAGCGGGGCTGTTGTTGCTGGGACTGCTGGCCACGGTGCCGGCCTGGGCGGCCACGCTGACCGTTTCGGCGGCATCGAGCCTGACCGAGAGCTTCCGTGAACTGGGCGCGGCCTACGAAATGGCGCATCCGGGAACCAAGGTCGATTTCAACTTCGCCGCGTCCGGCGTGCTGCTGCAGCAGATCGGCCGTGGCGCGCCGGTGGATGTGTTCGCCTCGGCCGACGAAACCACCATGGACCAGGCCCAGCAGCGGGCCCTGCTCGCGCCCGGCACTCGTGAGGTGTTCGCGGTGAACGCGCTGTGGGTGGTGGCGCCGCCGCAGGCCAAGGCGGCGCCGCGTACCTTGAAGGACCTGGCCGGTGCCGGTGTGCAGCGCATCGCACTGGGCAACCCGGACAGCGTGCCGGTCGGCCGCTACGCCAAGGGCGCGCTGGAAGCGGCCGGGCTGTGGCCGTTGGTACAAGGCAGGATCATCACGACGCAGAACGTGCGCCAGTCGCTGGATTACGTGGCGCGCGGTGAAGTAGATGCCGGCTTCGTCTATGCCACCGACGCGCAGGCGATGCCCGAACGGGTGCGCCGTGCGTTCGCGGTGCCGGTGTCCGGGCGCATCGCGTATCCGCTGGCGGTGACCAAGGCCAGTACGCAGCCGGCGGAAGCCAGGCGCTTCGCTGCCTTCGTGCGTTCGCCGCAGGGCCAGGCGATCCTGGCCAGGCACGGGTTCGGCAAGCCCTGAGGCATGGACCTGGACTGGAGCGCGCTGGCGTTGTCGCTGAAGGTGGCCGGCTGGGCCACCGCGATCAATCTGGTGCTGGGCGTGGCGCTGGGCGCGCTGCTGGCGCGGCGGCGCTTTCCCGGCCGCGAGCTGCTGGATTCGCTGCTGACCCTGCCGATGGTGCTGCCACCGACGGTGCTCGGCTACTACCTGCTGGTGCTGATCGGTCGCAACGGCCCGATCGGCGCGTGGCTGCAGTCGTGGTTCGGCATCAACCTGGTGTTCACCTGGCAGGCGGCGGTGATCGCTGCGGCGGTGGCCTCGTTGCCGCTGGTGTTCAAGCCGGCACGCGCGGCGTTCGAGGAAGTGGACAGGCAGCTGGAGCAGGCCGCACGCACGCTGGGTGTGTCCGAAGTGGCGGTGTTTTTCCGCATCACGCTGCCACTGGCGTGGCGTGGCATTCTTGCCGGCCTGCTGCTGGCGTTTGCGCGCGCGATGGGCGAATTCGGCGCGACGCTGATGGTGGCGGGTAGCATTCCTGGCCGCACGCAGACGCTGTCGATCGCCATCTACGAGGCGGTGCAGGCCGGCCAGGACGGCAAGGCCAATGCGCTGGTGATCCTGACCTCGGTGGTCTGCATCGTGATCCTGTTGCTGGCCGCGCGGCTGGTGGGCGGGCGTCGCCGGGAGCTGCGCCATGTGGCTTGACCTGCAGGTACAGCGCCGCCTGCAGGCGGCCGGCCAGGAATTCGTGCTGGATGTATCGCTGCAGTGCACGCAGCGCCAGGTGGTGCTGTTCGGGCCTTCGGGCGCGGGCAAGAGCCTGACCTTGAAGGCGGTGGCCGGGCTGCTGCGGCCGGGCCAGGGTCATGTGCGCGTGCAGGGGCAGACCCTGTTCGATGCGGCCACCGGTGTGGATCTGCCGCCGCAGCACCGCCAGCTGGGCTATGTGTTCCAGGATTACGCGTTGTTCCCGCACCTGAGCGTGCGCCAGAACGTGGCGTTCGGGCTGGAGAAGGGGTGGTTGAATCCGCGCGTGGGCCAGCGCTTCGATGCGGTGGAGCAGTGGTTGCAGGCATTCCGCATCGACACGGTGGGTGATCTGCTGCCCTCGCAGATTTCCGGCGGGCAGCGCCAGCGCACCGCACTGGCGCGGGCGCTGGTGACGCAACCGCAGGCGTTGCTGTTGGATGAGCCGTTCTCCGCACTGGATCATGACCTTCGCCAGCACCTGCGCCAGGAGTTGGAGGCGGTGCTGGACAAGACCGGCATCCCGTTGTTGTTGATCAGCCACGATCCGCAGGACGTGGCCATGTTCGGCCAGCAGGTGGCGCGCATGGTGGACGGCCGTATCGTCGGCGATTGACCTGCATCTGTAGAGCCGAGCCCATGCTCGGCTGCTCTGCGCGACACCGCCAGCAGCAGCCGAGCGTGGGCTCGGCTCTACAGGATCTACGGATCAATACAACTCACAGTGCGTGCGGCCTTCGCCCCGCAACGCGTCCCAATTCCCTTCGCCACCGATGGCATCGATGGCTTCGCGCACCGCGCATTCAAGGTGGCTCTTGTTGCCGCACAGGTACAGGTGCCCACCGCGGGCCAGGACATCGCGCACTTCGGCGGCACGCTGCTGCAGCACATGCTGCACATAGACCTTTTCGGCGCCATCGCGCGAGAACGCGGTATGCAGGCCGGCGAGCACGCCACGCGTGTGCCAGTCCTGCAGCTGGTCGCGGTAGAGGTAGTCGTGCTGGCTGTGCTTCTCGCCGAACACCAGGTGCACCTCGCGTGCGCAGCCGTTGGCCTGCAGTTCCTGCAGCAGGCCCATCAACGGTGCGATGCCGGTGCCGGTGCCGACCAGCAGCAGCGGTGCCTGGCCGGTATCGGGCAGGTGGAAGCCGGGGTTGGAACGGCAGTACACCCGGGCGTGGTCGCCGCCGTGCAGCAGGCTGCCGGTGGCGGTGCCGAAGCGCTCGCGGTTGCGCAGGGTGTAGCGCACTTCGCGCACGCACAGGCTCAGCTGGTCGTCGCAAGGGTGAGAGGCGATGGAATAAGCGCGCGGCAGCGGCGGTGACAGCAGCTCGCGCAGCCGGGCCAGCGGCACGCCGTCCGGCGTGGCGTGGTCCTGCAGCACGTCCAGCAGGTCCAGGCCATGCAGGTAGGCGTCCAGCTCGCACTTCTGGCTGACCTTCAACAGGCGCTTCAATCCCTCGCTGCCGCTGAGCCTGGCCAGTTCGCGCAGCACGCCCTTGCTCAGCAGGCGCAGCTCGCGGTCGTGCAGGGCGGCCACGGCGGTGCTGTCGCCGTACCAGGTAGCCAATGCCTGCAGCAGGGCAGGATCGTTCTCCGGCACCACGTGCAGGGTGTCACCCGCGCGGTAGGCCATGCCACTGCCGGCAATGTCCAGCTGCAGGTGCCAGGCAGCTGGGTCGCTGCTGTTCAAGCGGCGGCGTTCGAGAATGCGCGCGGCAAAGGCATTGTCTTCGCCATAGGCGGTGACCTGCAGGTGCAGGTCGTGGCCAGCGTTGAGGTCGCCCTCCAGCACCTGGCCCAGCACCGGCCGCCATTGCTGGAAGAACTGCTCGTAACCCAGGTCGGCGTCCACGCGGTGCAGCAGCGGCTGCGCCTGGCGCTCGCTCAGCGCAGCATCCAGCGCCTTGGTGAAGCCACAGAAGCTGGGGTAGCCGGTGTCACCCAGGCCGAACACCGCATAGCGCAGGCCGCTCAGCGTCGGGGTCTGGCGCAGGGTTTCGAAGAACCGCTCGCCATTGGCCGGCGGTTCTCCATCGCCGAACGAGCTGGAAATCGCCAGCAGCACATCGCCGTGGCCGAGACTGGCCACGTCGATGTCGTTGAACGGGAGCACCTGCGGCGCGTGCGGCTGCAGGTCCGCGCCCAAGCGCTGGGCCAGGGCGCGGGCATTGCCCGACTCGGACGCGAAACCCACCAGCAGGCGGCTGAAGGGCGTACTGGTCGGGAGGGCTTTCACGCGGCCTCGTAGAAGTCGTCGAACTTTTCCTTGCTGAACTCGACCAGGTCGTAGTTCTGCATCAGGTCGTTCACCACGCGGCGGATGCTGATGTAGGAGGTGATGTTGCCGTCGCCGTCGAACAGCGGTTGCACGGTGGTGTCGACTACGTAGAGCACGCCGCCCTTGCCGAGGTTGGGCACGATGCCGGTCCAGGTCTTGCCGGCCTTGATGGTGTCCCACATGTCCTTGTAGACCGCCTTGGGCACATCCGGGTGGCGCACGATGCTGTGCGGCTGGCCGATCAGTTCCTCGCGGGCGAAGCCGGTGAGCGTGCAGAACAGGTCATTGGCGTAGGTGATGTTGCCCTGCAGGTCGGTGGTGGAGATCACCATGACGTTCTGCATGGCGTTCAGCAGCTGGGCGTTGTCGGGGGTGTAGCTCATTGCAGGGTCCTTGTGGATGCCGGTAACGCCGGCGTGTTCGGGTCCTGCATAGAGATACGCCCGCACGGCAGCGGGCGGTTTGACATTGGTCAAGCGGGTGGCGCGAAGGGCTGCGACCGGGTGTCGCAGGGAGCGTTCACTGCTGCAGGGGAAAGCCGATCGTCTCGTGGCAATGCTGCACGAGGTGGCGACCTCCCTCATTGATGTGCAAGGTGTCTGCGTCACCGAAGAACCGCAGCAGTGCTGCCCCGGTCGTACTGCCCGCGTGCGCGGAGCGTCTGGCTGAAGATGGCAGGAATGGATCAGCTCGCGGATCGTGTCCGCCCGGGAGGTTCGCGCGCGCAAGGGTGCCTTCGATCAGTAACTGCGCACATGCGCCAGCCAGATAGGCGACTGGTTCCCGTTGCCGGCCGCGCCGAGGCTGCCCTGACAATGCGGTGGCGATATGCTGGAACTCATGAGCGGTGGTGGCGATCACGCGCCTGCGCAGCGAATCAGCGTCCGGGCTGGAGGGAAACCAGAAGCTGACCACCTGGCCCGGCCGCTCTGGTCCTGGCAGTTGTCGCCAGATGCCGCCTCCGTCACTTACGATCGTGAGCTGATAATGCACAGGCGTCCGTTCCTGCCCATTGGCCTGGAGCGGCAGTCCAGCGGATCGTGCAGCGGCCTCGCAGAGCTGTGATGCTTGCATGGCCGAAAGCGCTCCATCTGCCCAGAGAAGTCGAGTTGCGACGGATGACCACCCGCACTCGATGGACCGATTGGGATACTCCGAGCTTTCCGGGCCGGGTAGCACCGACACTGTGCTGATCTTCAGATGTGAGGATGGGCCTCGCAGCAGGGTGGCATACCCTCCATCGGGACTGACCAGGTCCCGGGGAGGCAGTTGGATGGATTGGCACGCACTTGTGGCCAGAAGGATTGCCGTCAGCCCAGCATAGAGCGCGAGGGCGGAGCCCGGTTGGGTACGCTTGGGCTGACGGCGCTGCATCAGGGGGGCAGCCCGCATTGATATGGCGATGGATACTTCGTACAGACCTGAAAGTCCGAGACTGAAACCGCTTTGGTGGCTCCGCCGTATCGAGAGGCCGCCGCGATGGTATTTGGTCCAGGGGCTGCACCTACATCGAATGTTGCAAGGTCGTACCTCAACTCGGTCGCTGGACCGGACGCAGATGCGGCCCAAGCGTTCGCGGCATCCGGATCAACAAGCCGGAGGACGGTTCCTGTTCGATGCCATTGGAACTGCTTGGCGGCGATGGTGGCTCCTTGCCGGCCATCATGCAGCAGCAGGGTTACAGATCCATTAGCTGGGAAGGCTATGGATGAACCCGAGACGTCGATTTCGAACTGAGCGGCATCTGGCACTTCTGATGTCGACGCCAGCAGAATTCGCTCGAACCAAGATAGGCCATCACGTTCGCCTCCGCCGATCTTGCCTCCAATCCTGCCTTCTATCCGGCACTTCTTGGTTTCTTCGCACGATGCGCTCAACTGCCACTCCGTTGGCCCGCAGCCAGCAGAGATGAGGGTGATACCGATTGCCGCCACGATAGCTCGTAGATTGCTCATTGGTACTCTCCAGGTTTGACATCGATTGACCGATCAGCTCAACCCGCTGGCTCGGTACTCAATGCGTATCGACGCTGGCTCGATCAGGCAATCGGAATTGTTTCAAACACCTGCGGTGGTTGGCTCCGGGTCACATTCGATGCACCAGAGACATGCGCAGGTCGCGCAATGGCGACGCTTGCGCCTGCAGTCACACCATGTGGGGAAGTCGCGGGCGCGTCAGCCCATCAGATAGCGCAGCAGTCCGGCCGAGGTGACGCCGATCAGCACCGTCGGCAGCATCGACAGCCGCGTGGCGGCCAGCAGGGTGATCGCCAGTGCGGCCAGGTCGGCCGGCTTGTCGGCGACGAAGTCCGGGGCTATCACCGAGATCAGCACGCAGCCCGGCGCGGCTTCCATTACCGTCACTGCGCGTTTGCTCAGCGTGCGGTTACGCAGCGCGAGGAAGCCGGCGATGCGGGTCAGGTAGGTGGCGGCGGCCATCAGCACGATGGTCAGTGCTGAAGTCCAGTGGATCAAGCCATTGAAGATCATGCTGCGTCCTCCGCCAGCAGCCAGGCTGCGGCCAGGCCGGCCAGTGCGCCGCTGGCCACGTACCACGCGCCCGGGATCAGCAGGTAGGTGGCGGCGGCGACGACCAGGCTGACCAGCCACGGCCGCGCAGCCTTCATGCCCTGCCACATGCCGCGCAGCAGCACCAGGAACACGGCGGGGAAGGCCATGTCCAAGCCATAGGCGTGGATGTCGCCCAGCATCGGGCCGACGATTGCGCCGAGTGCGGTGCAGGCCACCCAGACGGTGTACAGGCCGGCCGACACGCCCAGGTAGTAGGCCAGGCTGAAACCGAGGGTACGGCGACGCGCGTCGGCCACACCCAGCGCCCAGCTCTCGTCGCACATGAAGAACAGCGCCGGCAGCACACGACGGCGCGGCAGGTGCTGCAGCAGTGGGGCCAGGCTGGCGCCCATCAGCAGGTGGCGGCTGTTGACCAGGGCGGTGATGGCCACGATCAGCGCGATGTGCGGTGGCGAGGTCCACAGTTCGACGGCGGCGAACTCCGAGCCGCCAGCGAAGTTGAGACCGGTCATCAGCGGTACTTCCAGTGCGCTCAGGCCCTTCTGGGCCGCCTGCGCACCGAGCACCAGGGCAAACGGAATGAAGCCGATCATCACCGGCACGGCGGCGCGCAGGCCGCGCAGGAATTCGGCACGCGGGGCGGTATCGCAGGTGGCGGGCGGGGGGAGGGTGGTACGGGCGTCCATGGAACGGCACAACAAGATGGGGGTGGCCCATGCTAGCGGTCCAATCACGAAATCGGGTTGCGTTGATGCCACTTGATTCTGGATGATTGATATTTCATGCGGCCAGAAGCGAAACGGGTGAAATTCCATGCAGTACCAGCTCGACAACCTCGATCGCCGCATTCTCGACGCCCTGCAGCGCGATGGCCGCCTGCAGAACCTGGAGCTGGCCCGGCTGGTCGGGCTGTCGCCGTCGGCCTGCCTGCGCCGGGTGCGTCTGCTGGAGGAGGGCGGCTACATCGACCGCTATGTGGCCTTGTTGAACGAGGCCAAGGTGGGGCGGGGCTTCACGGTGTTCGTGCGGGTGTGGCTGCGCGGGCAGGACGAGGACACCACCAACCACTTCATCAACAGCATCAAGTCTTTCCCGGAAGTGCTGGAATGCCATCTGATGGCCGGTGACTGCGATTTCCTGCTGCGGGTGGCGGTGGCCGACCTTGATGCCTACCGGCAGTTCCAGATGCAGCACCTGAACCGGATCGCCGGCGTGCAGAACACCAAGACCGAGATTCCGATGCAGCGGATCAAGCAGACGACCCAGCTGCCGCTTTGAGGGATGGGGTTTGCGGCCGGGTTGCACCCGGCATCCGCGGGTAGTGCCGGCCGCTGGCCGGCAACCTCAACAGCAACAGCAACAGCGGGCCTGCTGAGGGATGGCGGGGTGGGTCCGGTTGCGGGGGACGCTGCAAGTACGTCCATGTAAGCTCGGTCGCCGCATCCATGCGGCTCACGCCCCCGCAACCGGAC
>NZ_JAXBRE020000052.1:0-10320 GCF_047520985.2 Stenotrophomonas sp. BR163
AAACCACGGGCATGGTAGTGGCAGGCGTGCGCCCTCCACCCGCGGTAGTGCCGGCCGCTGGCCGGCAACCTCAACAGCATCAGCTGGGCTATCCGCGGGACCCACCCCGCCTTCGACAGTTTCCTGCGGCTGTTGGTAGGTGTCGACCTTGGTCGACACGATGGATCCACGTCATGCGTGGCTGATGGGGAACGACGAAAATGAAATTCCGTTCATCTTTCCCACTTTGCCGATTCCGGTTGTTGGTGAGGATTTGGCATCATTGGGGCATTGATCCGTCGACAGGGCATGAGGCCATGAAACGTTCCCGCACCACCGCGCTGCTGCTGATGAGCGCTGCGCCGCTGCTGTTCACCGCCTGCCAGAAGGAGCCGGAGGTGAAGGTGCAGGAAGGCCTGTATACCTCGGTCGAGGCCTGCACCGAGGCCACCGGTGATCCGTCGTCGTGCCGCAATGCCTTTGCCGAAGCGCAGAAGCAGGCCGCCGATGCGGCGCCGAAGTACGCCAGCAAGGAAGCCTGCGAGAAGGATTACAAGCCGGAGCAGTGCGTGCAGCAGCACACCTCGGCCGGCACCTCGTTCATCGGCCCGATGATGATGGGTTTCTTCATGTCGCAGATGCTGAGCAACCGCGGCGGCCTCGCCCCGCAGGCGCCGGCGTCGGCACCGGCATACCAGGACAAGAACGCTGGCTGGGCGCGCCCGGCACCGGGCGGCACCGGTGGCCTGAACACCGCCAGCGGCATCGGCGCCGGCAAGGCCGGTCTGGCACCGGTCACCAGCGAACCGAACCGTGCGGTCACTGCCAGCCGTGGTGGCTTCGGCAACACCAGCGCACGCCGCAGCACCAGCGGCAGCTACGGCGGCTGATCGACCCATGCAGCGCATCCGGATTGCCGAGCGTGCCCAGTGGCGGGCACGCGCGGAGGAAGCGGGTTTCCGTTTCCATACCATCGATGGCCAGCCCTACTGGGATGAAAGCGCGTACTACGCGTTCACCCTGCGCCAGATCGAACAGGACATCGAAGACCCCAGTGCCGAGCTGCACCAGATGGCGCTGGATCTGGTCGGTGATGTCATCGGCAGCGAGCGGTTGATGGACCAGCTGGCGATTCCGTCGCATTACCGCGACTGGATCGCCGACAGCTGGCGCCAGCGCCAGCCGCACCTTTACGGCCGCCTGGACCTGGCCTACGACGGCACCGGTCCGGCCAAGCTGTACGAGCTGAACTACGACACGCCGACCTCGCTGTTCGAGGCCAGCTTCTTCCAGTGGCAGTGGCTGGAAGACCAGCGCAACGCTGGCCGCCTGCCGCAGCATGCCGACCAGTTCAATGCGATCCATGAGGCACTGGTCGAGCGCTTCGGCGAACTGGCCACGCAGCTGCCGCCGCCGCTGTACTTCAGCGCGGTGGGAAGCTCGGAGGAAGACCGCGGCACGGTCGAGTACCTGCGCGACTGCGCGTCGCAGGCCGGCCTGCATGGCCAGGCCATCGCGATCGAGGACATCGGCCTGTCCGAGGACGGCCGCTTCACCGCGCTGGATGATTCGGTGATCGGCACGCTGTTCAAGCTGTACCCGCTGGAAGACCTGATGGCCGAAGAGTTCGGCCGCGCGCTGCCTGGCTCGGGCGTGCAGTTGCTGGAGCCGGCCTGGAAGGCGGTGCTGAGCAACAAGGGTATCCTGCCGCTGCTGTGGCAGCGCAACGTGGGCCATCCGAACCTGCTGGAGGCGCACTTCGATGACGGCAGCGCGCTGGCGTCGGGCTGGGTGCGCAAGCCGCTGTTCTCGCGCGAAGGTGCCAACATCGAGATGCACCTGGCCGATGGCAGCACCCAGCGCAGCGACGGTCCCTACGACGGCCCGGCGATCATCCAGCGCGCCCATCCGTTGACCCGCTTCGAAGGCGGTTACCCGCTGATCGGCAGCTGGGTGGTGGGTGACCACGCCTGCGGCATCGGCATCCGCGAGGACGACAGCGCGATCACCCGCGACAGTGCGCGGTTCGTGCCGCACGCGATCGTCGACGAGGCGCCGACGCGGATCTACGTCTGATGACGGTGCGGCGTTGGCCTGGCCGGCATGGGTGTGCCACGCCCGCGCCGGGCCGGCATTTCGATGACGGGCGCAGCCTGCAGGCCTTCGCGGACCGCGTCGCGGTGCGTTGCCACCGCTGCGATGCCCCCGGTTGGGTGATCGCCCGCTGGGAACCCTATCGATGGACCGCGCGTTTCCGCTGCACCGCTTGCAGCGCTGCATTGGACAGCGGCGACTGGGTGGGTGCGGTCCGCGTTCTGGGCCGCCAGCCCTGTGGATTCTGCGGGCATCAGTGGCTGCATGTGTGTCGGCCGATTCCCGCCGGCATCCCCGCGCCTGCCTCCTTCCCCGCCCGATGCGCACAGTGCGATCGCAGCACCGAGGTCACGGTGCTGACGCGTCCCCTGCGTGACGCCGAGCCTGCCGATCCGCATTTCGGTCTGCCGCTGCGCCTGGTCGAATCGACCCGCGCGGGCCTGCTGTGGGCCTACAACGCCGAACATCTGCAGGCACTGCACGACTACGCGGGCGCGTCGCTGCGCGAGGGTCGCGGCCATCATCGATCCATGTTCTCGCGCCTGCCGCAGTGGATGAAGCTGGCCTGCAACCGGGTGCTGCTGCAGCGTGCGGTGGAGCGGTTGCAGCGGCGCTTGCTGCAGGGGTAGGTAGTGCCGGCCGCTGGCCGGCAGCCGAGCATGGGCTCGGCGCTACAGGAATCAGGCCGTCTGTAGAGCCGAGCCCATGCTCGGCTCCGATCAATCGCAGGGTTACAGCAGCCCTTCGCGCTTCACCGCCAGGTAGCGCTCCACCAGTGCGCCGGGCAGGGCGTCGGCGGTGACGTCCAGCACCATCACCTTCTCGCTGCGCAGCGCTTCGTGCGCCTTCGCGCGCTGCTGCAGGTACAGCGCCGTGGCACCGGCCTGGGTGGCGTCCTCCAGCGTCTGCACGTCGCCCTCCAGTACGCCGTCCAGCTCGCGCTCGCGCAGGCTGGCCACACACACCAGGTGGCGCCGCTGCAGCAGGCGCACCGCCGCCAGCAGGTCTTCGATGTCTTCATCGCGCACGTTGCTGACCAGCATCACCAGTGCTCGCCGGCGCTGGCGCAGCGACACCTCGGTGGCAGCGGCCAGGTAATCGGTGGCCACCGCGCGTGGCTGCAGGTCGTAGCTGGCGCGCAGCAGGTGCTCGACCGTGCCCATGCCGCGCTGCGGCGCGACCCAGCGGCGTTCGCCACCGGCAGCGAACAGGCCGGCGGCATCGCCTTGGCGCAGCGCCAGGTAGGCCACCACCAGCGAGGCATTCAAGGCATGGTCGAAGTGCGAGAGCCCGCCTTCGCTGGCCAGCATGCGCCGGCCACTGTCGAGCATCAGCAGCAACTGCTGGTTCTTCTCGTCCTGGTACTCGCGCGAGATCAGCTTGCGCGCACGCGCGGTGGCCTTCCAGTCCAGCTGGCGCAGGCTGTCGCCGACGCGATACTCGCGCATCTGGTGGAAGTCGGTGCCTTCACCACGGCGGCGCTTCACGTGTGCACCGACCAGCCGCGAGGCCTGGTCGGCACTGAACAACGCAAAGCGCGTGAGCGGCACGAAATTCGGATAGACCCGTACGTCCAGTGCGGGCGGCAGCGTGCGTTGCTGCCACCACAGGCGCCACGGCGAGCGCATGCGCAGGTGCACACCTTCGAAGCGGAAGTGCCCACGCTGCAGCGGCTGCAGGTGGTAGTGCAGCGTGGAGGCGCTACCGGCCCGTAGGCGCACGCGCCGTGGCAGCGATTCCAGCGGCCAGCCGCCGGGGACCAGGTCGAACACCTGCACCGTCATCGATTGCTCGGCCTGCAGCCGCAGCGCCGCCTCGCGACGCACGCCCAGCGCCAGCGCTTCGGGCAGTTCGCGCTGTACCTGCGGCGACGGACGCCGCGACTGCCGCCACAGGTCGAACAGCGCAGGCAGCGCGATGGCCACGGCGGCCAGCGCCCAGCTCCAGCGCGGCAGCAACCCGCCCAGCACCAGGCCGCCCAGGCCGGCCCAGGCCAGCAGCAGCGCCAGCAGCAGCGGGGCAGGCCTCATCGGCGCGGTGCTTCCACCTTGGCCAACAGTGCGCCCAGCACGTCGTCGGCGTCCTGGCCTTCGATCTGCAGCTCCGGGGCCAGTGCAATGCGGTGGCGCAGCGCCGGGCGTGCGATGTCGCGCACGTCGTCGGGCGTGACGAAGTCACGGCCGGCCAGCACCGCCTGCGCGCGCGAGGCACGCACCAGCGCGATGCTGCCGCGCGGGCCAGCGCCGACCGCGATGCCTGGCCACTGCCTCGTGGCCGCCACAATCCGCACCGCGTAGTCGATCACTTCGTCATCGACGGTGATCGCCGCGGTCGCACGCTGCAGTTCCAGCAGCTCGCCAGCCCCCAGTACACGCGGCACCTGACTCAGGTCGAAATCGCTGGCGGCACGGCCACTGGTGATCGCGGTCACCATGCGCTTCTCGTCCTCCAGTTGCGGGTAGTCGATCAGCACCTTCAGCAGGAAGCGGTCCAGCTGTGCCTCTGGCAGCGGGTAGGTGCCTTCCTGCTCCAGCGGGTTCTGCGTGGCCAGCGCCATGAACGGCGGCGCCAGGGTGAACGCCTTGCCTTCGATGGTCACCTGGCCTTCCTGCATCACTTCCAGCAGTGCCGACTGGGTCTTGGCCGGCGCACGGTTGATCTCGTCGGCCAACAGCAGGTTGGTGAACACCGGGCCACGGCGGATCCTGAAGCTCTCGCTCTTCGGGTCGTACACCGCATGGCCACTGACGTCGCTGGGCATCAGGTCGGGGGTGAACTGCACGCGGCCATAATCCAGCTCCAGCGCCTGCGCGAGTGCCCGCACCAGCAGGGTCTTGCCCAGCCCGGGCACGCCCTCGATCAGCACATGGCCACCGGCCAGCAGGGCCACCAGGATCTGGTCCAGTACATCGGCCTGGCCAATGAAGGCGTGGCCGACGGCATCGCGGATGGCATCGACGCGTTCGATCAGGCGGGCGTTGGCGGCCGCCGGCAGCTCGGGGACTTCGGTCATAGCAGGGATCTCATCTGGAGCAGCAAGCGGATGCGCTCGCGCAGGGCGGAGGAATCGTGCGGCGGAGGGGGCGTGAGCGCGCTGGCAACGCGGCCTTGCGGCCACTTCAGCAGTTCGGCGATGGCCTGTTCGCGGGGGGCGCCCTCCAGTGCTGCAGCCACCGGTGCGCGCAGGCGCAGGCGATGCAGGAACAGGGCGAGCACGGCGTGGTACAGGCGCGCGCCGTGGCCGAAGCGCAGCAGCAGCTCGCCGCTGGCCCGCACGTGTTCCAGCAGCGAGCGGCGTTCCAGCACCGGCGACGGCAGGCGGCTGCCGAAGCGTTGCGAACGGCCCCACAGCCAGCCCAGCAGGGCCAGCAGCAGCGGCGCCCACACCGGCCAGCCCTGGTAGAACAGGCGCGCCCACAGCGACGGCGGGCGGCTGGCGTAGACCAGCCAGAAAGTGCCCTTGCCGTAGTTCGGATCGAGCAGATAACGGGTCAGGTCGCGGTGCGAGAGATCGTGCAGGCCGTCGCTGGCCTTGCCCGCAGCCGACGCCAGGCGTGCTGCCGGCGAATCCACCTCGCCGCGCATGAACTCCATGTCGGCCAGCACGCTCACCTTGCCCTGCCCGTGGCGCAGTCGCGCGAACACCAGGTTGCGCTCGTTGCCCCAACGCCGTTCGGCGTGTGTACGGGCGGCAAAGCCCAGCGTGAAGCGGCGACCACCGCAGAACTCCACATGGCTGGGATCGTCGATGACGTGGAACGGCTGGCAGTCGCTCTGCTGGTACAGGCTGTCCACGCCGAGCTGGTCCAGCAGCGGTCCCTGCGTACTGCTGGCGTCGTCCTCTGCGGGTGGCGGCGTACGCACCAGCAGATGGCCACCACCATCGACCCAGGCCAGCAGGGCCCTGGCCGCCGGTGCCGGCAGTTCGCTGCTGTCCTGCAGCAGCACCACCGTATCGCGCGGACCCAGCGCCATCTGCTGCAGGTCCAGCCGCGGCCGCGAGTGCACGTCGATGCCATCGGCGCGCAGTGCCTGGCCAAGCACGTACAGCGGGTTGTAGCCAGCTTCGCCCTGCGGCGGCAGCTGCACGGTCTCGGTCACCCGCTCATGCGTGCGCAGAAAGAGGATCGTCAGCGGTACGCCGAGCAGCACCAGCCCGCCCAGCAACAGCGACCAGAACAGGCGCGGGCTCATGCCAGCCACCGGTATTGCTGGCGCAGCGTGTCGGCCAGTGCATCGAAATCGGCGCGGCTGGGCAGGCGGCCACCGTAGGCGGCGTACTGCCACATGCGCACGATGCGCGCGAACAGGTCACGGTCGGTGGCATCGGGCATGCGCCGCGACGCGCGAAGGCATTGCGCTTCGGTGGCACCGGGCGGAAGCGCGATGCCGCTGCGCTCGCCCACGGTGCGTACGCTGGCGCGGTACAGCAGGGCCAGCGCCTGACGTGGCCGGCCCTGGTCCCACAGCAGGCCGGCCTGGGTGGCCACGTCCGGCGGCAGCACGACCGGCAACTCCACCTGTTCCACCACCACCTGTGGTGCAGCCTCGGCCTTGCGCCGGCCACTGCCGCGCAGCCACGGCAGCCACAGACGGGCGGTCAACAACAGCACCAGCAGCAGGACGCCCAGCAGGCCCCACAGGCCCCACTCGGCCAGGCGCGCCAGCCAGGCAATGCCGGCCTTGCGGTTGCTGCGCTCGCCCTTGCTGCTGCCGTCGCTCTGCAGCGCCTTGTCTTCCTTCTTTTTTTCCTCGGCCTGTTCTATCGGCTTCCAGCGCGTGACCTGGCGGGTCGGGCGCTGCAGCGGATCCTCATAGGCGCGGTTCACCGCCTGGCGGAAACCGGCGGTGTCCACCGGCGCCGCACCGAAGATCATCGCCGGCGTATTGGCCGGGTCGTTGGCCGCAGTGGCGGGTTCTTCCGCACGGCCCTCGTCCTCTTCGGCATCGCCGACCTGCTCAGCGACTGTCTGCGCGTCCTGCGCATGCACTGGCGCGGAGGCCAGCGGCAGGGCAAGGCACAGCAGCAGCGCCAGCGTCGATGCTGCCGGCAGCAGCCGCTCGCGCAGGCGGCGCAGGGCGATCTCCACGTCCCACGCTTCCATCTGCGTACGCCGGTTCAAGTACAGGCCGAAGCCGGCGCCGACATAGAACGGTCCGATCAGCACCGATGCCAGCCAGCACGCCAGGTTGAAGCCCAGCTGCGCCCAGGCTGGCGTGTCCTGGCCGATCATGTCCCATGCGGCACGCCATGATTCGGACATCAGCTCCAGTGGCATGAACATGAACACAGCGCCGATCGCACCGGACACCAGCACCCCTTCAAAGGCCATGCAGGCCACGGTCAGCACGACGGCGGCGCCTGCGGCACCGGCCGCCACGGCGCGGCGGCGTGCACCGCGCTGGGCCGGCGCGTTGCCTTCCAGCAGGTTCACCGGCAGGCACAGGCTGCGCAGCACGCTGAAGCGGCGCCAGCCCAGGTAGCCCCAGAAGCCTGCATTGCCCCAGCTGCGCTGCGCGCGCAGCGCTGCCAGCGCGCCCACCGGCTCACCGAAGATGCCGCGCGACAGCACGTACAGCGGTGCGCGTTCGAACAGCGGCTTGCACCACCACATCGCCAGCCAGGCCCAGCCGAACGCATCCAGCCACCAGCCCAACGCGTTGAAGATCACGAACAGCGGCGCACTGGCCAGCAGCCAGCTGCCCCATACCGCACGTGCGTGGCGGCGCGACAGGGCGCTGCCCAGCTCCATTGCTTCCCAGCCACTGCGCGCGCGCAGCACCACGTCCAGGCGGTCAATGCGCATTGCCGCCTCCGCGCCCGCCGCGCCACAGCCACAGCAGCACGCCGGCCCACAGCACGCCGGCCACGCTGAACTTGCCCCACGCCGGCACTTCGGCAATCGACGACCAGAACGCTTCGATGAACGCGGCCACCAGCAGCATGAACGCCACGCCCAGGCACAGCCGGGCCCCGATGCGGCCGCCTTCGACCAGGGCATCCAGGCGGCTGCGCCGGCCGGGGGCCAGCAGTTTCATGCCCAGCTGCAGGCCGGCACCGCCGGCGATCACGATCGCGGTCAGCTCGAACGCACCATGGCCTGCGACGAAGCGCCAGAACGGATCGCCATGGCCGATGTGCTGCAGGTGGCCGGCCACTGAACCGATGATCACGCCGTTGAACAGCAGCACCAGCAGCGTGCCCAGGCCGGCCAGCAGGCCACTGGCGAAGGTACGCAGGGCGATGCTGATGTTGTTCAGGATGTAGTGGCCGAACATCATCCAGTCCGTGCCGCTGTCACGCCCGAGGCGTTCGGCCGCTGGATCGTACATGCGCTCCATCTCGGCGATCTGGCGGTTGTCCATCACCATGTGGATCAGGTCCGGGTAGAGCTGCGCCAGCACGAAGCAGGCCACCGCCGGCAGCGCGAACATCGCCAGTGCCACCCACATGCTGCGCGCCTGGCTGCGCACCAGCAGCGGGAAGTCGGCCACCAGGAATTCAAGTGCACCGCGCCAGCGCGTCGGCGGCGTGCGGTACAGCACGCTGTGGCCCTGCTGCATCAACTGCTGCAGGCGCTGCACCAGCTGCGGGCTGTAGCCGCGCTCGCGGGCCAGTGCCAGCTGCTGGCACAGGCGCCGGTAGCGCTGCGGGAAGGCGGCGTCGTCCACTGCCAGCGCGCTGGCCTTGCGCCGCGTGCGGCGCGCAGCACCAGCACGCAGCAGCAGCCAGTGTTCCAGGTCCTGCCATTCCTGCTGGTAGCGGGCGACGAACTGTTCCTGCTTCATCGTCGCCCCAACAGCCAGTTGGCCATGGCATACAGGCGCAGTACGCCGACCTGGCCGTGGGTGCCGGTCAGCGGTTCGGCGATGCCGGCCAGTTCCTGCTGGCGGGCCGCCGACAGCCGTGGCGCGCGCTCGGCGAAGGCCATCAGCGCGGCCTGCTCTTCCGGTCGCAGCGGCTGCGGCGGGGCCAGCACGCTGTCGATGGTGGGCGGAGGCGGCAGGTACAGCACGGGCGCATGCACCACCACGGTGCCGGCCACCAGATCGCCCAGGCGACGGCCATGGGGATCGAACAGGCTGCTGATCAGGCCCAGTGCATAGCCGAACGGCAGCATGTCCACGGTGCGCAGCAGGTTGCGGGTGATGGCAGCCATCCAGCCTACCGGCGCGCCATCGCGCGCAAGCACGCGCAGGCCCAGCGCGCGCTTGCCGAGGGTACGGCCCCACAGCGCTTCGCAGACGATCGGGTAGGCCCAGTACACCAGGAACATCAGCACCAGGCCGAGCCCGGAGCCGAACGAATCCAGCAGTGCCAGTGGAATCGACATCACCACCAGCACCGCGATGCGCACGCCCAGATCTACCAGCCACGCCATCGCCCGTGGCACCGGGCCGGCTGCCGGCAGCTGCAGCGGCACACCCTCCGGCGTCACCACCTCGCGGTAGGTATCGAGCATCGGTGCGGCCATCAGTGCGATGGCCTTCGTTGTGGGCGCCGGAGTCCTCTCCGGCAGGCAGCCACAGGCATGGGGGTCTCGACAGGTCCTGGTCGGGCCCAGACTTTAGCAGAGCCGCATGGCGGCGTTGGCTGCTCAGCCCAGGTATTCGTCCTTCAGCCGCACGTAGTGGTCGGCCGAGTAGTGCAGCGACTCGATCTCCTTGTCGCTCAGCGTGCGCGCCGGGCGGGCCGGATTGCCCACCCACAGCTCGCCTTCGCCGACCACCTTGCCCGGGCCGACCACCGCACCGGCGCCGACGAAGCCATGGCGCTCGACGCGCGCACCGTCGAGGATGCAGGCGCCCATGCCGATCAGGCTGTAGTCGCCGATCGTGCAGGCATGGATGATGCAGCCGTGGCCGACGGTCACGCCTTCGCCGATCAGGGTCGGGTAGCCGGCCTTGTTGTAGGGGCTGTGGTGGCTGACGTGGATGATGGTGCCGTCCTGCACGTTGGTGCGCGCGCCGATGCGCACGTGATTGACATCACCGCGGATGACCGTGCCCGGCCACACCGATACGTCCTCGGCCAGCTCCACGTCACCGATGACGGTGCAGGCCGGATCGATGTACACGCGCTCGCCGAGGACGGGCATCTTGTCGCGGAAGGGGCGCAGCGGGTTCATCGGTGTCTCCGGAAATCAGGGCGTTCGCGACGATGATACCCGTGTGGTAGTGCCGGCCGCTGGCTGGCAACGTCAATGGGCGTACCTGGAATTCTGGGGTTGCCGGCCAGCGGCCGGC
>NZ_JAXBRE020000053.1:0-9850 GCF_047520985.2 Stenotrophomonas sp. BR163
CGCGCGGCCGCTGAAGCGGGCGATCCAGTCGCAGCTGGAGAATCCGCTGGCGCAGCAGATCCTGTCCGGCGCGTTCGTCAACGGTGACACCATCGAAGTCGGCAATGAGGGTGGGCATTTGGTCTTCAGGAGTACCTGATAGAGCCGAGCGGGGTGACCATATCGACAAGGGCCGGCACCGCTCGTGGCATTGCAGTTCCAGACAACCCAAGGTGAAGATGATGGGCAAGATCATTGGTATCGATTTGGGCACGACCAACTCATGCGTGGCGATCATCGAGGGCACAAAGGCCCGCGTGATTGAGAACTCAGAAGGCGATCGCACCACGCCGTCGATCGTTGCATACACCAAGGAAGGGGAAATCCTGGTGGGCGCAGCTGCCAAGCGCCAGGCGGTCACTAACGCGAAGAACACCTTCTACGCCGTAAAGCGCCTGATTGGACGTAAGTTTGAGGATCCTGAGGTCCAGAAGGACCTCAGTCTGGTCCCTTTCAGCATCATTTCCCACGACAATGGCGACGCGTGGGTGGCTACCAGCGACGGCAAGAAGATGGCCCCGCAGGAAGTCTCGGCCAAGGTGCTGGAAAAGATGAAGAAGACCGCCGAGGACTTCCTCGGTGAGAAGGTCACCGAGGCGGTCATCACCGTGCCGGCCTACTTCAACGACAGCCAGCGCCAAGCCACCAAGGACGCCGGCCGCATCGCCGGCCTGGACGTCAAGCGCATCATCAATGAGCCGACCGCGGCTGCGCTGGCCTATGGCCTGGACAAGGGCGACAACAAGGATCGCAAGATCGTGGTGTATGACCTGGGCGGCGGTACCTTCGACGTGTCGATCATCGAGATTGCCACGGTCGACGGTGAAAAGCAGTTCGAAGTGTTGGCCACCAACGGCGACACGTTCCTGGGCGGTGAGGACTTTGACAAGCGGGTTATTGACTACCTTGTGGATGAGTTCAATAAGGAGCAGGGCATCGACCTACGCAAGGATCCGCTGGCCCTGCAGCGCCTGAAGGACGCCGCAGAACGCGCCAAGATCGAGCTGTCCAGCGCCCAGCAGACCGAAGTGAACCTGCCGTACGTCACCGCTGACGCGTCGGGTCCGAAGCACCTGAACATCAAGCTGACCCGCGCCAAGCTGGAAGCCCTGGTGGACGACCTGATCAAGAAGTCGATCGAGCCGTGCCGCGTCGCCCTGAACGATGCAGGCCTGCGCTCGAGCGATATCGACGACGTGATCCTGGTCGGCGGACAGACCCGCATGCCGAAGGTGCAGCAGGCGGTAACCGAGTTCTTCGGCAAGGAACCGCGCAAGGACGTCAACCCGGACGAAGCCGTGGCACTGGGTGCGGCGATCCAAGGCGGGGTACTCGCCGGTGACGTCAAGGACGTGCTGTTGCTGGACGTGACTCCGCTCTCGCTGGGCATCGAGACCATGGGCGGCGTGTTCACCAAGATCATCGAGAAGAACACCACCATTCCGGCCAAGGCTTCACAAACCTTCTCGACCGCAGAGGATAATCAGCCGTCCGTAACTGTCCACGTCCTGCAGGGCGAGCGCGAACAGGCCCGCTTCAACAAGTCGCTGGCCAAGTTCGACCTGTCCGGCATCGAGCCGGCCCCGCGCGGCCTGCCGCAGGTGGAAGTGTCCTTCGATATCGACGCCAACGGCATTCTGCACGTGTCGGCCAAGGACAAGAAGACCAACAAGGAACAGAAGGTCGAGATCAAAGCCGGTTCGGGCCTGTCCGAGGAGGAGATCGCGCGCATGGTCGGCGATGCAGAGAAGCATCGTGACGATGACCTGAAGTTTCAGGGACTGGTTGGCGCCCGAAACCAGGCCGATGCCTTGGTCTATACCGTGCGGAATGCGGTCCGCGAACATGGAAGCAAGGTCGGCGGCGAAGTCATCGGCGAAGTCGAAGCGGCACTGTCCAGCGTCGAGTTGGCGATGAAGGGCGAAGATAGATCCCAGATTGAGTCGAAGACGCAGGCGCTGGAGCGTATAGCTGCTCCGCTTCTGTCAGCGGCTACGTCGCAAGAGCAGCCACAGGCGGGGGGCAGTGGTCCTGAGCACGGTGCCGGCGGCGGTGATGACGTCGTGGATGCGGACTTCACCGAAGTCAAGGACAAGTAAGAGCAATCTGGCGCGCCATTCAACGCGCCAAGGGCAGACAGGACAAGGGCGCAACGGAATCCCGTTGCGCCCTTGCTGCTTTCTGTCCAGTGCCTACGATCCAGGCTGTGCTACGTGTTCAGTGATAGCTGGTCTCGGCACTGACTTTGCCGCGGAAGACTCGGTAGGACCACGCGGTGTAGCCCAGAATAACGGGAAGCATGACCGACAGACCGACCAGGCTGAAGCCAAGCGAGGATGCGGGTGCCGCTGCCTCCCAGAGCGTCAGAGTCGGCGGCAGCAGATAGGGCCACATACCAAGCACAAGGCCCAGATAGCCAAGAATGAACAGCGACAGGCTGAGTACGAAGGGCGCCAGGTGATGTGACGGGCGCTTCTCGGCACGCCACAGGGCGACGGCGACGGCGAGCGTAAGAAGCGGGACAGGGGACAGCCACCAGAAGTTTCCGTCACTGAACCACCGGGCCATCAACCGCAGGTCGAGGAACGGGAGCCAGCTGCTGACCAGCCCCATCGCCACGATCACCGCGACCACCAGTGGGCGGGTCAAGCGCCTGGCCAAGGCGTGGGTCCGCCCTTCTGTCTTCAGGATCAGCCACGTACCGCCCAGCAGGCCATAGCCGGCCACCAGCGCGGCACCGGTGAGCATGGCAAAGGGACTGAACCACAGGAAGGGACCACCGACATATGCGTCATTCACCACCGGCACGCCTTGCACCACCGTGCCCAGGATCACGCCCTGCGAGAACGCCGCCAACAGTGAGCCGAGGCCAAAGGCGACGCTCCAGAGGCGTTTCGAACGATGAGCCTTGAACCGGAACTCAAAGGCCACCCCGCGGAAAACCAGCGATACGAGAAGCAGAAGCACTGGCAGGTAAAGCGCCGAAAGCAGCACGGAATATGCCTTGGGGAACGCTGCCAGCAATCCAGCGCCCCCCAGCACCAGCCAGGTTTCGTTGCCGTCCCAGATCGGGGCGGCGGTGTTCATCATGACATCCAGCTGCTCTTCGTCCTCGGCAAACGGCGCCAGAATGCCGATACCCAGCACAAAGCCATCCAGAACGACATACATCAGAACACCAAAGCTGATGACGCCGAACCAGGCAACGGGCAACCACGTGATCGAGTCCATGTCAGCGCTCCTCAGAGGGATTGATCGGCAGCGGAGATCGGGCGCGCCGGAGTGCGGTCGCCGCCCTCGAGCGATGGGCCGGCATCATGAACGCGCGGGCCGTGGCGCAGGATTTTGACCAGATACCAGATCCCCCAACCGAAGACGAATGCATAACCTGCGATGTAGACCGCCAGCGAAAGCGCGGTCATCCAGGCCGTTTGTGGCCCCACCGCATCGGCGGTGCGCAGCACGCCATAGACAACCCAAGGCTGGCGTCCCATCTCGGTGACGAACCAGCCCGCAACCAAGGCGATGAAGCCACTCGGGAGCATCCAGTTCCATACGCGCAACAGCAGTGGCGACCCGAACAGCTTCCTGCGGACGAGGGCGAGTGCCGAAAGCCAGGCCACCAGTAACATCAGGCTGCCCAGTCCGACCATGATCCGGAATGCATAGAAGACCGGAAGCACCGGCGGCCGCTCACTGGCAGGCACTGACGTCAACGGTGCAAAGGTGCCGTCCAGCGAGTGCGTCAGGATGAGGCTACCCATCCGCGGAATGGCGATCTCCAGATCATTGCGCCCCTGTTGTTCGTTGGGCACGGCGAAGACCACCAGCGGGACACCCTCGCCGGGCTTGCCCTGATGCCAGTGGGCCTCAACGGCAGCAATCTTCATGGGTTGGTGCTTAAGGGTGTTGAGGCCATGCATATCGCCGACGAAGATCTGGACCGGGACTGTGAGTGCGGCGAAGATCACTGCGGCCTTCAGCATCTTCTGACCGGCTTCGACGTGCTCCTTGCGTCGCAGGTACCAAGCACCCACGCCGCCAATGACGAAGCAGGTGGTGATGAAGGAGCCCAACGCCATGTGCGCCAAGCGGAACGGGAACGACGGATTGAAGACCACCTCCGCCCAGTTCACCGGATGCACGACGCCATTGACCATTTCGTAGCCGGCAGGCGTATGCAGCCAGCTGTTGGATGCCAGGATCCAGAAGGTCGAGAAGAGCGTTCCAAGTGCAACCATGCAGGTGGACAGGAAGTGGAGACGCGGCGAGACCCGGCCCCAGCCAAACATCATCACCCCAAGGAAGCTGGCTTCCAGGAAGAACGCGGTCAGGACCTCGTAGGTCAGCAGCGGGCCGATCACCGTTCCCGCGACCTGGCTCAGGCGTGGCCAGTTCGTGCCGAACTGGAAGGCCATGACGATACCGCTGACCACCCCCATTCCGAACGAGACTGCGAAGATCTTCTGCCAGAAGAAGAAGAGCTCGCGCCAGACAGGGTTCCGGGTGCGTAGCCATCGCCACTCCACGAAACCCAGCCAGCTCGCCAGGCCAATGGTGAAGGCCGGAAACAGCACGTGGAAGCTGATGAGGAAGCCGAATTGGATCCGCGACAGGATGAGTGCGTCCATAGAGGTCTCGAGGGTTCGATGGAGCCGAGAAAGGAGACAGAACGTCGCTGGAAGGATGCACTTCATCGCGAACGGTGAGATGCACAGTTGGTACAGGCTGAAGTTCTTCAGCCAACCGCAAGGGCCTACCGTGCCCAGGCATAGCGGTCGTCGCTTGGCCCGGCATCTGCAAGGCCGGGCTTATCAGATCAGGCACCCAGCTCCTGGAAGACGTGCCCATTGGCTTCCAGGGTCTTCAGTACATCGGGAGGAATTTCGTTAGACCAGATTTCACCCTCCATCGACCAGCCCGACGAATCGGCAAGGTCCGGAAGACCGGCGCCTTTACGGACGTAGAGCGCCAATGTCGGGCGGGCTGGGTTCGTGTATAGATCAAAGCACTCGGGAGGCATGGTGGCACCCTCAGTCTCGGCAACGTGATCGGAAATCCTGCTGGCTGGGTGCTCATGCATGAGCAAGTGCAATGGAGTCCAGTTCCAACAGACGGTTGGGGTGGGAGTACACATTGAAGCCTTCACTGCGCGCAAAGCCAACGAGGCAGATCCCTGCTGCTTTTGCCAGGTCGATCGCCAACGCGGTTGGGGCCGAAACTGCAGCGACGATTGCCATTCCGGCAATGGCAGCCTTGCTGACCATTTCATAGCTGGCGCGGCTGGATAGCAGCAGGATGCCGGCCCTTGTCGATACCGAGCGTCGCGCGAGGGACCCGATCAGCTTGTCGAGCGCATTGTGCCGGCCAACGTCTTCGCGAAGCTGCAGAATGCGGCCATCCTGGTCTGCCCAAGCGGCCGCATGGGTTGAGCCTGCAGCAGCATTCATCGGCTGGCCCTGCTTCAGCGAGGCCAAAGCCAATCGCACTGAAGCCACAGAGCAGGTTGCGGGATGGTCAAGTGGCGTTGGCCTGCGAATGACCTCCTCCAGCTGGCTGGCCCCGCAGATGCCGCAACCGCTACGGCCAGGCAGGTTGCGCCCTCTGTTTGTTGTAGCTGCAGCCAGGACCGGCGCGTCACTGGTAACCGTCATGGCCAGCTCTATGCCTTCCAGGCGCGGGCGGACTTCTACGCTTACGAACTGGGCCGGGTCAGCAATCAGTCCTTCCGTCAGCGAGAAGCCGAGAGCGAAATCCTCCAGATTCGCAGGGCTCGACATCATCACCGAGAACGCAACATCGTTGTAGAGCATGGCCACCGGCACTTCTTCAGCGACGCTGTCCATGATCGAGCGGCGTACATCACCACGCCACTGGATGGTCCGCCGGCGCACGATTCCGTCTGTGTTTCCCGCGAGGACTGGGCTGGGCTCAAACATATGAAGTGGCCTGGCGAGTTGGGGAGCCGGGGCGTACGCGAGAGCCGGCCTGTTGGCAGGGCAGGGCGCCACGATATCGGTGTAGGGCTCCAATGCTGGAGAGACTATCCCTAGGACGCGCACGCTACTACGTCCAAAAACAGCGAATACGCGTGCATGGACAATTTGACGCAAATGAACGGACAGCTTGGGCCGCGGCACGCCGATGCAGTGGCGTTGAGGCGGGAAGGGGGTTCGGAGGTGTCTGAATTCAAAAGCGTTTTTTTAATGGCGCGCGATGTGAACGTTTCGTGATGGCGCGCTCAACCGTCACCGACGCTCCGGAGGTTTACGGCAGCCAACGTGATTTTCCGCGCCGCTGCGCCGCGCCCGGTCGCAGCGAGGACGGACCGTCCGGTGCGGCCGGACACACTGTCCGTAGCTGCCGAATCTGTTGCGTGCTTAACTTTGCTCACTCCCAAAAACTTGTGCCGCGAGTGCCTGTCATGCCAGAGCAGAAGATCCCCCGTTACAAGGCCTACGATCATCCCGCCGGTGGCTGGGGTGCCGCAGGTGCGACAGCCAAGGTTTTGATGCAGCAGAGTGTCATTACCAAGGGCTCCAAGGCCCTGCTGTCGATGAACCAGCCGGGAGGATTCAAATGCCCCAGCTGTGCGTTCCCGGATGCTGATCACACCAAGAAGCTCGAGTTCTGCGAGAACGGGGCCAAGGCATTGGCATGGGAAGCGACCAAGCATCGCGCGACTCGTGAGTTCTTCGCCCAGCACACAGTGCAGGAGCTGATGGCGCAATCCGATTACTGGCTGGAGATGCAAGGCCGGCTAACCGAGCCCATGCGCTATGACGCGGCGACCGATCACTATGTTCCATGCAGCTGGGATGAAGCTTTTGCGACGATCGGGCGTCACCTGCGATCTTTGTCGAGCCCGCATGAGGCGGAGTTCTACACATCTGGGCGCACACCCAACGAAGCTGCGTTCCTGTACTCGATCTTCGTTCGCGAGTTCGGGACCAACAACTTCCCCGACTGCTCCAACATGTGCCACGAGCCAACTAGCCGCGGTCTGCCGCCGGCAATCGGTATCGGCAAGGGCACCATCGTGCTGGACGACTTCGAGCATGCGGAGGCCATCTTCGTCATCGGGCAGAACACGGGTACGAACTCCCCCCGAATGATGACCAACCTGGTGGAGGCGCGAAAGCGCAAGGTTCCGATCGTTGCGGTCAACCCAATGCCAGAGCGCGCTCTGATCCGCTTTGCCGAGCCGCAGGACGTCGTGCAGATGGCGACGTTCGGTTCCACCGAGATTTCCAGCGAGTTCGTTCACATTCGGATTGGCGGTGATCTGGCCCTGATCAAGGGCATGATGAAGGCCATGTTCGAGCGGGAAGCCGCCGGTGAAACGGTGCTCGACCACCAATTCCTGGCCGAGCACACAGTCGGGCTGGATGCGTTGCGCGACGAGGTGATGGCGCAGGACTGGGACGAGATTGTGCGGGTGTCCGGGATCAAGAAGGAACAGATCCTGCGCTGCGCCGAGATATACGTCCGCTCCCGTGCAACCATCATCTGCTATGGCATGGGCCTGACCCAGCACCAGCAGGGCTCGCGCTTACTGCAGCAGGTCGCGAACCTGTTGATGCTGCGTGGAAACTTCGGAAAGCCTGGCGCAGGTATCGCACCCATCCGCGGGCATTCCAACGTGCAGGGCGACCGCACTGTCGGCATCGACGAGAAGCCGACGCAGCGCTATCTCGACCGGGTCCGTGAAGTATTCGGCTTTGAGCCACCACGCGAGCATGGGCACCATGTCGTGGAGTCACTCGAGGCGATGCTGGCGGGAACTGCCAAGGTCTTCATTGGCATGGGCGGCAACTTCATCCACGCCGTGCCGGATACCGAGGTGTCCTACCGGGCGATGCGCAACCTGGAACTCACTGTTGGCATTGCCACCAAGCTCAACCGTGGCCACCTGGTGCACGGGAAGGAGGCGCTGATCCTTCCCGTGGTAGCGCGGTCGGAATGGATCCATACACCGTTGGGCGAGCAATTCATCACCATCGAGGACGCGATGTCGAATGTGACCGCCTCACGCGGCGTGCTGCAGCCCGTGAGCGAGCATGTTCTGCCGGAGGTGGAGATCGTATGCCGCATGGCGATGGCAGCATTGCCCGACAGCAGGGTCGATTGGGCCGCCTGCATGTACGACTACGACCACGTCCGCGATCTGATCGCGGCGGTCTATCCCGAAATCTATACAGGCTTCAATGAGCGGATCCAAGCGAAGCACGGCTTCCACCTGGACATTCCGCCACGCCGTCGAGAATGGCCGACACCCAATGGCAAGGCCAACATCCTGCTGTTCCCTGGACTCGAAGTGAACGATGTGGTCGAGGATCCGACCATGCTGCGGCTGGCGACGGTGCGCTCCCATGACCAGTACAACACAACGATCTACAGCTATAACGATCGCTACCGTGGCGTGTACAACGACCGCATGATCCTCTTCATGAACCTGGAGGATCGTGTAGCGCGCGGGATCAGCAAGGAAGGGAAGGTCAGCCTGGAAACCATCTCCAGCGATGGGGTGCACCGCCGCGTGGATGGTCTCACTGTGCTGGACTATCCCATGCCACGGGGCGCAGTGGCGGGCTACTACCCTGAACTCAATCCGCTGCTGCCGCTGGACTACTTCGACCGTATCAGCGGAACCCCCGCAGCGAAGTCGATCCCAGTGCGCGTGGTCATTTCGCAGTAACAATTCCGACGCGCCGTCGGGAGGAGGAAACATGTCAGGCCAGCTCATCCGGGTACCAGAAGCGCCGGCCCCGGCCGGGTCGGGGCAGCCTGCGCGGGAACTCACCGACAGCTTCGGACGCAGCTTTCCGTACCTGCGCTTGTCGCTCACCGAAGCCTGCAACTTCCGGTGCAGCTACTGCCTGCCCGACGGTTACCAAGCCGACGGCCGCCCGCGTTTCCTGCAGGTGGATGAGATCGGCCGCCTGGTGCGGGCCTTTGCCGCGCTGGGGATGAGCAAGATCCGCCTGACCGGTGGCGAGCCCAGCCTGCGCAAGGATCTGGACGAGATCATCGCCGCCGTGGCGGCGGTGCCGGGCATCCGCAAGGTGGCCATCACTACCAATGGCACGCTGCTGCCGCGGCGCCTGCCGGGCTGGCACCGGGCCGGCCTGACTGCGCTGAACGTGAGCATGGACAGCCTGCAGCGCGAACGCTTCAAGACCATCACCGGCCATGACCGCCTGCCGGAAATCCAGCAGGGCCTGGCCCTGGCGCAGGCGTTGGGCCTGCAGGCGATCAAGCTCAACGCAGTGCTGCTGCGCGGCCTGAACGACGACGAGCTGCCGCAGTGGATGGACTACCTGCGCGATCGCCCCTTCAGCGTGCGCTTCATCGAGCTGATGCGCACCGGCGACAACGAAGCCTATTTCCAGCGCCACCACCTGCGTGCCGATCGGGTGATCGAGCAGCTGCTGGCCGCGGGCTGGCACGAGCGGCCGCGCGCGGCCGATGCCGGCCCGGCGCGCGAGTTCGGCCACCCCGACCATCGCGGCAGCATCGGCATCATCGCGCCGTATTCGCGTGACTTCTGCAAGGGCTGCAACCGCCTGCGGGTGACCGCCAAGGGCGACCTGCGGCTGTGCTTGTTCGGCGAGTTCGGCGTTCCGCTGCGCCCGCTGCTGCAGCGCGACGATGACCACGACGCGCTGCTGGCACGCATCACCACCCAGCTTGGCCTGAAAGCGGCCGGGCATGGACTGCACCAGGGCCAGACCGGGCTGACCCCGCACCTGGCCTCGATCGGAGGATGAGCAACACGATGAGTGGGGAATTGAATGCGGCCTTCCACATG
>NZ_JAXBRE020000054.1:0-8698 GCF_047520985.2 Stenotrophomonas sp. BR163
CCCCCCCGGTTTTGGGGGGGTGGCCGGCCCGCGGCCGCCACTACCGCAGATAGCGGCGCCTCAACGGACCTCGCTCACCACCGTTGGCAGCGTCCAGTGCCCGATGGCGGCGACCGATCGGGGGCGGATCCGTTTTCCATCGGAAAACGGCTCTGACCCCCAGGGTTTGCCGGGGTTGCCGGCCAGCGGCCGGCACTACCACAGGAAGCGGCGCCTCAACGAAGCTCGCTGACCACCGTCGGCAGCGTCCAGTGCCCGCCGAGCATATTGCGACACTGGCCCGTCGTGAAATCGCTGCTCTTCACGAAGCGCTCGCCGTCCCACACCCAGTCATTGGCAGAGATGCAATCGCCAACGCCGCGGCCTCGGAAACGGCCTCGCAATGTAGCATCGTCGCGCTCAAAATCTTCTGCGAGGTCGGTGACAAAGGTCGCCTGGTAAGGTGATTTGTCTCGCACCACCCAGTAGCCGTTGCTCATGTTGTAGGGCCCCACGAAGCAGCTGGTGCTTGCCAGCACATGTTGGGCGTCCAGTCGCTGGATCTCGATCTCATCCGTCCCGCCCTCGCTCAGGCGGCCGCACTCATCCGGCTTGGGCAGGCTGGCGATCAGTGCCTTGCGCAGGCCCGGTGCTTTCGCCAGTGCCGCGTCCGAGGCGCGCGGTGCCACCAGCGTGCCGCGCACGATCACTGGCACCGGCAACGCCGCAGGCACGCCTGCTTCGGGCTTGTCGCCACGCCGCACCAGCGCACCGGGGGTGCCCAGCCGGCCCTGTGCCTCGTCCATCTTCAGCAGTACGGCCGCTGCACCGCGGTCGGAGATCGGCCAGGCCTTGCCCTTGCCGTCGATGATCTCGATGCGTGCCTGGCGCGGCAGTGCGGCGACCAGTGCATCGGTCTGTGCCTGCTGCAACAACACTTTGTCCCCGTCGCCGGTGTCGCGCACCGGGCCCAGGTCCTTGCCGTTCAGGCGCAGGCGCAGTGCCCCGGTCGGCGTCGGGCTTTCGCCATCCTCGCCATTGCGCAGCCGCGCGATCACCTTCGCACCCGGGCCGCCGGCGCGCTCAAGCATCAGGCTGAGCAGGTTGCCGGGTTCTTCCGGACTGTAGCCGGCGGCGCGGCAGGTGCGGGTGTTGTCACAGGCCAGCGACCAGTCGTTGTGTTCGAATTCGACCCCGGGCCTGGGCTCAGGCGTCGCGGAGTGGGCGGCCGGGGCCACGGTGAGTGCCATCAGCGCGGTCAGCAGGGTGCGGGTCATGGATGGAAGTCCGTTCCAGGGCAGGCAAGCATGGAAGATGCGGTCGTGAAATCCAAATGCTGCTGGCCGAAGAGCCAAGTTGCCTCGTCAGCAGCGGCAGCCGACCGGGGGAGCGGTGCACGTTATGATGTGCGGGTCTTTCGCAACCGGCGATGCCGATGTCCCTTGCCGCCGATGGTGCGCAGCCGCCCTCTGATACACCGCTGATCCGCCGCCGCGACGCGGTCGTGCCCGGCAGCTGGCCAGAGGGCACGCTGCCATTGCTGGCCCGACTCTATGCCAGCCGTGGTGCGGGAACGCCAGAGCTGGCGCTGCCGAAACTGGGCAGCCTACACGCGCCCGAGCTGCTGACCGGTATCGATGATGCAGTGGGCCTGCTGATCGAAGCCATCGCCAACGACAAGCGCATCCTGGTGGTCGGCGATTTCGATTGCGATGGCGCCACCGCCTGTGCGGTCGGCGTGCGTGGCCTGCGCATGCTCGGCGCGCAACACGTCTTCCACGCGGTGCCGAACCGCATGGTGCATGGCTACGGCCTGTCGCCGTCGCTGGTGGAAGAGTTGGCCGCGCTGCAGCCGGACCTGCTGGTCACGGTCGACCACGGTATTGCCTGCCATGCCGGTGTCACCGCGGCCAAGGCGCGCGGCTGGCAGGTGCTGGTCACCGACCACCATCTGCCGGGGCCGCAGCTGCCGCCGGCCGACGTGATCGTCGATCCCAACCTGGATGGCGATGCCTTCCCCAGCAAATCGCTGGCCGGTGTTGGTGTGATCTTCTATGTGCTGATGGCGCTGCGCCGGCATATGCGCGAGGCCGGCGTCTTCGCAGATGGCAAGGGGCCGGACCTGACCACGCTGCTGGATCTGGTGGCGGTGGGCACCGTTGCGGACCTGGTAGCGCTGGACCCGAACAACCGTGCGCTGGTCAGCGCAGGCCTGCGCCGTCTGCGCGCAGGGCAGGGCTGTGTGGGCCTGCGTGCACTGATCGAAGCCAGTGGCCGGGATGCCGCGCGACTGACCGCCACCGACATCGGCTTCGCACTCGGCCCGCGCCTGAACGCGGCGGGCCGGCTGGAAGACATGGCGCTGGGCATCGCGCTGCTGCTCACCGAAGATCCGCGCCAGGCGCGCGAGATCGCGCAGACGCTGGAGCAGATCAACGCGGAACGCCGCGCCGTGCAGCAGTCGATGACCGACGATGCCGAGCAGGCCCTGACCCGCGTGGTGCTGGACATGGCCGGGCAGCGGCCGGTGGCCGCTTGCCTGTTTGATGCCGACTGGCATCCCGGTGTGGTCGGCCTGGTCGCTTCGAAGATGAAGGATCGCCTGCATCGTCCGGTGATCGCCTTCGCTCCGGCCGAACCGGGCGCCGACACGCTGCGTGGCTCTGCGCGCTCGATTCCGGGGCTGCACATCCGTGACGCCCTGGCGCTGGTCGATGCGCGCCATCCGGGCCTGATCGACCGCTTCGGCGGTCACGCCATGGCGGCCGGCCTCAGCCTGCGGCTTGACCACGTTGATGACTTCAAGGCCGCCTTCGTCGCCGTGGTGCTGGAAATGCTCGACCCGGCGGCACTGCAGCAGCAGGTGCTCAGCGACGGCGAACTGGCCGCGGACGAGCTCGATCATCGCCACGCCGATGCGCTGCGGTTGGCCGGCCCATGGGGCCAGGGCTTCCCCGAACCCCTGTTCGACGGCCACTTCGAAGTGGCCAACTGGCGCGTGCTGAAGGAGCGCCATCTGAAGCTGGAACTGCGCCTGCCGGGCGTGCCTGGCACGATCAACGCGATCCACTTCGGCGGCTGGCACGGCAATGCGCCCGGCCGACACGTGCACCTCGCCTACCGGCTGGCCTGCGACGACTATCGCGGCGGCAGCGCCATCCAGCTGATCGTGGAGCACTGCCTGCCCACCTGAGAAAAAGGGGACGGAGGGGATTAAGTCGCAACTGGCAAGCAGGGCATAAGCGACTTAATCCCCTCCGTCCCCTTTTGGGGTCTCCCAACCCCGTTACGGCTGCTGGTGCGTTCAAGGGTCCACGATCCCACTGGAGTCCGGTCATGGTCTTCGCCCGTTGCTGCATTGTGTTGTTGCTGGCCCTTGCGGCCTTGCCCGCTGGCGCGCAGTCGCCGCCGATCTCCCGGCCGCAGGCCGCCACGCCGCTGCTGATCGCACCGGCGGCTGAGCAGGCGGTCCAACTGCGACACGCCCGCATCGAGGGCGGGGTCCAGGCGGGCATCGCCCAGACCCGGATCATCCTGGAATTCCACAACCCGAACCGGCGCGTGCTGGAGGGTGAGCTGCAGTTCCCCCTGGCCGATGGCCAGCAGATCAGCGGCTTCGCGCTGGATATCAACGGCGAGATGCGTGACGCGGTGCCGGTGCCGAAGGACCGCGGCCGCCAGGTGTTCGAGGAGATTGCCCGCCGCGGCGTTGACCCGGGCCTGCTGGAACAGACCGCCGGCAACCAGTTCCGCCTGCGCATCTATCCGCTGCCGGCCGGCGGCAGCCGGCGCGTGCAGCTGGTGATTCGCGAGCCGTTGGCCTTCGCCGGCCAAGGCTGGCAGTGGACGCTGCCGCTGCAGTTTGCCGCCGGTGCAGCCTCGGTTGAACTGAAACTGCAGGCACCTGGCACGACCACCGCAGGTACGGCGCCATTCCGCATCAGCGCGGGCCAGCTGCAGTGGCAGGGCAAGGGGGCGCAGCTGCCGAAGCAGCTGCAGTGGGATCTGCCGGCGACCCGCCAGGCACAGGTGCAGGTGGCGCCCTGGCAGGATGGCCACTATGTGCTGGCGCAGCTGCCGGTGGCGGCCAGCAGCACGCCGCGCAAACTGCCGAGCGAAATCGGCCTGCTGTGGGATGGCTCCGGTTCGGCGGGCCAGCGCGATCACACACGTGAGTTCGCCCTGCTGAATCGCTATTTCGCTGCGCTGCGCGACGGCACCGTGGCCTTGACCGTGCTGCGCGATCGCGCCGAGCCGGTGCGTCGCTTCCGCATCCGCGCCGGCAACTGGAGTGAACTGCGCGCAGCCCTGCAGGCCGTGCGCCCGGACGGTGCCAGCGCGCTGGCACAGTGGCAGCCGCAGCCGGGCGTGAAGGAATACCTGCTGGTCAGCGATGGCCTGCTGACCTATGGCCCGGAACAGCTGCCGGCGATGGCACCCGATCAGCGCCTGTTTGCGGTCAGCAGTGCCGGTGCGCGCACCGATGCCGTGCGACTGCGTGGTTGGAGTGAGGCGCATGGCGGTCGCTTCATCGCGCTGGGCAAGGATGTCGACGCGGCCGCGCATGCGCTGCTGGCGTCGCCGTTGGATGTGCAGGTCGATGCAGGGCGCGGCGTGCAGGATGTAGTGATCGATCGGCGCAGTGAAGCCGACGGCTGGCTGTGGCTGCACGCACGACTGGCAGCTGACGGCGTGCCGATGCGGGTGCGCGTGGGTGGCGGCGAGTGGGAAGCGCTGCCAGCGACGCAGAAGAGCAAGGACGGTGAACTGCTGGCCGGTTTGTGGGCGCAGGCGCGCCTGCAGCAACTGGCCGTCGACCGCCGCGGCAACCGTGAGGCCATGCAGCGCCTGTCGCAGCAGTTTGGCCTGGTCGGGCCGGACACCTCGTTGATCGCGCTGGAGACGCTGGAGGATTACCTGCGTTATGCCATCCGTCCGTCCGGCAAGCTGCGCGCGGACTACGACGCGCGGTTCGCACGGCAGGTGACAGACCGCGCCGCTGCTGATCGCCAGCGCCTGGATGAGCTGGCGGCACGCTGGAAGGAGCGGCAGCAGTGGTGGAACCGCAGTTGGCCGAAGGGAGCGCCGCCGCAGGTGAAGGGTGGGGCACTGGAAGTGGCCTCCGCGGACTACGCGATGGAATCGGCGCCGGTGGCGACGCTCGCCGCGCCGCCCCCCGCGGCACCGCCCGTCCCGGCACCGATGGCCGCCGCCGCCGAGCAGCGCATGGAAGCCAGCAGCGCGCGTGCACGTCGCTCGGCGCCTGCATCGAACAAGGCCCTGGATTCAATCACGGTCACGGGTGGCCGTGTCGCTGCGCCCGCTGCCGCCAACGATGGCCAGCTCGGTATCCAGCTGGCGGCCTGGCAGCCGGACTCGGCCATCGCCCGGCGCCTGCGCCAGGGCCCGCCGTCGCAGCTCTATGACCGCTATCTGGCCGAGCGCGATGCCCATGCCGACAGCAGCGCCTTCTTCCTCGATGTGGCCGACCTGCTGCTGGAGCAAGGCCAGCGCGAGCTGGCACTGCGGGTGCTGTCGAACCTGGCCGAAATGGATCTGGATAACCGCCACCTGCTGCGCGTGCTCGGCTATCGGCTGATGCAGGCCGATGCCCCCGCGCTGGCGGTGCCGGTGTTCGAGCAGGTGCTGGCGATGGGCCAGGAAGAACCGCAGAGCTTCCGCGACCTCGGCCTGGCACTGGCGGCGGCCGGCAAGCCGCAGCAGGCGCTGGCGCCGCTGTACCAGGTGGTGGTGCGGCCGTGGGACAGCCGCTTCGATGGCATCGCCCTGATCGCCTTGGATGAACTGACCAATCTGGTGGCCCGCAGCACGCCCCGGCTGGATACCACCAGCATCGACCCGCGCCTGCTGCAGGCGATGCCGCTGGACCTGCGGGTGGTGCTGTCGTGGGATGCCGACAACAGCGACATGGACCTGTGGGTGACCGACCCGAACGGCGAGCGCGCCTACTACGGCAACCGCCTGACCTACCAGGGCGGGCAGATGTCGCAGGACTTCACCGGCGGCTATGGCCCCGAGCAGTTCTCGCTGCGCAACGCCAAGCCGGGCAGGTACAAGGTGGAGGCGAACTACTTTGGCAGCCGCCAGCAGCTGGTAACCGGCGCAACGACACTGATGCTGCGGCTGACCACCCACTGGGGCACGCCGAAGCAGAAGGATCAGATGGTGACGATGCGGCTGAAGGACCGTGCTGAGACCGTGCTGGTGGGCGAGTTCGAGGTTAAATAGTCAACTGCCCCAAGTGGCCGTCCGAGGGGGGCAAAGGAAGACCCTCGTCGACGGCGCTCTGGGGCAAGAAGGCCCTGTGTGGGGTCGGCCGCAGCCCGGCCGGCTCCCCGCGCCAAGGCTGGCATCGCCTGCCTGAATGCAGCGCCAGTGCATCATGCTGGAGCCCCGGCGCAGGCCCAGGCCCTCATTCCGGGCATCCCCGGCCTGCGGTATCATTACCAGTCATCTTTTGAATGCATAACCGCCGACATGATCGAACTGAATCCTGTCCGCCAGCGCATCACCGATCTGACCGATCGCGTGCTGTCGCTTCGGGGGTATCTTTGACTACGACGCCAAGAAAGAGCGTCTTGAAGAAGTAACGCGGGAGCTGGAAAGCCCCGACGTCTGGAACAACGCCGAGTACGCCCAGAACCTGGGCCGCGAGCGTTCCAGCCTGGAAAAGACCGTGGGCGGGATCGCCTCGGTGCTCGATGGCCTGAACGACGCCACTGAACTGCTGGAGCTGGCCGAGTCTGAGCAGGACGAGGAGACCGCACTGGCGGTGGTCGCCGACCTCGACAAGCACCAGGCGCACGTGGAGAAGCTGGAGTTCCAGCGCATGTTCTCCGGCGAGATGGACAATGCGGCCGCGTTCGTCGACATCCAGGCCGGTGCCGGTGGCACCGAAGCCCAGGACTGGGCCGAGATCCTGCTGCGCATGTACCTGCGCTGGTGCGAGTCGCGCGGCTGGAAGACCGAACTGATGGAAGTCTCCGGTGGCGACGTCGCCGGCATCAAGTCGGCCACGCTGCGCGTGGAAGGCGACTATGCCTACGGCTGGCTGAAGACCGAGACCGGCGTCCACCGCCTGGTGCGCAAGTCGCCGTTCGACTCGGACAACCGCCGCCACACCAGCTTCACCTCGGTGTTCGTGTCGCCGGAAATCGATGACAACATCGACATCACCATCAACCCGGCCGACCTGCGTACCGACGTGTACCGTTCGTCCGGTGCCGGTGGTCAGCACGTGAACAAGACCGAGTCGGCGGTGCGTATCACCCACATCCCGACCAACATCGTTGTGGCCTGCCAGACCGGCCGCAGCCAGCACCAGAACCGCGACAACGCGATGAAGATGCTGGCCGCCAAGCTGTATGAACTGGAGATCCAGAAGCGCAACGCCGAGAAGGACGCGGTGGAAGCCACCAAGTCCGACATCGGCTGGGGCAGCCAGATCCGCAACTACGTGCTGGACCAGAGCCGTATCAAGGACCTGCGTACCGGCATCGAGCGTTCAGATACGCAGAAGGTGCTGGACGGCGACCTGGACGAGTTCGTCGAGGCCAGCCTGAAGGCCGGTTTGGCCGTGGGCTCCAAGCGCGCCGATGCCTGATCGACGCGCCTGCGCGGATTTCCTCACCCTCGTGCGCAATGCCGAGGGTGGCTGATCACGCTTCTGGTAGAGCCGAGCCCATGCTCGGCTGCTGTTGGCGCAGTAGCAGACGCGTCGAGCATGGCTCGACGCTACAAAGGTTAGGACGGGCCGATGATGCGCAGCGAAAGTGAACGCAAGGAACTCGGCGGCTTCCTCAAGGCCTGCCGCGCCCGTGTCGACCCCGCCACGCTCGGCCTCCCGGCCGGGCGCCGGCGCACCCCGGGCCTGAAGCGCGAGGAAGTGGCGCTGGCGATCGGGGTCAGCGTCAGCTGGTACACCTGGATCGAGCAGGGCCGTGAAGTGCGCGCCTCGCCCGAAGTGCTGGAGCGCCTGGCGCAGGTGCTGCGCATGAGCGACGACGAGCGCGCCTACGCGTTCGCGCTGTCCGGCTACGGCGTGCCGCTGGAATCACCGGACGAGAGCGTGACCGATGGCCTGCGCCAGCTGGTGGAGGCGATGCAGCCGATCCCGGCCTACGTACGCAATACCCGCTTCGACATCCTGGCCTGGAACCCGGCCATCGCCGATCTTTTCGTGGACTACAGCCAGCTGGCGCCGCATGAGCGCAACACGCTGCGGCTGATGTTCCTGTACCCGCCGTATCGCACGCTGATCCTCAACTGGGAAGAAATGACCCGCGGGCTGCTGGCGGGCTTCCGCGCGGCGATGGCGCAGGCCCCGGACAAGGCCCCGTTCCTGGCGCTGGTGGAAGACATCGCCGCGCACAGCGAAGAGTTTCGCCAATGGTGGCCGGAGCACGACGTGCGTCGGTTCGATGAAGGTGCGAAGAAGCTCAACCATCCCACGCGGGGGTTGCTGGACCTGCAGTATGTGGCGCTGGTGCCGGAGAGCCGGCACGACCTGTCACTGGTGACCTACCTGCCGCGAAAGTAGGGGTTTACGGCAGGGCTTGCAGCCCTGCACCCGCAGAGGCCGAGCAACAGCAACAGCAACAGCGGGCATTCCGTTGGATGGCGGGGCGGTGTGGGTTGGCAGGACACGCCGTAAACCCGTCCATGGGGGCTCGTTGGCGCCATGGATGGCGCCATCGAG
>NZ_JAXBRE020000055.1:0-6174 GCF_047520985.2 Stenotrophomonas sp. BR163
TGGAGTACATCAAGTACTACAACCAAGAGCGAATCAGATTGAAATTGAAGGGGCTAAGCCCGGTAAAGTACCGGGAGCAGGCCCAATCGGCCGCCTGACCCCGTCCAAGTCTCGGGGGTCACTTCAGAGGGGGGTTTATGGCGTGTCCTGCCTGCCCACCCCGGCCCAGCCACTTACTGACAATCCAGCGCCGACCAGCCGCTGTTGCTGTTGCTGTTGCTGTTGCTGTTGCTTCAAAACCAGCCTGCCGCAGGCAGCGCCGCAGCCGCCGCTGCAGGAAAAACCTGAATACGTTCCGACACCGCACCTCAATCCCCCGCCCCCGCGGCCGATAACGGGGTTGTCACAGTCTGTCTGCCGTGACCGGCTCGGCGCCGCCCGCCTGCTTCAACCGGGTCCTGCTCGATGAATCTCCTGCATCGCTGGCAACACTACTTCAGCAATCTTTCCGTCCGGCGCAAGCTCAACCTGCTGACGCTGCTCATCGCGCTCGGCGTGATCGCGCTCTCGGTGATCGCCGCCCGCATGCAGTACCTGGATCTCACCGAGACCCGCAAGGCCGCACTGAAGACCCAGGTCGAACTGAGCTACGGCATCCTCCAGTACTACCACCGTCTGGCCGGTACCGGCGAACTCAGCGAAGAGGCTGCCAAGCGCGCCGCGCTGCAGGCACTGGAAGTGATGCGTGCAGAGAACGATACCTACTATTTCAACGTCTACGACACCGGCTACCGGCTGCTGATGCACCCGTTCCGCAAGGACCTGGTCGGCAAAGACATGAAGGACTTCCGCACCGACGATGGTGTGCGCATCTACTACGACCAGGTCGAAGCGGCCAAGGCCGGTGGCGGCTTCGTCAACTACCGCTGGGCCAAGCCGGGCAGCAAGGGCGACGTCGAGAAGGTTGCCTACGCCGGACTGTTCGCGCCGTGGAACTGGGTGGTCAGCAGTGGCGTCTACATGGACGACGTGCAGAAGCAGGCGCTGGTGTTCACTGCCATCATGACAGTCTCCGGCGGCGTCCTGGTGCTGATCGTACTGGCCCTGAGCTGGGTCATCGGCAATCGCATCGCCGTGCCGTTGAAGCAGGCCACGGCCGTCGCCGAGGGCATCGCCGCCGGCAAGCTCGACAGCCATATCGGCCCGCAGCCGCACGATGAAACCGGCCGCCTGCTGGACGCCATGGCCGGCATGCAGCAGCAGTTGCATGCGGTCATCACCGGCCAGCGCGAAATGGCCCGCCGCCACGACGGTGGCGAACTCAGCTACCGCATCGACGCCAGCGCCTTCCCCGGCGAGTACGGGCTGATGGTGCAGGAAACCAACGCCCTGGTGGGTAGCCACGTGCAGACCCTGCACGATGTGCTGGACGTGGTGCAGCAGTACGCGGTCGGTGACCTGAGCCGCGACATCGTCCGCTACCCGGGCGAGAAGGCGGCGATGACCACCACCGTCGACACCGTCAAGGCCAACCTCGGCCGCATCAACGCCGAGATCAAGCAGTTGGCCAGCGCCGCCGCTGCCGGCGACTTCAGCCGCCGTGGCGATGCGCAGCGCTTCGACCACGATTTCCGCCTGATGCTGGAAAACCTCAACGCGATGATGGCGGTCAGCGATGACAACCTCGGCAAGCTGTCGCAGCTGCTGTCGGCCATCGCCGAGGGCGACCTGACCGCGCGCATGCACGGCGATTACCAGGGCGTGTTCGCCCGCATGCGCGACGATGCCAACGCCACGGTCGCGCAGCTGACCCAGATCGTCGGCCAGATCCAGGCCAGCGCCTCCAGCATCACCCTGGCCGCAGGCGAGATCGCCTCGGGCAACAGCGACCTGTCGCGCCGGACCGAGCAGCAGGCCGCCAATCTGGAAGAGACCGCGGCCTCGATGGAGGAACTGACCTCCACTGTGCGCCAGAACGCCGAGCACGCCCGCCAGGCCAACCAGCTGGCCATCGGCGCGCACGGCGTCGCCTCGCAGGGCGGTGAAGTGGTCGGCCAGGTGGTCACCACCATGTCCGCCATCGAAGCCTCGTCGAAGAAGATTGCCGAGATCATCTCGGTGATCGACGGCATCGCGTTCCAGACCAACATCCTGGCACTGAACGCCGCCGTGGAAGCCGCGCGTGCCGGTGAACAGGGCCGCGGCTTCGCCGTGGTCGCCAGCGAAGTGCGCACCCTCGCCCAGCGCTCAGCCGCTGCCGCCAAGGAGATCAAGGGCCTGATCGATGACTCGGTCGGCAAGGTTGCCGAGGGCTCCAGCCTGGTCCACCAGGCCGGCAGCACCATGGGCGAGATCGTCGCCTCGGTGCAGCGCGTCACCGACATCATGGCCGAGATCTCCGCGGCCTCGCAGGAACAGAGCGCCGGCATCGAGCAGGTCAACCAGACCGTGGTGCAGATGGACGAGACCACCCAGCAGAACGCCGCACTGGTGGAGGAAGCCACCGCTGCCGCACGTGCGATGGAAGACCAGGCCGCACAGCTTGCAGATGCCGTGGCGATCTTCCGGCTCGACAACCAGGTCTCGGCCGCAGTGAAGGCTGTCGCCGAACGCGTGGAACCGGCGCGCATCACCACCGTGGCACGTCCGCAGCCGACCAGCACCCCCGCGCCGGCACGTCGCAGCAGCAACGCCAGCACCTTCGCCGCCAGCGACAGCGACTGGCAGGAATTCTGAGACCCACCCGTGGCGGCTTCGGCCGCCGCCCCCGCCGATGGACACGTCCCCCGTGCAAAGTCCTACTCCCATCGTTACCGGCCCACGCGAATTCGAGTTCGCCGACCGTGATTTCCGCCGCGTCTGCGACCTGATCTACCAGCGCGTAGGCATTGCGCTTGCGCCGGCAAAGCGCGACATGGTCTATGGCCGCCTGTCGCGCCGCCTGCGCACGCTGGGCATGCGCAGCTTCCAGCAGTACCTGGACCATCTGGAACAGGAAGATGGTGACGAGTGGCAGGCGTTCACCAACGCCTTGACCACCAATCTGACCTCGTTCTTCCGCGAACCGCACCACTTCGACAAGCTGCGCGAAGAGCTGCAGCAGCGCTCCAGCCGCACGCCGTTGCTGCTGTGGTCGTGCGCAGCGTCCACTGGCGAAGAGCCCTACTCGATGGCGATCACCGCGTGCGAGGCCTTTGGCACCCTGAAGCCGCCGGTGCGCATCATCGCCACCGACGTCGACACCCAGGTGCTGGCCACCGCCGGCCGCGGCGTCTACAACATCGATCGCGTCGCCAGCCTCGATCCGGACCTGCGCCGCCGCTACTTCCAGCGTGGCAGCGGCCCCAACGAGGGCCAGTGCCGCGTACTGCCTGCGCTGCGCGAGCTGATCGAATTCCGCCCGTTGAACCTGCTCGCCCCGCGCTACGACGTCGGTGGCCCGTTCGACGCACTGTTCTGCCGCAACGTGATGATCTACTTCGACAAGCCGACCCAGCGCGCGATCCTCGGCCGTCTGGTGCAGCACCTGGCCGATGACGGCCTGCTCTACACCGGCCATTCGGAGAACTATCTGCACGCCGCCGACCTGATCCAGCCCTGCGGCCGCACCCTGTACCGCCGTGCGGCGAAGGCCGGCGCATGAATGCTTCGCTGCGTACCGACGATGTGATGCGCTACCAGGATGCGCGCTTCCAGACCATCGCCGCCAAGCTGCTGCCCACCCAGTACCTGGTGGTCGATGACACCACCGCGCTGACCACCACGCTGGGCTCGTGCGTAGCCGCCTGCCTGCGCGACCCGGTGCTGAAGATCGGCGGCATGAACCACTTCCTGCTGCCCGAGGGCAACGCCGGTGACGGTGCGCCCGCGCGCTACGGCAGCTACGCGATGGAACTGCTGATCAACGACATGCTCAAGCGTGGTGCCCACCGCAAGCGCATCGAGGCCAAGGTGTTCGGTGGCGCCAACGTGCTGAAGGGCTTCACCAGCAACCCGGTTGGCACCCGCAACGCCGAGTTCGTCCGCCAGTACCTTCAGGCCGAGCACATTCCGATCATTGCCGAGGACCTGTGCGGCATCCATCCGCGCAAGATCTGGTTCTTCGCCGATACCGGCCGCGTGGTGGTGCAGCGCCTGCCGCATGCGCATGAGGCCGAGGTGGCCGCCACCGAATCGGCGGTGCGTGCGCGCCTGTCCAAGGCGCCGGTCACCGGTGGCGTGGAGCTGTTCGAATGACCTTCACCGGCAACGCCCCCTGCCGGGTCCTGATCGTCGACGACTCCGCCGTCGTGCGGCAGATGCTCACGGAAATCCTGTCCAGCGACCCGGCCATCGACGTGGTCGGCACCGCGGCTGACCCGCTGCTGGCGCGCGAGAAGATCAAGCGCCTGCTCCCGGACGTGATCACCCTGGACGTGGAAATGCCGCGCATGGACGGGCTGGCGTTCCTGGAAAACCTGATGCGCCTGCATCCGCTGCCGGTGGTGATGATTTCCTCGCTGACCGAGCGAGGCGCCGACACCACCCTGCAGGCACTGGCGCTGGGCGCCGTGGATTTCGTCTCCAAGCCCAAGCTGGACGTGGCCCGTGGCCTGCAGGGCTATGCCGAGGAGATCATCGCCAAGGTCAAGATGGCGGCGCGCTCGCGCGTGCGCCCGCTGGTGCGTGCCAGCGCCCCCAAGCTCACGCTGGACGCAACGCCGGCGATGCGTGCTGCCTCGCCGCAGTTCCGCACCACCGACCGCCTGATCGCGATCGGCTCGTCGGCCGGTGGCACCGAAGCGCTGCGCGTGGTGCTGGAAGGCATGCCTGCCGATGCACCCGCCGTGGTGATGACCCAACACCTGCCGGCCAGCTTCAGCAGCGCCTTCGCCGAGCGACTGGACCGCCATTCGGCGATGGCCGTGCGCGAGGCCAGCGACGGCGAAGCAGTACTGCCCGGCCACGCCTACCTGCCGCCCGGCGGCAAGCACCTGCGCATCATCCGCGACGGTGCGCGCTGGCGCTGCCGCGTCGACGACGGCCCGGCAGTGAACCGGCACAAGCCCGCGGTGGACGTGCTGTTCCGCTCGGTCGCGCAGAGCGCCGGTGGCAATGCGATCGGTGCCATCCTCACTGGCATGGGTGACGACGGCGCGCGCGGCCTGCTGGAAATGCGCCAGGCCGGCGCCCCAACGCTGGTGCAGGACGAAGCGACCAGCGTGGTCTGGGGCATGCCCGGTGCCGCGTTCAAGCTGGGCGCTGCCGAGGAACAGGTGCCGCTGGAGCGGGTCGCCGAGCGGTTGCTCGCCCTCGCCCGCGGCTGACAGGCCCCTGTAGAGCCGAGCCCACGCTCGGCTCCGCTCCCTGCTGGACACCTCCAAGAGACGTCAGGCTCAATTGCCGATCCGCCGCCAGCACTTTCGACCATTGATGTTTCAACGGCGCTGATCGAGGCTTGATCGTGCCGCAAGCCATGCGCGTCAACCGGGAGCCCGCAACATCGACTGGAGCGCGGCTGGAGCGGGTCGTATAGTCAGGTATCGCACAGCAATGGAACGCCGATGAACGTTACCCCGCAAGGCCGCGCTGCTCGGGTACACAGGGTGGGAAGTCCGGGTAACGGACAATACCCACTGCGCAACCTGTCGCATTTGCCCGGATGTGGCGCCGTCGTTCGTGATGAGACCGCATGTTCCAAGGATCAAGGACAATCCTGCAGCGACGTGGACCGCTCATGCTGAAACCCGTCCCCAGCCTTGCTCATGTTGCGTTGATCGCCTTGATCACACTGGTTGTTGCAGGCTGCAACAAGGAACGCTCGTTCCCGGTCTATCGCGAGAATCCCGCGCCCAGGGATGCGCTGCCGATTGTGATTCGGGTCCACGATGCACCCGTGGATGTCCCCGTTCCTTCGGTCTTCGTCACGTATGAGATAGACCCACTCTGTCTCCCTCCGGTCAACAATTGGGAGGGGGTGCAGTACGAGCCGAACCAGCACAAGGTTGAGGTTCAGGCACAGCGCCTCAGTGCAACTGAATTCAGCAGTGCTGTTTTCAACGACGGTATGGAAGTTGCCGACTATTACGGTCGTGGCCCCTGCACTTGGACACCCGTGCTCGTGGAAGCTGGACCGGCCAGCCTTTCGTAGACATCCGGTTGCCATAATTGATGGCAATGACCGAGGTGTTTATGGGCAACAGCAAGCAGTACACGGATGAGTTCCGGGCAGAGGCGGTGAAGCAGGTGATCGAG
>NZ_JAXBRE020000056.1:0-5905 GCF_047520985.2 Stenotrophomonas sp. BR163
GGCGGCGCTGGGGCCGCCCCCCCCCCGCCCCCGAAGCCCCGCCCCGGCGGGGCTTCGTCCGTTCTGGCCCCGGTCCGATGAGGCAGTTTTCGCGGCCGGGCGCCGGGCATGCGATAATCGACCGTTACCCTGACGACGCCGCGCGCCGCCGCCACCTATGTCTTCTGATTCGATGCGGAACATCCGCAACTTCTCCATCATCGCCCATGTCGACCACGGCAAGTCCACGCTGGCCGACCGCATCATCCAGCTCTGTGGTGGCCTGCAGGCCCGCGAGATGGAAGCGCAGGTGCTCGACTCCAATCCCATCGAGCGCGAGCGTGGCATCACGATCAAGGCGCAATCGGTGTCACTGCCGTACCTGGCCAAGGACGGGCAGACCTATCACCTGAACTTCATCGACACCCCCGGCCACGTCGACTTCTCCTATGAAGTCAGCCGCTCGCTGGCCGCCTGCGAAGGCGCGCTGCTGGTGGTCGATGCGGCGCAGGGCGTGGAAGCGCAGTCGGTGGCCAACTGCTATACCGCAGTGGAGCAGGGCCTGGAAGTGGTGCCGGTGATCAACAAGATCGACCTGCCCACCGCCGACATCGAGCGCGCCAAGGCCGAGATCGAGGCCGTGATCGGCATCGACGCTTCCGACGCCGTGCCGGTCAGTGCCAAGACCGGCCTCAATGTGCAGGACGTGCTGGAGGCGATCGTCCATCGCATCCCGCCGCCGGTGCCGCGCGACACCGACAAGCTGCAGGCGCTGATCATCGACTCGTGGTTCGACAACTACCTGGGCGTGGTCTCGCTGGTGCGTGTGATGCAGGGCGAGATCAAGGCCGGTGACAAGCTGCAGGTGATGTCGACCGGCCGCAACCACCAGGTCGACAACGTCGGCGTGTTCACTCCCAAGCGCAAGGTGCTGCCGGCGCTGCGTGCCGGTGAAGTGGGCTGGGTCACCGCCAGCATCAAGGACGTGCATGGTGCGCCGGTCGGCGACACGCTCACCCTGGCCGGCGATCCGGCGCCGAAGCCGCTGCCGGGCTTCCAGGAAATGCAGCCGCGCGTGTTCGCCGGCCTGTTCCCGGTCGATGCCGAGGACTACCCGGACCTGCGCGAAGCGCTGGACAAGCTGCGCCTGAACGATGCCGCGCTGCGTTTCGAGCCGGAAAGCTCCGAAGCGATGGGCTTCGGCTTCCGCTGTGGCTTCCTGGGCATGCTGCACATGGAGATCGTGCAGGAGCGCCTGGAACGCGAATACAACCTGGACCTGATCAGCACCGCGCCGACGGTGGTGTATGAGGTCCTGAAGACCGACGGCTCGGTCATCAACATGGACAACCCGGCCAAGCTGCCGCCGGTGAACCAGGTCGAGGAGATCCGCGAGCCGATCATCCGCGCCAATGTGCTCACTCCCGAGGAATACATCGGCAACATCATCAAGCTGTGCGAAGAAAAGCGCGGCAGCCAGATCGGCATCAACTACCTGGGCAGCCAGGTGCAGATCAGCTACGAGCTGCCGATGGCCGAGGTGGTGCTGGACTTCTTCGACAAGCTCAAGTCGGTCAGCCGCGGCTATGCCTCGCTGGACTACCACTTCGTGCGCTTCGACGCCGGCCCGTTCGTGCGCGTCGACGTGCTGATCAACGGCGACAAGGTCGACGCACTGTCGCTGATCGTGCACCGCAGCCATGCCGACCGCCGTGGCCGCGAGCTGTGCGAGAAGATGAAGGACCTGATCCCCCGGCAGATGTTCGACGTGGCCATCCAGGCCGCCGTCGGCTCGCAGATCATCGCCCGCACCACGGTCAAGGCGATGCGCAAGAACGTGCTGGCCAAGTGCTATGGTGGCGACGTCTCGCGCAAGAAGAAGCTTCTGGAAAAGCAGAAGGAAGGCAAGAAGCGCATGAAGCAGGTCGGCCGCGTGGAGATCCCGCAGGAAGCGTTCCTGGCCGTGCTGCAGATGGACAACAAGTAAGCCCGCACCGGCCTCGCGGGGCCGGTCGTCTGGTGACGTTGCAAAGGACCCTGAATGAAACTGTTTGAGATCCTCCTGGTCGTGCTGACCCTGGCCTCGGGCCTGATCCTGCTCGCCGACAAGCTGTACCTCGCCAAGCGCCGCGCCCAGCGCGCGGGCCTGCTCGACACCGAGCCGGTGCTGGTGGACTACTCGCGTGCATTCTTCCCGGTGCTGGCGATCGTGCTGATCGTGCGCAGTTTCATCGCCGAGCCGTACAAGATCCCGTCCAGCTCGATGATGCCGAACCTGCTGATCGGCGATTTCATCCTGGTCAACAAATTTTCCTACGGCCTGCGCCTGCCGATCAGCAACACCAAGATCGTCCCCTTCGGCGAGCCGTCGCGCGGCGACGTGGTGGTGTTCCACTTCCCCGGCCACAGCGACAACGACCCGGCCAAGGGCGAGAACTTCATCAAGCGCGTGATCGGCGTGCCGGGTGACACCGTGGTCTTCGAAGGCGACGGCGTGATCCTCAATGGCGAACCGCTGAAGTACGACAACAAGGGCATCTATGCCGGCCACAAGGGCCAGGGTGAGGGCGCCAACCTGCTGGTCGAGCACCTGCCGGGCCGTACCCATACCGTGCTGGAGACCGACTATCCGCGTGGCCAGGGCCAGTGGACCGTACCGGCCGGCAAGTATCTGGTGATGGGCGACAATCGTGACAACAGCGACGATGGCCGCTTCTGGGGCCTGCTGCCGGAAGAAAACCTGCGCGGCAAGGCCTTCCTGATCTGGCTGAACTGCCAGGGCTGGTTCTGCAAGGATGGCTTCGAGCCGTCGCGGATCGGCTCGAGCATCAACTGAGTACCTTCACATCCAACGCGTATCTGGGGAGAACGCAATGAAGACGATGAACACGCAGCGTGGCATGACCCTGACCTCGTTCCTGGCGGTCCTGATCGTGGTGGGTTTCTTCCTTTACATCGGCATGAAGCTGTTCCCGATGTACCAGGAGTATTACGCGGTGCGCTCGGCGATGAAGAGCCTGGCCAAGGAGCCGGGCGTGGGCAGCATGGAGCCGGCCCGGATCCAGGATCTGTTCTTCAAGCGCCTGTACATCAATTACTCGGAAAACGTGAAGCCGGCCAACGTGAAGTTCGACCGTCGCGACAATGGCTGGACCCTCAAGGTCAACTACGAAGTGCGCCGTCCGCTGGTCGGCAACCTGGACGTGGTTGGCAAATTCGATTCATCCCAGGACCTGACCCGAAGCGGTGCCGAATAAACCTTTCCAACGTGGTGACCTGATCGGTCATCCCTTCCGCGACCCGGCGCTGCTGAAGCAGGCGCTGACGCATCGTAGCGCCGGCGCGCCACACAACGAGCGCCTGGAATTCCTGGGCGACAGCATCGTCAACATGATGGCGGCCGAGGCGCTGTACCGACGCTGGCCCAAGGCTGACGAGGGCGCGATGACCCGTGCCCGCGCCGAACTGGTGCGTGAGGGCGCGCTGGCGGTGATTGGACGTAGCCTGGAACTGGGCGAGCGGCTGATCCTGGGCCCGGGCGAAATGAAGTCCGGTGGCCACCGTCGTGATTCGATCCTGGCCGACGCGGTGGAAGCCGTGGTGGCTGCGATCTACCTGGATGCCGGTTTCGAGGCCTGCCGGGCGGTGGTCCTGCCCTGGTTCAGCGCTTCGATCGAGGCATTGCCGGCCTCCGGCCGACCCGAGAAGGACCCCAAGACCCGCCTGCAGGAATGGCTGCAGGCCCGACAGAAGGCGTTGCCGCAGTATGAACTGGTGTCAGAATCCGGTGACGACCACGCCAAGCACTTCCGGGTACGCTGCAACGTAGCCGACCCGGCCGCCAGCACCGAGGGCGAAGGCGCCTCGCGGCGGCTTGCCGAACAACAGGCGGCTGCGGCCGTCCTAGAACAACTGGATTCCAAGTGAGCGAACAAACTCCCCATCATTGCGGCAGCGTGGCCGTCATCGGCCGCCCGAACGTGGGCAAGTCGACCCTGACCAATGCCCTGGTCGGCGCCAAGGTCAGCATCGTCTCAAACCGTCCGCAGACCACGCGCCATCGCCTGCTGGGCATCGCCACCTATCCGGAAGGCCAGCTGGTGCTGGTCGACACCCCCGGCCTGCACAAGGTGCAGAAGCGGGCGATGAACCGGGTGATGAATCGCGCCGCGCGTGGCTCGCTGGAAGGCGTCGATGCCGGCCTGCTGGTGATCGAAGCCGGTCGCTGGGATGAAGAGGACAGCCTGGCGTTCAACGTGCTGCGCGACGCCGGCATCCCGGTGGTGCTGGTGGTCAACAAGATCGATCGCCTGAAGGAAAAGGGCGCGTTGCTGCCGTTCCTGCAGCAGGTGACCGAGGGTCGCGACTTCGCCGCCGTGCATCCGATCTCCGCGCAGAAGCGCAACGGCCTGGAAGCGCTGGTGCGCGACGTGCTGAAGCTGCTGCCGGAAGCCCCGCCGATGTTCGGCGAGGATGAGATCACCGACCGCAGCCAGCGTTTCCTGGCCGGTGAACTGGTGCGCGAGCAGCTGATGCGCCAGCTCGGCGAGGAACTGCCCTACGCCACCACTGTCGAGATCGAGCGCTTCACCGAGGACGGCAATCTGCTGCGCATCGGTGCGGTGATCTGGGTCGAGCGTGAAGGCCAGAAGGCCATCGTGATCGGCAAGGGCGGCGCTCGCCTGAAGGAGATCGGCGCCAAGTCCCGCCTGCAGATGGAGCGTCTGTTCGGGGCCAAGGTGTTCCTGGAAACCTGGGTGCGCGTGCGTGAAGGCTGGTCCGACGACGAGGCCGCGCTGAAGGCCTTCGGTTACGAGTAAGGCGTTGTAGTCGCTTCGATGATGATCGAGGACGACACCGGCTTCGTGCTGCACGCACGGGCCTACCGCGAGACCAGCCTGCTGGTCGAAGTGTTGAGCGCGCAGCATGGCCGTATCGGCCTGCTTGCGCGTGGCGTGTCCACTGCCAAGGGCCAGGTGCTGCGCGCCGCCCTGCAGCCGTTGCAGTGGATCCGCTTCAGTGCCCAGCAGCGGGGGGAACTGGCCCAGCTGCGTGGCGCCGAGGCGCTGGATGCGGCGCCTCGCCTGGTCGGGCAGGCGATGCTGGCCGGTTTCTACCTGAGCGAACTGACCCTGCGCTTGGCCCCGCGCCAGGACCCGCTGCCGGAGCTGTACCTCGCCTATGGCGAGGCGCGTGCGCGGCTGGCGGTGGGCGCTGGCCTGGCCTGGACCCTGCGCCGTTTCGAACGCGAGCTGCTGTCTGCGCTGGGCCTGGGTTTCGAGCTGGACAGCGCCAGCGATGGCCAGCCGATCGACCCGGCGGCGCGGTACGAACTGGACCCGCAGGAGGGTGCGCAGCGCCTGTTGAGCGAGCGCGGCGGGGAGCGCCGGGCAGCCGCCACCGGGTCGGCGCTGTTGGCGCTGGCGGCTGACGAAGAGCCGGATGCCGCCGATCTGGCCAGCCTGCGCCTGCCGATGCGGCGGGTGCTGGCCCATCACCTGGGGCCGCGCGGGCTGAAGTCCTGGGAAATGCTCGAGCAGCTCGCGCCCAGGCGTTGAGGGGTGTTCGGCAGGGCTTGCAGCCCTGCACCTGCCGAGGCCAAAGCAACAGCAACAGCAACAGCAACAGCAACAGCAACAGCGTGCATTCCGTGGGATGGCGGGGTGGGTCCGGTTGAGGGGGGCGCTGCAAGTACCCCTCCGGGGCCCGGCCCAGCCGCTGGCGGCTGTGCGTTCGGGCGCTTGCGAAGCAGTGCTTCGCAAGCAAAGCGCCCTCACCCATGTAAGCTCGGTCGCCGCATCCATGCGGCTCACGCCCCCTCAACCGGACCCACCCCGCCTTCGACAGTTCTCCGCGAGCTGTCGGAATGGCAATGGGGTCAGATCCGTTTCCTTCGGAAAACGGATCTGACCCCCAGTTTGAATTT
>NZ_JAXBRE020000057.1:0-5687 GCF_047520985.2 Stenotrophomonas sp. BR163
GTGCGCAATCCTGCGCACACGGCAAGACCGGGGTTGGGCGTCCTGCCCAACCCGCCCGAGGCATGCCTCGGGCCCATGCGGCTCACGCCCCCGCAACCGGACCCACCCCGCCTTCGACAATTTCCCGCGATCTGCGGTAGATCCACGCCATGCGTGGATGCTGTTTGATGAACTGTCGGAATGTTCGATTCCGATGGTGATCCATCCACGCATGGCGTGGATCTACCAGGATTGATGCCGACCGTCGGCACATGGGGTCAGATCCGTTCTCCACAGGAAAACGGATCTGACCCCGGAAACAAAAAAATCCCCGGTCGACCCGCATCGACCGGGGATCTGGATCGCCACATTGCCACGCCTTGGAGAGGCAGTTCCACCCTAGCGCATCGCGTGGCCGGCGGTGATCGCCTGTGGCGATGACGACCAAGCGCGTGGCTATCAGGCGGCGGCCAGGGCCTGCTCCAGGTCGGCGCGCAGGTCGCCGATGTGTTCGATGCCGATCGACAGCCGCACGGTGTCCTCGCTGACGCCGGCCTTGGCCAGCTCCGCGGCATCCAGCTGGCGATGGGTGGTCGAGGCCGGATGGGTGGCCAGTGACTTCGCATCACCCAGGTTGACCAGGCGGGTGAACAGCTTCAGGGCATCGAGGAAGCGCGCGCCGGCTTCACGGCCGCCGGGCAGGCCGAAGGTCAGTACGCCCGAGCCGTGCCCACCCAGATAGCGCTGCGCGGCGGCATGCTCGGGATCGTCGGCCAATCCCGCGTAACGCACCCAGGCGACCTTGTCGTGCGCCTTCAGGAACTGCGCGACGGCCAGTGCATTGGCGTTGATGCGCTCCATGCGCAGGGCCAGGGTCTCGATGCCCTGCAGGATCAGGAACGCATTGAACGGCGACAACGCGGCACCGGTATTGCGCAGCGGGACCACCCGCGCGCGGCCGATGTAGGCCGCCGGCCCCAGTGCTTCGGTATAGACCACGCCGTGGTAACTGGGGTCGGGTTGGTTGAGGCGGGCGAAACGCTTCGGCTGCGCCGCCCAGTCGAAGCGGCCGGAGTCGATGATGGCACCGCCGAGGCTGTTGCCGTGGCCACCCAGGTACTTGGTCAGCGAGTGCACGACGATGTCGGCACCGTGCTCGAACGGGCGCAGCAGGAACGGCGTGGCCACGGTGTTGTCGACGATCAGCGGCACACCCGCAGCATGCGCGACCTCGGCAATGGCGGCGATGTCGGTGACGTTGCCGCGCGGGTTGCCGATCGATTCGACGAACACCGCCTTGGTGCGCTCGTCGATCAGCGCGGCGAACGCAGAAGGATCGGCCGGGTCGGCGAAGCGCGCCTGGATGGCATACTGCGGCAGCGTGTGTGCCAGCAGGTTGAGGCTGCCGCCATACAGCGCGCTGGAGGCGACGATGTTGTCACCGGCCTCGGCGATGGTCTGGAGGGCATAGGTGATCGCGGCCTGCCCCGAGGCCAGCGCCAGCGCACCGATGCCACCTTCCAGTGCGGCCAGGCGCTGCTCCAGCACGTCGGTGGTAGGGTTCATGATGCGGGTGTAGATATTGCCGGGCACCTTCAGGTCGAACAGATCGGCGCCGTGCTGGGTGTCATCGAAGGCATACGCCACGGTCTGGTAGATCGGCACCGCCACCGCGCGGGTGGTCGGGTCGGGACGGTAGCCGCCGTGCACGGCCAGGGTTTCCAGTTGCCACTGCGGTTCGCTCATTGCACCAGGCTCCATCCGGGGAAACCGCCACCATAGGCCAGCCCGCGCCCGCCGCTGAAAGCCACTGGCAATGACGCCCGTACCGGCGGTTATCAGGTTGGCCGCGATTCAGGCAGCCGTCATGGGGCGTTGCTAGGCTGCGCCGCCGGGCGCTCCTGCCCGGGCACGGAGGCCCCACCCATGCAGCCATCGCCCTGGCATCCCACCACCAGCAGTTCGCCTACGTCGGTCATGCTGGTAGAGGACGACCGTCGCCTGGCCGAACTGGTGAGCGACTACCTCCACCAGCATGGCTTCGCAGTGCAGCACATCGCACGCGGCGACCTAGCCGGCGCCGCCTGCCGCCAGCACGCGCCGGAGCTGGTGGTGCTGGACCTGATGCTGCCCGGCCTGGGCGGCATCGACGTGTGCCGGCAGATCCGCAGCTTCTCCGATGTGCCGATCCTGATGCTGACCGCCTGCGAGGACGACATCGAACAGGTGCTGGGCCTGGAATCGGGCGCCGACGACTATGTGCACAAGCCCATCGAACCACGCCTGCTTCTGGCCCGCCTGCGCGCCCTGCTGCGCCGCCGCCACGGCAACAGCAACACCGGCACGCCCAGCCGGCTGATGCACGGTGAACTGCTGATCGACCGCATGCAGCGTGAGGTACACCTGCACGGTGCCACGGTGGACGTGGGCACCACCGAATTCGAGATCCTGTGGCTGCTGGCCAGCCAGCCGGGGCAGATCCTGTCCCGTGACCAGATCCTGCAGGCGGTGCGCGGTATCGGTTTCGACGGCCTGGACCGCAGCGTTGACGTCTGCATCGGCAAGCTGCGTCGCAAGCTCGGCGACGATGCGCGCGAGCCGCGGCGGATCAAGACCGTGTGGGGCCGCGGCTACCAGTTCAATCCGTCGGCCTGGACGGCATGAAGCGGCTGTTCCTGTGGCTGTGGTTCATCACCGGCGCCTGTTTCCTGGCCTCGGTGTTCTTTCTCAACCGGGTGCTCGACAGCATCTATACGCCCGTGCAGGATCGCGTTTTCGTCCAGCAGGTGCGCGGGCAGGTGTACGCCCTGCGCAGCGGCCTGGCCGGCCTGGACGGTAGCCAGCAGCGTGAGCGCCTGCAGCAGTGGCAACCGCACTATGGCATCGCATTGACCCTGCTCGACACGCCTCCCGCGCTGGCCCCGCAGGAACAGGCAGCCTTGCAGGCCGATGGCTTCATCGTGCGCGATCAGTACCAGCAGGTCCTGCTGCCGATCGAAGGCATCGATGGTCGCTGGTTGCACCTGCGCGTGCCTGGCGCGGTGCAGATGACCACGTACATGACCATCGCGGCCTACCTCAGCATCCTGCTGCTGGTCGGCGCCAGCCTGTACGCCTGGGTACGCCTGCTCTGGCGCGATCTGGATGCCCTGCGCGTGCATGCCGACCGCATCGGCGCCGGCGATCTGCAGGCACGCGCGCAGGTCTCGCCACGCTCGCAGATCCGGGTCATCGTCGACCATTCCAACCGCATGGCCGCGCGCGTGGCCGAACTGGTACAGCGCCAGCGCGACCTGACCCATGCGATCTCCCACGAACTGCGTACGCCGATCGCGCGCGTGGCCTTCGGCCTGGACCTGATGCAGGACAGCGATGACCGCGAGCGCCGCGAACGACTGGCGCAGGGCCTGCATGGCGACCTGGCCGAGCTCAACCGGCTGGTCAGCGAACTGCTGGCCTACGAACGGCTGGAGCATCCCAGCGAGGGCGAACCGATGCAGCGGATCGAAGCCAACGACTGGCTGCAGGCCTGCCTGGCCGATGCCCGCCGCGATGCCGAACGTGCCGGCCTGGTGCTGCGCGTGCAGCCCAGCGCCCTGCCTCGGCTGGAAGCGGAACCGCGCCTGCTGCAGCTGGCGCTGAGCAATCTGGTCGGCAATGCCCTGCGCCACGCGCGCTCGCAGGTGGACGTGTCGCTGGTGAGTGTGGGCGGGCGCGCCTGCCTGCGCGTGGACGACGACGGCCCCGGCATCGCCGAGGCTGACCGCGAAAAGGTGGTCCGCCCGTTCACCCGCCTGGATGACAGCCGCAGCCGCGACACCGGCGGCTTCGGCCTGGGCCTGGCGATCGTCGGCCGCATTGCCGCACGCCACCACGGCGAACTGCGCATCGGTCGCGCCGCCCTCGGCGGCGCACGCCTGGAAATGCACTGGCCGCTGGCTGCCAGCTGAACGCCCACGGGCGCAATTACAGTTGATTACAACTCCCGCACAACTGCGGACGGATCGGTCGCCGGCGTATCGCCACGCTAGCGACCCTGCAGCACTCGCCGGATGCGCGCGCTGCTTTCCTCCCATTGTCGAGAGTTTCCATGTCCCAGCTTCGCCGTTCCCCCGCCCTGCTCCACCTGGCCCTGTTGCCGCTGTTCGCCGCCCCGATCGCCCACGCCAAGGATGACCACTGGACCTTCGAGCTCGCCGCCGGCGGTGGCGTGGCGCCGCGCTACAGCGGCAGCGAGGAGTACCGTGCGACGCCTTCGCTGTCCTTCGATGTCACCTCGCCGGGGGGCTGGTTTCTGGGCACCAGTGGCATCGGCTGGGGCACGACCCTCGGCGAGCACACCCGCGTGCGCGCCTATGTCGGTGCCAGTGGTATCCGCAGGGACAAGGATTCGCTGCTCGGCGGTTCGGACTTCCTGCGCGGCATGGGCGATATCGATACCCGTCCCCTGGTCGGTGTCTCGGCTGGATATACGCTGGGCGAGGCCGTGCTGAGCGGCTCCTGGCAGTTCACCCGCAAGGACGAGGACAAGGCTGAGAACGGACTGGCTACCCAGCAGATCCACCTGAACCTGAGCATGCCGCTGTTCGACCTGGCCGGTGGCGTGGTCAGCGGCAGCGTCTCCACCGACTACGGCAACCGTGGCTACATGCAGACCTGGTACGGCGTCAGTCCGGAACAGGCCGCGCGCACCGGCTTTGCCGAGCACAAACCGAAGGCGGGCCTGGTCAGCGCCGGTGTCGGCCTGAAGTGGAGCCACCGCGTGGGCCGTAATGGCAACTGGTACATCTCGGCCGAAGGCACGCGCCTGCTCGGCGATGCCGCCGACAGCCCGATCGTGCAGAAGGCCAACCAGTTCGGCGTGATGAGCGGCTATACGCACCGCTTCTGATGCATGAAGGGCGCCGCGGGGCGCCCTCTTTCGCTGCGATCAGTGGCAGGCTTGTGCGGCGCCGCTGCCGCACAAGCCGACCTCGCGCAGCCAGCCGATCCACTGCACGACGTCGTCCTTCTCCGGCTCGGCGCGGAACGACTTCTGCACGGTGTGGAAGCCCTGCCTGCCCTGCATGCCCTTGATCCAGGTGAACTCCGGTTTGCCGGTGCCGGGGTTCAGCGGGCAAGTGAGCATCAGCAGCGCGAATGGCCGTCCGCCCTCCTCGCCTTCGCGGATCCAGTGGCTCTGCGCTGCCGGACAGGCCATGCGCCACCCCGCCTCGATGATGCCGAGGAACTCGCGCGGACTTACATGGCCACTGTTCGGCGCATCATTGACGGTGACCATGTCGGTCCAGTCCTGCACGGTCTGGCCCTGCGGCACGTACTCGGTGATGCGGTTGCCTTGTGCGTCGGTGCTCTGGTGGGCCTGCTGGTAACCCTTCATCGGTGGCAGCTGGACCTGCTCGACGGCTGCAGCGCGTCCAGCAACAGCAGCGAGCGCCAGCGCCATGCAGAGTGAAACCCTGCGGGTAACGTCCATGCGGTTCTCCTCGTCCTTGCGAAAGTGAAACGGGATCATTGTGCCTTGCTGAGGCTTTGGTGGCGCGCCAGCCATGGCAGGCGCGCCACCGGTTCAGGCCTTGGCGAAGACCAAATGCCCACCCTCATTGCCGACTTCGATGGTGTCACCGTTGACGAACGCGCCGGACAGGATCTGCTGCGCCAGCGGATTCTCCAGCTGCGACTGGATCGCCCGCTTCAGCGGCCGCGCG
>NZ_JAXBRE020000058.1:0-5354 GCF_047520985.2 Stenotrophomonas sp. BR163
GATCACCTGCTTCACCGCCTCTGCCCGGAACTCATCCGTGTACTGCTTGCTGTTGCCCATAAACACCTCGGTCATTGCCATCAATTATGGCAACCGGATGTCTACGAAAGGCTGGCCGGTCCATTGCAACGCTGGACGACATCCCTCGTATAGGACATCTGGCGTTGGGGCGACTTGACCTGCGCAATCACCGTAAGCTGGTCGTCATCGACAATGCCATTGCCTTTTGTGGCAGCCAGAACTGCGCGGACCCTGAGTTCAGGGTGCTTGCAAAGTACGCTCCCTGGGTGGATATCTTCCTTCGATGCGAAGGCCCTGTGGTGAGACAGGCACAGTGGCTGTTTCTGAGCACCTGGATGGCTGAGACCGGCGAGGAGTTGGAGTCGCTACCGTCTCAGCGCCCTTTGCCGGCCCTCTTTGCCCAAGGTGCGGTGGCCCAGATGTATGGCTGCGGACCGTCAACGGTTGGCGATACCATGTCGGATTCATTTGTCGGCGCGGTGTACGCCGCACGGCGCGAACTGCTGATCACCACCCCCTACTTCGTTCCAGACGAGGCCCTCCTACGGGCCCTATGCGCTGCGCCGCGCAGGGGCGTAAGAACCACGATGGTGTTTCCGAAACGCAACAACTCACTGTTGGTGGCTTACGCATGCCGCAGTACCTACCGTGACTTGCTTCAGGCAGGAGTATCCATCTTCGAGTATCCGCTTGGGCTACTTCACACCAAATCACTGACAGCAGATGGGCAATTCTCATTGGTTGGATCCGCCAATCTGGATCGTCGTAGCCTGCAACTCAACTTCGAAAGCAACCTCCTCATCATGGATCCACTGGCAACGTCGGCTATCAGGAATCGACAGGAAGGCTACGTACGTGTGTCTGAGCAGATCGCTCTGGAGACGGTAGAGGCTTGGCCTTTCCATACGCGGCTTCTTCAGAATGCCATCGGCATGATGTCGCCCGTTCTCTAGAGGTGCCGGACGATCAAGTTACGCCAGCGTCACCACAACATTCACGACTGCAGCAAGTAGCACGGTATTGAAGGCGAAGGCCACGAGCGAATGCAGCAGGCTTACGGCGCGAATCTTCGACGAAGAGATGGAGACATCAGCCGTCTGTGCAGCGACTCCGATGATGAACGCGAAATACAGAAAATCGCGTGCCCCAGGCGGCTTGTTCCCGGGGAAAAGCAATCCCGCGTGGTAGCCATCCCGCTCACCTTCATCCTCGCAGTTCTTATCTGCTTTTCTCCAATACATGTGCGCGTAGTGCCAAGCCATCATTGCGTGGATGGTGGCCCAGGCGAGAGGCAGTGACGCCAGGGTCAGCCCCAGTTCCAGAGGCTTGTGTTGCTTCCCGCTTACGGAGATGACCAGCCCCACCGCCAGAGCTGCCGCTGCCAATGTAATGATGAACACCATCCACAGGGGCTCATCCCGGTGGCCTGCGTTCAGCCGGAGCCGTTCTGCGTCGTAGGTGGGGACGGAAGCCAGTGTCCTTGCCAGATAGGCAACAAAGAAAACATCCACGCCTACCACCAGGGCCAGATACGGCGCAGAGTGAACTGCCCAGCCCCAGGCGAGAACCCCTGCTCCGGCGGCCAGATAGAAACTTGCCCTGGCATGTGAAAGCTTGATCACATTCTGGCTCCATTTGATGTCCAGCCAGCGACCTGGCGGAGATTCGGCGAGGCCTGCTGGTCATTTTCCAGCGTCATTGCACCGCGATTGCTGTGATAGTCCATCAGCTGGCGCCTCATTCAGTCACTTTGTTTCGTAGAGTCTGGATGCGCAACTCGAACAATGGCGCTGGCCATGGCGACACCATTTGGAATTACGACCTCGTTCCCTTGCGCATCCCGAAGGGTTGTGAAACCCAGAGAGATGCCCTCCACCCGGGCTTCGATGACCCCATTGGGAGCATACACGCGGACGGTATCACCCACGCGCATCGCCTTTGATATGAGAAGCGAGAATCCTGCAATCAGGTTACCGAGGGTGTCCTGCGCCGCCAGACCAACTACAACTGAAAGGATGCCCGCCCCCGCAAGCATCGTCGACCCGAGGGTCCTGAGCTCAGGGATTAGGTGCGCATAGAGACCGACGGCCAGCAGGTAGATCAACCACTGTCCCAGTACGCTTGCAAACTGGAGCGTGGTCCCATCCGTAAGCCGTGCGCCGATACGACGAGCTGATCTCCTGAGAAGTGCGGCACTGATCACGGCGAGAAGTGCGATGAGCGCCCCAATCGCCACTGCGCCTACGACAGATGACGGATCCACTAAAGCGTCGACAGTAGTCTGCATATCAACCTGCCATTTCCGCGAGTGCGCTTCTGGACGGAACAAAGAAGACGTTCCCAGTCACGGCTCTTGAGAAATCAAGAATTCGGTCGTGAAGCGGCGGCGGGTTGCCGATGAACATTCGCTCAAGCATCTGCTCGACTACCCAGAGATGTCTTGAATAGCCAATGAAGTAGGTCCCGTACTCGGCATGTGACGGCCTTGCAAAAGGCATATTGTCCCGCAGAATGTCGTGTTCGATCCCATCCCTTGTAATGGTACACAGCGTCTTGTGCGACTTCTGATCTGCCTCTGGTGCGTCTGGAAGCTCGGTGTTCGTAAATTTTCTGCGACCGATGATCTGCTCTTGGACTTCAGTACTAAGTCCCTTCCAGGCCTTGAGATCGTGAAGGTACTTCTGTGTGACAACGTAGCTTCCACCCGCGTGCGCGGGATCTTCGCTTCCGACGATGGTCGCCTCGGGGAGCGCCAAACCAACTGGATTGGCAGTACCATCGACAAACTCCAGCAGATCGCGACCGTCGAAGTATCTGAATCCACTGACTTCGTCCTGCCCTGCAACTGCCCCTTCCAAGCCCTCGAAGAGCATCTGCTGGAACGCGACAATCAGATCCATTGACTTGGCGCGGATATGGAACAGGAGATCGCCTGGCGTGGAGACTGCCGCATGCGCTGCGCCTCGGATCTCCTTGAACGGACGTAGCTCAGCAGGTGGCGCCGTGCCGAGGAGCGGGCCCCATACGTTCGCGCCAATCCCGACGTTGCAGGTAAAGGTGCCGGTCACATCTCTGACGAGCACGTTCTTGATCAGATCGTCCAGGCTGCCCAGGACCGCTCGAACGGCAGATAGGGACGAGGCGTCCCGCTCAATGGTAAGAACAAGGAAGGATGCAGCGATCGACAGTGGTGCGTCGATCGGTTGCGGTTCGGGGGATTGCGGCGTCGCGTAGCTCATTGAACGCTCCTGGAGTGGGTCACCGATCACGCATGGCCAGCAGCACCCGCCGCAATCCATGCACCTGCTCGATCAGTTGAAGCGCAACGTCCACCCCTGCCTCATTGACCTCCATTTCAAATATAAGGTCGCGAACCAAAAGTGCTCTACTGAGATCTACACGCGTGTAGACCAGCCCATCCTCACCCTGCTGTGGAGAGATCCACTCCAGCTGGACCCAATGGCTCAGCACAGCCTCCTCGACGCCGGCCTGGTCGAGGATATCCTGAACACTGACAACCTCATTCAATGCGCTCATGCTGCACCTCCTTCCCGCGGATTGAAGGACGCGCCCGACTCCCAGGTCTTCACGAACTGGGCCAGCTCCGCGTCCATAGGCTTCTGTAGAACAATCTTCAATCGGACGAACTCATCGCCTCGGCCACCGGAACGCAGCGGCATGCCCTGCCCTTTCAGTCGAAGCCGGGTGTTGCCATCTGAGCCAGCCGGCACGCCCACCTCGGCGTGACCGGTTGGCGTCGGCACGGTAATGCGTGCGCCCAACACGGCTTCCTTCAAGGAGATGGGCACATCAATCGTGAGCGAGTCGCCCTCGGCAAGGAAGCGTGGGTCTGGTGCAATCTCCAGCTCTAAGAAGGCATCGCCGTCTCCCCCCGTACCAGCACCCTTTGCGCCCTTGCCTCGAAGGCGGAGTGTTTGCCCCTGGGTGACGCCCGGTGGAATGTTCACATCCAAGGTGCCGCCATCGCCCAGGACCACGCGCTCAGCGCCTCCCTCGATGGCGCGCGCCAGGCTGATTTCGAGGTGATAGCGGAGGTCCTGGCCACGGCCGTTTGCACGGGCATTCGACGTGCGGCGGAAGAACTCGGCGAAGGGATCACCGGCTTCGGCAAAGTCCGCGTAGCCACCAAAGCCGCCGTCGCCATAGCCGGCATCGGCCTGGGCATAGTCGCGGTAGTACTCGCGGCGCGGTCGCTCCGCTCCGGTTTCGTCGATCGCCCCCTGGTCAAACAGCGCCCGCTTCTCCGGATCGATGAGCAGCCTGTAAGCATTGGCGACATCCTTGAACTTTTCTTCCGCGGCCTTGTCGCCTGGGTTCAGGTCGGGATGCAGCTTCCTGGCCAGCCTCCGGTACGCCTTCTTGATCTGATCCGTCGTGGCATCACTGGCAACACCAAGTGTTTCGTATGGACTGCTCACTCCAACCTCCATTCGTTCATGTCATTTGAGGAATTCAACGCGCTGGGACGGTCCTCGGCCGCCTCTGGCATCCACAGTTCAACGACGGTCCCGGCTGGCCCCGTACTCGCCACAGAGAGGTTTCCTCTATGCCGCGACGCCAACATTTGGCTGATCGGAAGGCCGAGCCCGGTGCCCTGATGGTGCTTGGTCGTGAAGAAGGGCTCGAAGACCCGCTCCAGGATGTCCTGCGGGATGCCGCCGCCGGTGTCGGAGATCCGCAGCGCCACTCCAGGTGCACCGTGGATGTCATCCGTGTCCTCGGTGGCTAGTCCCAGGACACCCCCGCCCGGCATGGCATGGAGTGCATTGATCATGATGTTCACCAGGATCTGCTGGATTTCCCCTCTGTTGGCCCTGATGAGTCGGGTGGAATGAAACCTCTTCTCGATCATGACGGGCTGGCGTTTGGTCAGGTGCTGTACCAGCGGTAGCGTTTCCAGCAGCAGGGATGAAGGTTCCAACAGCTCGTATTCCGCTGCGTGCTCACTGGGTTTTGAGAACTGAAGCAGCTTGGACACGATCGTACTGATACGCTGGATCTGATCCTCGATGAGGTCAAACTCCTCCTTGCCGCCTGGTCCGAAATCCTGGAGCACGGCTTCACGCAGGAGCTCCAGATTTCCCTGCATCACTGCGAGCGGATTGTTGATCTCATGTGCGACACCTGCGGCGATCTCGCCAATAGTTGCCAACTTCTCTTTCACTATCAGGTGCTGCGTTGCTTCCTCTGGACCGGCCAGAGTTCTGTAGACACTCAGTTGCCGCTCTGCGCGTAGCGCCTTTCAAACTCTACCGGTGACAGTCCGCCAGCGGAACCATGCCGGCGGATCGGGTTGTAGAACATCTCGATGT
>NZ_JAXBRE020000059.1:2500-5331 GCF_047520985.2 Stenotrophomonas sp. BR163
TGGAAAGAGTGGCCATAGAAGGTGATAGCCCTGTATCTGAAAGGGCCATTTCAGTGAAGACGAGTAGGGCGGGGCACGTGAAACCCTGTCTGAACATGGGGGGACCATCCTCCAAGGCTAAATACTACTGACCGACCGATAGTGAACCAGTACCGTGAGGGAAAGGCGAAAAGAACCCCGGAGAGGGGAGTGAAATAGAACCTGAAACCGTGTGCGTACAAGCAGTAGGAGCTCCGCAAGGAGTGACTGCGTACCTTTTGTATAATGGGTCAGCGACTTACTGTTCGTGGCAAGCTTAACCGTATAGGGGAGGCGAAGGGAAACCGAGTCTGATAAGGGCGCATAGTCGCGGGCAGTAGACCCGAAACCGGGTGATCTAGTCATGCCCAGGGTGAAGGTGCGGTAACACGCACTGGAGGCCCGAACCCACTCCCGTTGCAAAGGTAGGGGATGAGGTGTGATTAGGAGTGAAAAGCTAATCGAACCCGGAGATAGCTGGTTCTCCTCGAAAGCTATTTAGGTAGCGCCTCATATGTATCCTCTCGGGGGTAGAGCACTGTTATGGCTAGGGGGTCATCGCGACTTACCAAACCATTGCAAACTCCGAATACCGAGACGGACTGTATGGGAGACACACGGCGGGTGCTAACGTCCGTCGTGAAAAGGGAAACAACCCAGACCCACAGCTAAGGTCCCAAATTTTGTGCTAAGTGGAAAACCATGTGGAAAGGCACAGACAGCCAGGAGGTTGGCTTAGAAGCAGCCACCCTTTAAAGAAAGCGTAATAGCTCACTGGTCGAGTCGGTCTGCGGGGAAGATTTAACGGGGCTAAGCACAGAACCGAAGCTTGGGGTGCATAACTTTGTTATGCGCGGTAGAGGAGCGTTCCGTAAGCCGTTGAAGGTGGATTGAGAAGTCTGCTGGAGGTATCGGAAGTGCGAATGCTGACATGAGTAACGATAATGCGGGTGAAAAACCCGCACGCCGAAAGCCCAAGGTTTCCTTGCGCAACGTTAATCGGCGCAGGGTGAGTCGGCCCCTAAGGCGAGGACGAAAGTCGTAGTCGATGGGAAGCAGGTTAATATTCCTGCACCTCGCGTAAGTGCGATGGAGGGACGGAGAAGGTTAGGTGTACCAGGCGTTGGTTGTCCTGGGGAAAGGCGGTAGGTTTGGATCTTTGGCAAATCCGGGATCCTTTAAGACCGAGCACCGAGACGAGCCTTTATGGCAAAGTCACTGATACCACGCTTCCAGGAAAAGCTCCTAAGCTTCAGCTTACGCAGACCGTACCGTAAACCGACACAGGTGGGTAGGATGAGAATTCTCAGGCGCTTGAGAGAACTCGGGTGAAGGAACTAGGCAACATGGCACCGTAACTTCGGGAGAAGGTGCACCCTTTTTGGTGGCTCGTGCGAGCTATAGCTGAAGAGGGTCGCAGTAACCAGGCCGCTGCGACTGTTTATCAAAAACACAGCACTCTGCAAACACGAAAGTGGACGTATAGGGTGTGACGCCTGCCCGGTGCTGGAAGGTTAATTGATGGGGTCAGCCGCAAGGCGAAGCTCTTGATCGAAGCCCCAGTAAACGGCGGCCGTAACTATAACGGTCCTAAGGTAGCGAAATTCCTTGTCGGGTAAGTTCCGACCTGCACGAATGGCGTAACGACAGCGGCGCTGTCTCCACCCGAGACTCAGTGAAATTGAAATCGCTGTGAAGATGCAGCGTTCCCGTGGCAAGACGGAAAGACCCCGTGAACCTTTACTATAGCTTTACACTGAACGTTGAGTTCGTCTGTGTAGGATAGGTGGGAGGCTATGAAACCATGGCGCTAGCTGTGGTGGAGCCATCCTTGAAATACCACCCTGTCGTGCTTGACGTTCTAACCTGGGCCCATTATCTGGGTCGGGGACCGTGTATGGTGGGTAGTTTGACTGGGGCGGTCTCCTCCTAAAGAGTAACGGAGGAGCTCGAAGGTACGCTCAGCGCGGTCGGACATCGCGCACTGTGTGCAAAGGCATAAGCGTGCTTGACTGCAAGATCGACGGATCAAGCAGGTAGGAAACTAGGACTTAGTGATCCGGTGGTTCTGTATGGAAGGGCCATCGCTCAACGGATAAAAGGTACTCCGGGGATAACAGGCTGATACCGCCCAAGAGTTCATATCGACGGCGGTGTTTGGCACCTCGATGTCGGCTCATCACATCCTGGGGCTGTAGTCGGTCCCAAGGGTATGGCTGTTCGCCATTTAAAGTGGTACGCGAGCTGGGTTCAGAACGTCGTGAGACAGTTCGGTCCCTATCTGCCATGGGCGTTGGAGATTTGAGAGGGGCTGCTCCTAGTACGAGAGGACCGGAGTGGACGAACCTCTGGTGTTCCGGTTGTCACGCCAGTGGCATTGCCGGGTAGCTATGTTCGGAAGCGATAACCGCTGAAAGCATCTAAGCGGGAAGCGCGCCTCAAGATGAGATCTCCCGGGGCACAAGCCCCCTGAAGGAACCATGTAGACTACGTGGTTGATAGGTCAGGTGTGTAAGTACAGCAATGTATTGAGCTAACTGATACTAATGATCCGTGCGGCTTGACCATATAACCTCAAGTTGCCTTGGCTTTACGACAACGTCGTAAGAGCATCCAAGTGCACGCTACGTCACAAGAACTATGCGAGGCTGGCGCCTTGTCCCACAGGGACGAGTGCGACACTCCAAAAGCCTCCCTGGTGAAATTAGCGCTGTGGAACCACCCGATCCCATCCCGAACTCGGAAGTGAAACGCAGCTGCGCCGATGGTAGTGTGGCTCAAGCCATGCGAGAGTAGGTCATCGCCAGGGTTTA
>NZ_JAXBRE020000060.1:0-4616 GCF_047520985.2 Stenotrophomonas sp. BR163
GGGCCGCCCCATCCTTGCCATATCGTTCGCTCCTATCAGTGCAACTGTTGATCATGTTGCATTGACGGGTTGAACTCACCGCGGCTTTTTTTAGGATGTCGCGCTCCTCGGTCACCCGCCGCAGCTCAGCCTTGAGCCGCTTGGCATCGGACACGCTCATGCCGCCGAACTTGCTGCGCCACAGGTAGTACGAGGCTTCGCTGAAGCCATGTCGGCGGCATAAGTCCTTGACCGCCATGCCGGCGTCGGCTTCACGCAGGAAACCGATGATCTGTTCTTCGGAAAAGCGTTTCTTCACGTCCAATCTCCTGGTCAGGTGGGATTGGACTCCAATTCGCCGTGCTACTCAAAACCGGGGGGACGTCGGGTCCAGGCCGCCGCCGCCTCGGCCAACACCACCCGCAGCTATGCCAGTGCCCTGCGCTACTGGGCTGGCTGGTTCCAGGGACGCTACGGGGAGTCGTTGGCACTGCCGGTGCCGGAGGCGGCGGTGATCCAGTTCATCGTCGACCATCTGCCCCGCCGCACTCACACTGGTCAGGCCTGGGAACTGCCAGCGGAGCTGGATGCGCTGCTGGTGACCAGTGGCCTCAAGAAACGTCCGGGACCGTGGTCGCTGGCTACCGTGGTGCACCGCGTCGCCGTGCTATCCACGGCGCACCGGTTGCGTCAGGTCGTCTCCAACCCAGCCGAATCCCCCGCCGTGCGCCACCTTTTGGCTCGTAGCCGGCGCGCGGCGGTCAAACAAGGCGTGCGGCCTCGCAAGAAGACCGCACTGTCCCGCGCCGAGCTCGAGGCCCTGCTCGCGACCTGCGACCAGTCGCTGGAAGGCCTACGCGATCGTGCCCTGCTCTGCTTTGGCTTTGCTTCCGGCGGGCGCCGGCGCAGCGAGATCGCTGCCGCCGACTTGGCTGATCTCAGGGCGCTGCCTGAGGGTGGTTACGTCTACTGGTTGGGCCACAGTAAGACGCAGCAGGCCGGCCCGACCGCCGGCTCGAGCCCGGACAAGCCTGTGCTGGGGGCGGCCGCGCAGGCACTGTCTGCCTGGTTGCATGCCGCGGCCTTTACCGAGGGGCCGATCTTCCGCCGCCTCTGGGGCCCGCGCGTGGGGCCAGGGCTCAGCGACAAGGCCGTGGCGACGATCATTCAGCGGCGTGCACGCATGGCCGGGCTGGAGGGAGATTTCGGCGGCCATAGTCTGCGCTCGGGGTTCGTCACCGAAGGCGCTCGCCAAGGCATTGCCCTGCCCGCTCTGATGGCCATGACTGAACACCGGGCCGTGTCCAGTGTGATCGGGTACTACCAAGCCGGCGAGGCAAGCCAGAATCCCGCCGCCCGGCTATTAGATGTTCTATAGCCTTTGCATCTCTACCCGCACAGTCAGACTGTATGCCCTTGGCTTAACTGCGATCCCGCATGTTGGTAAGAAAGTAGGGTCTTGATCAAAAACTCGACCTGAGTCGTAACGCGCGCATCGACTTTCATCACCGGCATTCGGAACCCACCGGCGTTAAGTGCGTCACGGAATGTAGTGAGTTGGAAGCTTGGCGCCAAATCACTTTTCGTCACGCCCACAACGAAACTCGCCTCCGGGGCGAGCACGCCGAAATCCTTCAACAGCTCTGATGTGCTGTCAACGGCATCACCTTGACATGCATTAACCAGAACGATGATTCCGATTGCACCCGTACAAACCATTGGCCACATAAAATTCAGATACTTCTGACCAGGAACTCCGTAGACATGCAGGAGTTCGCCATCGTCCAAGTCCACGCTGCTGTAGTCCAACGCCACCGTGGTCAAAGACTTCTCTTCTGTGGCATCGATACTTAACGGCATGTCAGTGCTGACCGGTTCAATGTCCGATATCGCACGGATGGCCGTGGTCTTGCCTGCTCCCATGCCGCCAACAAAGACGAGTTTGTTGCCGTAGTTATCCATGAGCTTTCCCAAAAAGTTTCAGACCAAAACGCTTTGCCATTCGCAACAAAGTTTCGGCGTGGCGCGAGGCAACGGCGCGCACACTTGCTCCCGGATCAGATAGAGATGCTTCCAAGCCGCTTAGGCGAACGAGCGCCATGATCCTCTGCACTTCGTCAACGCTCTCGTTCGCCACCGAAGCCAGAGAACCGGCGCGCCAAGATTGGCCATCGAGGTAAGCGAGCGCCAAGGCCCATGAGGCCGGCGTGGCGCCGACGTCCAGGTCTGGCCACGTCCGCAAGCGAAGCTCATCAGTGACGAGAGGCAGGTCTTCGTTTGAAAGATAAGGCAATAGGCGCCACCACAAGGTCTCTGTCTCGTAGCTGCGCGTGACATCAGGCAGGTAGACGGACTTCCATTCGTCTTCTGTTAGTTCCCTCACACGCCAATCGGACTTTACGGCACACCCTAGGAGCTCATTCAACGGCATCCGTCGCAGCATATGCACTTGTCCATTGCGGGTATCGCTGACCAGTCGAAAAAGGCCAAGTTCTAGTAGCGTGCGCTTCTCTCTACGGCGATCAAGACGCATGTGCTCCAGCATAGGCTGAACAAGTGGCACATCCCATGCCGATGGCTGACTCATCGCCCTGGATGGACTGCTCTTAAGACTGGACTTCAGTACATCCACGAACTCTCGAACTGTCGCCAGCCTCGGTAGAGCCTGCATGGTGCCAGAGGCAACCGGCGCCCCATGCAAGCGAATTGAAGGCACGTTGTCCTGCCTTGCGGATTGGATCGCATGGCGGCCAGCATGGCTTGTCTCGTCTGCTACCAACAGTGCGGCGGGCTCTGCACCCCACTCAACTAGGCGTACGGTGAGGCGCTCGGCCGCGAGCAACGAACACGCCAACTTAAGGCGTGTGGCTGGCAATAACTCCAAACCGGCCATCGCGACGGTGAAATCGTAAGATGTGGGGGAGAACATGGACTTGAAGGTGATGAGGGGTGCCGATCAAGGCGTTGCGCACCACCGGCCGCAAGTTCAGCCGGTGGTGCCTCGGAATCAGCTGAAATCCAGCTTTTTCTCGAAGCTTTTCAGCTCGTGACGCGCCATGGCCAGGTTTGCCCGCGCACGGTCAAGCACCACGTAGAGGAACAATGTCGGATTGCTCTCCAGCGGGCGAATAATGTGGTACTGCTTGCTCAGCGAGATCAGGATATCTTCGATGGTATCGTCCAGTGCCAACTGCTCGGCAACACGACGCTTGCTGCGCACAACATCGCTGTTACCAGCAGCTGCTACTTCCAGATTCAGGTTGCCACCGCCGAGCGTGGCCATCGCCATCCCGCTATCGCTGTCAACAAGGGCAACGCCCACAAAGCCTGTGATCTGGCCGAGACCGTCAAGGTTCAACTTCGACATCTTCTTCTTTCCTTAGGGTTGGTGAATCGACCTCCCTGATGCAGGGAGGAACATGTGAGTGCATCGGGACTACTTCGGCATCAGAGCCGAAATTCGAGTAGCGCATTCGCGAGCGGCAAACAGGAGCACCGCCACATTGATATCGAATGTGCCTAGTGCAGCTAATGTCATAGGCTTGGCGTGATCCATTCGAATCAGCACCATGTTTCCTTGACGTGTCGCGATGGTTGCGTAGTCTGCCGCAGCCAAACCAAGCTCTTTGACTACCGTCTCTCCCAAGGTAAGGAAAGAGTTGGTCATTGCAGCTAGCCGTCGTGGATCACTGCCGTGCTCATCAAGCGCAGCCAAAGCACGCCCGTCTGCAGTGGTTAGCAGCAGCATTGAAACGCCGGGAGTCCGCTGCTTCGCGCGCCGAAACTCCTGCAGCAAAACTTCCTTGTCGACTTGCGGGACTTCATGGCTTTTGTCTCCCATGACGCTAAGAACCTTCTCAATGGTGGCTGTATGCAAGGCGTACTCTCCTGTACGGATCCTGTTGAGCAGGAACCATGCCAAGTAGTGGGTTGTGATAAATGGCACTGCTAGCGGCGCAATCAGTGATACGCGGCGCGCGAGAATGACGCTGTGCGTCACAAATGTTAGTGAAATTCACATTTCACGACAACCACCGTCACATTCATAAATGGTGGAGCGCCTTCCCGTAGGACAAACCAAAGCGGTTGCCAAGCCTCACAAACCATAGCGGAGGCCGAGAGAACTGGAGGGGGTGGGCGCTCTTTACTAGCGAGCGTCTAGTTCTGGACTGGCCATCTTGGCCACATACGCCAATTGGTACCAAATTGGCATCTACCGCTAGAGGTCAGTCAGCGAAGAGGTCAGAGCCGGCAGCTATGAACCTCTCACTGAAGTGCTAAGGGCACTGATACCACTCAGCCCTTTGAGCGAACGTTTGCAAACAGATGCGTTAGTTGATTCGGCTCTAGGGGGCGCGACAATAAGTAACCTTGATACACATCGCAGCCCAGCTGTTTGAGATGTTCGCGCTGCCCTTGGGTTTCTACACCCTCTGCAACAACACGTAGATTCAGCGCTCGCCCCAACGCAACTATTGAGGCAACGATGGCAGCATCTTCAGAGTTCGATTTGGACCGGCCAGAGTTCTGTAGACACTCAGTTGCCGCTCTGCGCGTAGCGCCTTTCAAACTCTACCGGTGACAGTCCGCCAGCGGAACCATGCCGGCGGATCGGGTTGTAGAACATCTCGATGTAG
>NZ_JAXBRE020000061.1:0-4480 GCF_047520985.2 Stenotrophomonas sp. BR163
CTCGATCACCTGCTTCACCGCCTCTGCCCGGAACTCATCCGTGTACTGCTTGCTGTTGCCCATAAACACCTCGGTCATTGCCATCAATTATGGCAACCGGATGTCTACGAAAGGCTGGCCGGTCCAATTCCAGATCGGTGATGAAGGCGCGATCGATTTTTAGCTCTGTTGCAGGCAATCGCTTCAGATACAGGAGGCTTGAATAGCCGGTACCGAAATCATCGATAGCAATCTGTACACCCATTGCCGTAAGTTCGTCCAAGACCCTCAAAGTTGCGTCGGCATCGCGCATGGCCGTCGTCTCTGTAATCTCGAGCGTAAGCAAACCAGGGCCAAGATTATTGCTTTCTAATGCCATCCTTACCGTATCGATAAGGGCGGCTGAAGAGAACTGAAGCGGCGATAGATTGATCGCCACACTCGGAACCTGGTATCCATCGTTCTTCCATTCCCTTGTTTGCCGACAAGCCTCATTCAGGACCCAGTCGCCCAGTGCCAGAATCAACCCGCTGCGCTCCGCGACTGGAATAAATTCACTTGGCTGCAAGAGACCATGCTCTGGATGACACCAACGGACAAGTGCTTCCAAGCCAACCAACGAGCAATCTGGGCCGGCGAATTTTGGCTGGTAATGTAGAACAAGTTCTTTACGATCTATGGCCCTTCGTAGGTCGCTCAAAAGCTCAAGCTGTTGATGAGCGCTGACGTTCATGGAAGGCGAATAGAACGTATATCCGTTCCTGCCATTGTTCTTAGTGTGGTACATCGCTGCGTCGGCATGTGCCACTAGCTCTCGCTCAGTGGCTCCGTCGGAAGGATACATAGCCACGCCAATGCTAGCTGTGACATGCACTTCAGCAGACTCGATACTAATAGAGAGGGCTACTGTGTCGATTATCCTCTGAGCTACAACAGCAGCATCCTGAGAATCACTGGTGGGCACGATCAAGACGAACTCATCGCCGCCCATGCGCGAAAAAGTGTCTTGGCTTCGAAGCAATTCGCGGATCCGTTCAGCGACGCTCAGGAGAAGGGCATCGCCGGCTTGGTGACCATAGGCGTCGTTTATGCTCTTGAATCCGTCCAAATCAAGAAACATGACAGCAAACTGTTCGCGTTTTCGCTGTGCCTTCTCAATAGACTGTTTAAGTCGATCCTGAAGGAGAACGCGATTGGGAAGCCTTGTCAGCGGATCATGTAGAGCGGCCTGCACGAGTTGATCGTGTGCACGCGCCAACGACCTGGAAAGATGGCGCGTTCTTAGATGCATTTGGCGATCCAGCACCGATACGATCAATGCAACTCCCATAATCGCGACCGTAGTGACAACTACCAAGACTGCCAGCCAATGTGCTGGCACACCACCATCACGCGCTGCACCGCACCAGCTGCCCGGCAAGAACCGCGCAGCAGCCATGCCAGTGTAGTGCATGCCTACGATCGCAAGCCCCATGATCACGGCCGCAACAAAGCGCCAACGGTATTGTCCGCGCGCACCTGCTCTAAGACGAAAGGCAATCCATAGCGCGGTGCCTGACGCTGCGATTGCGATCAAAATGGACAAGACGAACCAAGTGGGGTCGTACTCTATTCCGGGCTGCATCTGAAGCGCAGCCGTGCCCAGGTAGTGCATCATCGCGATGCCGAGCCCCATAAGGATCGCGCCAAGCATCAGCCTGCTAACCGGGAGCTTGGGCCTGGAGACCAGCCAGAGCGCGAAAACCGACGCGCCGATCGCGGCAATCATCGAATAAAGTGTAATGGCAAGGTCGTAACCGAGCGGTATCGGTAAGTCGAACGCCAACATCCCGACGAAATGCATCGACCAAATGCCTAGGCCCATCGCAAGGGAGCCGCCGATCAACCACCAGCGCGACGCGACGCCCTTAGTTGCAGCCACCCGGCCTGCCATGTCCAATGCAGTGTAGGAAGCGAGAATTGCTACAAGAAGCGAAAGTAGAACCAGAATATCATTGTAAGTTCCAGACATAGCGTATCCATACAGTCCAGCGGCATTAGTTCTTAGCGAAGATCAGCGATCTAACTCAGTTACTAAATTTCTAGGCAGCAGAAGAAGCGATGTTAGAAGAGTCACTGTTCGATGCCCCTCCACTGCTCGCGACCATACTGAAAAGCGCCTCAGCCTGCGCCTCTAATGCCCGGGCAGAGCAAGAAATCCCATCGATCAGACGCGTGTCCTGTTGAACGCGCTTGTTGATTGCTTGCAATGCTTGGTTGGCGCTCTGAACGCCTTCACTCTGCTGCTGACTCGCGCCCGCAATCTGTTCGACGGTTGCCGTTACTTTGAGAACAGCGCCGAGAACTTCTTGCATGACATTGCCGGCTTGCATGATCAAGCGCGTTCCATCAGTCACTTGATCTCTAGCGCTTCCAATCAGGTCGCGTATTTCCTTAGCAGAAACGCTGCAGCGTTGCGCCAGGCTTCTGACTTCCTGCGCCACCACGGCAAATCCTCGCCCTTGCTCTCCTGCGCGAGCCGCTTCCACGGCTGCATTTAACGCAAGAATATTGGTTTGGAACGAGATGCCGTCAATGACTCCGATTATTTGCGCCATGCGCTCGTTGGCTGCCCTAATCTCTTCTGAAGTCGTAACGACTTCCGAGATCACTGCGACTCCACGCTTAGCGGCATCCGCAGAGCTCTTGGCTACCTGGCGGGCATCGTCAGCATGTTGGGAGTTGGCGCGCACATTGTGGGCTAATCCTTCAATCGACTCTGAAGTCTGGCGGACAAACTCAGATTGAGACATAGAGCGTCCTGCCAGATCATGGTTGCTAGCAGCGATGCCACGAGCAGCGGTACGCACGTTCTGTGCGATATCCGTGGCTTGAATCACCAGTTGACGCATTTCGTGGGCGGAGCGGACTTGCTCTGTCACGTCCGTTGCATACTTAACTACCTTAAATGGATGTCCGGAAGCGTCAAAAATCGGATTGTAGGAAGCTTGGATCCATATTTCCTGACCGAGCTTTCCGAGGCGCCTGTACCGACCAACATCGTATTCACCACGCCCTAGCTTTCCCCAGAAATTTCGATATTCTTCCGAGCGCCCATAGTCTGCATCCACAAAAATGCTGTGATGCTTTCCGCGAACCTCGTCTAGCCGATAGCCCATCGCAGCCAAGAAGTTCTCGTTGGCATCGAGTATCAGTCCGCTCATCGAGAATTCGATGACTGACATGACTTTTCCGATTGCCTTTATGCGCCCCTCTGCATCCGCAGAGATCGTCACCTGTTCTGTAATGTCGGTAGCGTACTTAATCACCTTGTACGGCAAGCCTGAAGAATCTAGTACAGGATTGTACGAAGCCTGTATCCAGACATCCCGATTCCCTTTTGCCACTCGTTTGTAGCGACCGGCATCAAACCTTCCTTGACTGAGTTTCCGCCAGAATTCAGCGTACCCCTCAGAATTCTTGGTGTTGAGATCGACAAAGATGCTGTGATGCCTGCCCTGGATCTCATCCAATCGATAACCCATCGTATTTAGAAAATTCTGATTGGCGCTCAGGATAGTCCCCTCCAGCGAGAACTCAATTGAAGCCATAACTTTGTCGATAGCATCAATGCGCCCTTCGTACTCACTCGTTCGATGCATCTGATCGGTGATGTCAGTCGCGTACTTGACGACTTTGTATGGCTTTCCAGCTTTGTCCAGAAGCGGGTTATATGAAGCGTTTAACCACACTTCTCGTCCGCCTTTTCCAACGCGGCGAAAACGACGAGCTTCGAAGTTCCCGGCTCGGAGACTGTCCCAGAATGTCCGGTAGTCGCCATCGATACGTTCTGATGGCGGCACAAACATGCTGTGATGCTGTCCTTTGAGCTCATCAAGACTGTAGCCCATGATGTTCAAGAAGTTCTGGTTGGCGTGCAGGACTCTGCCCTCCAGATCAAACTCGATGACGGCCATCACGCGATTGACGGCAGTAATTTGAGAACGCTCATCCTGGCACCCGACAAGAAAACGGCTTCGGGCCCGTGCCTGCTTTAAGAATGAGCGCATCTCGCAATCCTGTAGAATTTTTATCGATATTCCTCCCCTTAGCGGCCCCGCTTGGCTGAACTTTAAGGGTCCGATCCGACAGCAAGTGACCGAAAGTTATCGCGAGGGCCTTTTCTGCCCAACGGGCGCAGCTGCGGATGGACCCAAGCCGTCGTAGAGAGGGTCGGCCTCGGCAATGAACTGCCATCGCCCACTACTGGTATCGCCGCTCTCTAGTGCAAAGATTGGCTTGCCGCGCACACGCGCACCCTATGGCAATACCGTAAGGATGGCGCATGTACCCTATGTTGCATACTAAGATATTCTTAGTTTTCAAGCAACCATCCGGTGAGTTCAACCCGTCGACGCAACGGCTTGGCTCAGCTTAGCGGCTGGCGTCTGGAAGCCCAAGGTCTTACGAGGTCTTTCGTTGAGACGTCTGGCGATCTTGTTCAAGAATGCCTGCGAATGGC
>NZ_JAXBRE020000062.1:0-2575 GCF_047520985.2 Stenotrophomonas sp. BR163
AATGCGGATGGACAAGCTCACCTCGCGTTTCCAGCAGGCGCTGGCAGACGCACAGTCGCTGGCCGTGGGCCGCGACAACAGCATCATCGAACCGGTCCACCTGTTCAGCGCGCTGCTGGACCAGCAGGGCGGCAGCACGCGCCCGCTGCTGGCGCAGGCCGGGGTGAACGTGCCGGTGCTGCGCGAGCGCCTGACCGAGGCGTTGGACGCGCTGCCCAAGGTGTCCGGCCAGGCCGGCAACGTCTCGATGGGCAATGACCTGGGGCGCCTGCTGAACCAGACCGACAAGCTGGCCCAGCAGCACGGTGATGCCTTCATCGCCAGCGAGTGGTTCGTGCTGGCGGCGCTGGAGGATGGTGGCACGCTGGGCATGGCGCTGCGCGCCGCCGGTGCCGACAAGACCCGCCTGCAGGCGGCCATCGACAAGCTGCGCGGCGGCGAGAACGTGCAGTCGGAGAACGCCGAGGAGCAGCGGCAGGCGCTGGAGAAGTACACCATCGACCTGACCGCGCGCGCCGAGAGCGGCAAGCTCGACCCGGTGATCGGCCGTGACGAGGAAATCCGCCGCACCATCCAGGTGCTGCAGCGCCGGACCAAGAACAACCCGGTGCTGATCGGCGAGCCCGGCGTGGGCAAGACCGCGATCGTGGAAGGGCTCGCCCAGCGCATCATCAATGACGAAGTGCCCGAAGGCCTGCGCGGCAAGCGTGTGCTGTCGCTGGACATGGGCGCGCTGATCGCCGGCGCCAAGTTCCGCGGTGAATTCGAGGAGCGCCTGAAGGGCGTGCTCAACGACCTGGCCAAGAACGAAGGCCAGATCATCCTGTTCATCGACGAGCTGCACACCATGGTCGGCGCGGGCAAGGCCGACGGTGCGATGGATGCCGGCAACATGCTGAAGCCGGCGCTGGCACGCGGCGAGCTGCACTGCATCGGTGCGACCACGCTGGACGAATACCGCAAGTACATCGAGAAGGACGCTGCGCTGGAGCGCCGCTTCCAGAAGGTGTTCGTCGGCGAACCCACGGTGGAGGACACCATCGCGATCCTGCGCGGGCTGAAGGAAAAGTACGCCGTGCACCACGGTGTGGAGATCACCGACCCGGCCATCGTGGCTGCCGCGACGCTGTCCAACCGCTACATCACCGACCGCCAGCTGCCGGACAAGGCCATCGACCTGATGGACGAAGCCGCCTCGCGACTGCGCATGGAGATCGATTCCAAGCCGGAGGAGCTGGATCGCCTGGAACGCCGGGTAATCCAGCTGAAGATCCAGCGCGAGATGCTGAAGAAGGAAAAGGACGAAGCCTCGCGGCAGCGCCTGGCCGATCTCGAAAAGGACATCGATGCGCTGGAGCGCGAGTTCTCCGATCTCAATGAAATCTGGAAGTCGGAGAAGGCGGCGCTGCAGGGCGCCACCAAGATCAAGGAACAGGTCGAGCAGGCCAAGCTGGAGCTGGAAGCTGCGCAGCGCCGCCAGGATTTTGCCAAGATGAGCGAAATCCAGTACGGCCTGTTGCCGCAACTGGAAAAGCAGCTGGCTGCGGCCCAGGAAGCCGAGCACAAGGACTTCAAGCTGGTGCAGGACCGCGTGACCGACGAGGAGATTGCCGAAGTCGTATCGCGCTGGACCGGCATCCCGGTCAACAAGATGCTCGAAGGCGAGCGCGACAAGCTGCTGCGCATGGAAGAAGTGCTGCACAACCGTGTGGTCGGCCAGGAAGAGGCGATCAAGGTCGTCTCCGATGCGGTACGCCGCTCGCGTGCCGGCCTGTCCGATCCGAATCGTCCGGCCGGCTCGTTCCTGTTCCTCGGCCCGACCGGCGTCGGCAAGACCGAGCTGTGCAAGTCGCTGGCCGAGTTCCTGTTCGACAGCGCCGACGCGATGATCCGCATCGACATGAGCGAATTCATGGAGAAGCACAGCGTGGCCCGCCTGATCGGTGCGCCTCCGGGCTATGTCGGCTACGAGGAAGGCGGCTACCTGACCGAGGCCGTGCGTCGCCGCCCGTACTCGCTGATCCTGCTGGACGAAGTGGAGAAGGCGCACCCGGATGTGTTCAACATCCTGCTGCAGGTGCTGGACGATGGCCGCCTGACCGACGGCCAGGGCCGCACCGTGGACTTCCGCAACACCGTCATCGTGATGACCTCGAACCTGGGCTCGCATCAGATCCAGGACATGAGCAGCGACGACAGCCCGGAGGCCTACACGCAGATGAAGGCGGCCGTGATGGGCGTGGTACAGGCGCACTTCCGTCCGGAGTTCATCAACCGCCTGGACGACATCGTGGTGTTCCACCCGCTGGACAAGCAGCAGATCAAGCAGATCGCACGCATCCAGATGCGCGGGCTGGAGAAGCGGCTGGCCGAGCGTGGGTTGAAGCTGGCGGTCTCCGATGCGGCGTTCGATCTGCTCGGCAACGTCGGCTTCGATCCGGTGTATGGCGCGCGGCCGCTGAAGCGGGCGATCCAGTCGCAGCTGGAGAATCCGCTGGCGCAGCAGATCCTGTCCGGCGCGTTCGTCAACGGTGACACCATCGAAGTCGGCAATGAGGGTGGGCATTTGGTCTTC
>NZ_JAXBRE020000063.1:0-2243 GCF_047520985.2 Stenotrophomonas sp. BR163
TACATCGAGATGTTCTACAACCCGATCCGCCGGCATGGTTCCGCTGGCGGACTGTCACCGGTAGAGTTTGAAAGGCGCTACGCGCAGAGCGGCAACTGAGTGTCTACAGAACTCTGGCCGGTCCAAACCAGGTAGGGGGAAGCAATGAATAGCTCTCGCGCCGTAAATCCTTCTACGCCTCGGATTGTCGGCGCAGAGCATGAGTTCTATCCATACATATCGGGCTACGGCGTGCTGCAGCGGATCGTTGCACTGGGCATGCCAACAAGTGAGCAACTCATGATCATGGGGGTGAGGCGTAAGACTGGGCGCTCCATGCTCCGCCCTTTGCTTCTGCCGGGCCGGGTGCAGGATACTTTTGCGTCAGCCATCGAAGTCCGTGACGTCACAACGAAGAATCTATGGAATCCGGCCGCGTGGCTTCCAGTTCAATCACTTCGACTTTTCGCGGGTAGTGAGCTTCCATATATGCGGTGCCCCGCATGCGCACTTCACGGCTACCATTGTTCACTATTTCTCCTTCCTTCCATCTCTGCGTGCCCTTGGCATGGCGAGAAGCTCATCAGCCACTGCGAGGCATGCGGAAGGACGCTGGGCACCAGTTTTGACCACTCCGGTGGTCTCGGGACTTGTACTTGTGGATTTCAGCCAATCGACGCCCACACAGCGCTACTGGACGTCAGGCAATTTCCCGCTCGTGAAGTGTCGCAGTGGGTGGATGACTACCTTCATTGGGCATCACGCCAGCGGGCAGGCCGAGTGATTCACTTCCCCAGTGATGCGCAAAGCTGGCCTTCAGCTCTGGCGCGCCTGATTGATAGAACGACTCCTATGCCGCCCGTCCACCAGGACGATGGCAATGCTCACGTAAGGTATGAGGCTTTCCAGCCATCCGCTGACGATCCGGAGCCAGGGGCGTTCTGGGGCTGGGCAATGATTGGCGGCAACTCGGGCCTCATGTGCGCTCCGCTCCCATTGATGGCCTACGATGCTTTGACGCGGGCCACTGCAGCGGCATGCGCCAGGGTCGGACTTGAAGGCCTATCTGTCCTGAGCTTCCGCTCAACGCACTACGACACCCAAGGACCCACTGAGGTAGAGCGGCACGAGTCGTTCCTAGCTCCCTATGGTGTTTCTGCCAGCGGCGCGACTTGGCTCAATCTCTCGGTTGTCGACCCGATGGTAACGTTAGCGTGCGGCACAGCGCTGGAGCTGGCCGCTGCGGCCTTTGGTATCGCGAACGACAAGCCGGATAGGTCCCCTTCCGTAATCGTCGCTTCGGTATTGGACAGCATTAAGGGAAGATCCGCCTTGGTCGACGCGCTTGTGTGGGTTCTGGCAACCGCTTATGAGGAAGGCTTGGCGTTGACGCTTGCAAGGGTGTTCAAGCTGAATCCGAAGGATGTACTGCCTTCAGGTGGGTATCCGGTCATCGAGCTTCAGGGTTCCGCCCGTTCCTTGAGAGAAGTCCGGGTCGCCTGGGTGACACCTCGAAAAACAGCTAGAATCCAGCAGAAATCCTAAGGCAGGCAGTTCTTAGCAATTTTTGCCATCATTGGGGCAACGGCACTGTCTCGTGCCGGACTGCGAACGGCAGTAGCCTTCATGCGAGTACGCAACACAAGGGGAGGCTTTGCCGCCGCGTGGGCTAATTGGCAATTCTAATGAACCCCCGGCAGTCGTGGGCGTGTTTTATGGGCTTCCGGAACTGTTGGGCGTTATTTATGTACTTCTGGAAATGCCGGGCGTCTTTGGTGAACTTCCGGGAATATCGGGCATCTTTGGTGGACTTCCGGAAATATCGGGCATCTTTGGTGGACGGAAGCTGCCAGGAAGAGGCTAAGCTCACCCCATCCATATCTTCTAAAATCAATGCGTTAGAGGCCGGGCGTTTTCGGTGCGGCAGACATACGCATAGGACTAGCCGCCCCTTGGGTCGATTTCGGCTGTATGACGGCAAAGAAGTGCCCTCCCTCAAGCCAACAGACGCCATTTTTTCTGACCAACAATCGCCCCTGACCCGACGGGCGACCGAAAAGATGCCCTCTGGAATCACAAACTGACTACAAGTTGCCCCGAAATGGAAGGTACAGGTACTCGCTCGCTTTGTGGCAAGTCTGGACCGGCCAGAGTTCTGTAGACACTCAGTTGCCGCTCTGCGCGTAGCGCCTTTCAAACTCTACCGGTGACAGTCCGCCAGCGGAACCATGCCGGCGGATCGGGTTGTAGAACATCTCGATGTA
>NZ_JAXBRE020000064.1:0-2115 GCF_047520985.2 Stenotrophomonas sp. BR163
CTGCTGGTCCAGCAGCGCGCTGAACAGGTGGACCGGTTCGATGATGCTGTTGTCGCGGCCCACGGCCAGCGACTGTGCGTCTGCCAGCGCCTGCTGGAAACGCGAGGTGAGCTTGTCCATCCGCATTGCGAATCCTCATCGGTCATCAGGGCCGGCCCGCGCCGGCGATGCTGGGAAGATGCGGCTGCCCCACCCCGTTTCAAGGGTGGCTGCGACTGCACCCCGTAGCGAGTCAGCCTGCGGCCAGCATGCCGGAACGGGTGTGGTCGGCGCGTTGATCCCGATCAGTTCGGCGCAGTGGACCGGTTCAGCGGGTGATCGCAGAGCGGAGCGCCCGCAGCTGCTGCTTGACCGCCCGCGCCTGCGTGGCGTCCATGCGCAACAGCGCCTTCTCGCCTATCGAGCGCGACTGCAGGGTGGAATCGACGAAGCGGTAGCGACCGCGCTCATCACGCTGCACCAATGGCGCCTGCACCAGTTCCGGGGTCTCCAGCAGATGGTCGATCACCGCCACCAGACGGTCGTTGAAGTAGCCCTCGGGCCGGCCCAGGTCGGCGTAGGCCTGCTGGATCAACGGATAGAAGCGCTTGTACGCCGTAGCCGCTGCCGCTGGATCCAGCGCAGTGAAGGCCTGCACATAGGGCGCGTAACGCGCCGAGTTGCTTGCCGCGATGCGTTCACCGCCCTCGCCAGGCTCGACCTGCAGGTTGCCCGGCAGCGGCCGTGCGGCCAGCGCCGTCGGCGGCACGCTTGGTTTGTCCAGGTTGTCGACCTGGGTGACCAGGCGCTGGATCAGGTGATCGCGCAGCAGCAGGGTCATCGGGCCCTCGCCCTGGAACAGCTGGCTCAATGCGCCCCAGGCAGCCGCATCACTGTCGGCCAACTTGGGCAGCGCCGGGTCAGCGGCGGCCTCGGTGTCCAGCGGATGCCTGATCGGCGGCGGTGCTGGCGCGGGGTCCGCGGCCGCCTGCGGTTGCGGCGGTGCGCTGGTGCTGGCGGGGGTTGAGTGCACCGGCACCGAAACACCGTCTGCCAGGTGCCTCAGCTGATCGCGGAACAACCAACCGCCCGCGCCGCCGATCACCACCACACCCAGCACCCAGGGCCATACCGCCTTTCCACTCTGCATGATGCAGCACCTCGTTTCACACGCATGGAGAAGGTGTGACCCCACCGGTTCCAGCCGGTTCCCCGCCTGTTCCGCTGCCGTTCGGCTTCGGCCCACGCCAAAGCCGCGCTCACGCCTGCTTTGCGTGCCGCGCGCGAGGCTGTGGGCCTTGTCCTGCGGAGACACTGCCATGCAGTATGCGCTGTACTACTGGACCGGTATCCAGGGCCGTGGCGAGTTCGTGCGCCTGGCGCTGGAAGATGCCGGCGCCGACTACATCGACATGGCGCGGGTGCACGGTGATGCGGTGATGCAGCCGTTCCTGGAGGGCCACAGCGAAGGCCCGCAGCCCTTCGCGCCGCCGTTCCTGAAGGCCGGTCGCCAGGTCATTGCGCAGGTCGCCGCGATCCTGGACTTCCTCGGCCCGACGCTGGATCTGGTGCCGCAGGCCGCATCGCGACGGATGCAGGCGCTGCAACTGCAGTTGACCATCGCTGACCTGGTGGCCGAAGTGCATGACACCCATCATCCGATCGCCGCATCGAAATACTACGAAGAGCAGAAGACCGAGGCCAAGGCACGTGCCGCGTCGCTGCGCAGCGAGCGCCTGCCGAAGTTCCTGGGCTACTTCGAACGGGTGCTGGCCGCCAACGGTGGCCGCCATGCACTGCGCGAGCATTCGTATGTGGACCTGTCGCTGTTCCAGCTGCTGAGTGGGCTGGACTACATGTTCCCGCGTCGCATGCAGGCACTGGCGCCCACACTGCCCCTGCTGCGCGCGCTGCAGGCGCGGGTGGCGAAGCGGCCGAACATCGCCGCCTACCTGGCCTCGGAACGGCGGCTGGCGTTCAACACGAATGGCATCTTCCGCCACTACCCGGAGCTGGACGCCGAGCGGTAGTGCCGGCCGCTGGCCGGCAGAGCGCGCTGTGAGCATTCGCCGCCCGCAACACGCCCCTGTAGAGCCGAGCCTGCGCTCGGCTGCGCTGAGCCGAGCATGGCTCGGC
>NZ_JAXBRE020000065.1:0-1373 GCF_047520985.2 Stenotrophomonas sp. BR163
TGAAGTGACCCCCGAGACTTGGACGGGGTCAGGCGGCCGATTGGGCCTGCTCCCGGTACTTTACCGGGCTTAGCCCCTTCAATTTCAATCTGATTCGCTCTTGGTTGTAGTACTTGATGTACTCCACCAGCCCGGCCTCCAGGCTTTCGATGCTGTCAAAGCTGTTCAGGTAGAAGAACTCCGACTTCAGCGTCCCGAAGAAGCTTTCCATTGCCGCATTGTCCAAGCAGTTGCCACGTCGGGACATGCTTTGCTTCAACGAGTGCTTTTCCAGCATGTGCCGGTAGTTCTCATGCTGGTACTGCCAGCCCTGGTCGGAGTGGATCATTGGCCGCTCATCCGGCGAAAGCTTCTTGATGGCCTCCTCCAGCATCTGACCTACCAGATCGAACACGGGCTGGCGCTTGATCTGATAAGCCACGATTTCACCGTTGTAGAGGTCCATGATCGGCGACAGGTACAGCTTCATGCCTTGCACCTTGAACTCGGTGACGTCGGTCACCCACTTCTGGTTGGGCCGCTCGGCATGGAACTGGCGATTGAGGTCATTGCCAACCACAACATTGGCGGCCCCTTTGAAGGACCGGTAGCGCTTCACGCGTACCCGTGATTTCAGGCCCATCTCCCCCATCAGGCGCTGTACCCGCTTGTGATTGGTCCGATGGCCCTGATTGGCCAGTTCCAGCGTCACCGTGCGATACCCATAGCGCCCTTGGCTTTGATCGTAGATTGCCCGGATGCGCTCGCACAGGGCTGCCTCATCCTGATCCGGATGGGCCAGGACATGGTTCTGGTAATAGAACGTACTGCGTGACAGCTCTGCCGCTTCGAGCAGAAGCGACAGCGTATGAACCTGCCTCAATCCTTGGATGGCTTGCGCTTTGCGTCCTGCGCCGCCTGCTCTTCCCGGATCAAGGCATCGAGTTTTTTTAGGTAGTCGGTCTCCGCACGCAGATAGGCGACTTCCTTGAGCAGCTCATCGCGGCTCATTTCCTCAGGTGGCTTGGACGAACGGGTCTTTTTCATCGGCTTTCGGGGCGGCGGCGGAGGTGGTGCCAGCGCTTGGGCACCGCCTTGAGCATACAGCCGACGCCACCGCCCCACCGCGCCGGCATCGCCAATTTGAAAGTAAGTGGTGGCCTCCCGCCCGGACATGCCGTCCTGGCCCATCTTCTTCAGGACAGCCAGCTTGAACGGGAGGTCATAGGACCGGGCCTGGCGATGAAATCCCCGCCAACCATGCAGCCGATAGGTCGCCACCCAGCGCCTGACCGTGGAGAACTCCAGGCCGTAGCGACGAGCAGCGGCTTTGACCGATGTGGAGGTCTTGCAGGCCTCTTTGGCGACCTGCAGTTTGAAACGCGCGTCGTATC
>NZ_JAXBRE020000066.1:0-1292 GCF_047520985.2 Stenotrophomonas sp. BR163
AGCACCACGGTCAGCTGGAACAGTGCCGCCAGCTGGGTGGTGAAGGCCTTGGTCGATGCCACGCCGATCTCGGCACCGGCACGGGTGTAGCAGACCAGTTCGCTGGCACGCGGGATCGCGCTTTCCGGCACGTTGCAGATCGACAGCGTGTGCTGGTGGCCCAGCGATTTGGCGTACTTCAGCGCTTCCATCGTATCCAGCGTTTCGCCGGACTGCGAGATGGTCACGATCAGATGCTTGGGGTTCGCGTAGGCCGCGCGATAGCGGTACTCGCTGGCGATCTCCACGCTGCACGGCAGGCCGGCGATGGCTTCGATCCAGTAGCGCGCGGTCAGGCCGGCGTAGTAGCTGGTTCCGCAGGCAATGATCTGCACGCCTTCGATGCCCGACAGCACCGCTTCGGCGTTCTTGCCGAACAGCTCGGCCGGGAAACCACCGGCATCGATCACCGCCTCGATGGTGTCGCCCAGCGCGCGCGGCTGCTCGTGGATTTCCTTCTGCATGAAGTGGCGGTACGGGCCCAGCTCCAGCGATGCCAGCGATACGTCGGACAGATGCACGTCGCGCTCGACCGGCTGGTCGTGCTCGTCGAAGATGCGCACGCCATCGCGGCGGATTTCGGCGGTGTCGCCCTCTTCCAGGAAGATCACCTTGCGGGTGGCCGAGATCACCGCCGAGACATCCGAAGCGACGAAGTTCTCGCCCTCGCCCAGGCCGACCAGCAGCGGGCAGCCCATGCGCGCGCAGACGAAGCGCTCCGGCTCGGCGCGGCTGACCACGGCCAGCGCATAGGCACCGGTCAGTTCCTTCACCGTGTGCTGCAGTGCCACCAGCAGATCGTCGCCATCCTTCAGATGATGATGGATCAGGTGCGCGATGACTTCGGTATCGGTCTGCGACTCGAAGGTGTAGCCCATCGCGCGCAGTTTCTCGCGCTGTTCCTCGTGGTTCTCGATGATGCCGTTGTGCACCAGGGCCACACCGTGGCTGATGTGCGGATGTGCATTGGCCTCGGTGACACCGCCGTGGGTGGCCCAGCGGGTGTGGCCGATGCCCAGCACCGCATTGAAGCCCTCGGCCTCGGCCGCCATGGCCATTTCCGACACGCGGCCGGTACGACGCACCCGGCGGACTTCCGGACGCTCGCTCTGGTCGATCACGGCGATGCCCGAGGAATCGTAGCCACGGTATTCAAGGCGCTTCAGACCCTCGATCAGTACCGGTACTACGTCGCGATCGGCGATCGCACCCACGATTCCACACATGTCACGCGTTTCCTTGAAGACGATTGC
>NZ_JAXBRE020000067.1:0-1269 GCF_047520985.2 Stenotrophomonas sp. BR163
CGGTGAGTTCAACCCGTCGACGCAACGGCTTGGCTCAGCTTAGCGGCTGGCGTCTGGAAGCCCAAGGTCTTACGAGGTCTTTCGTTGAGACGTCTGGCGATCTTGTTCAAGAATGCCTGCGAATGGCGGGATAGATCCGTGCCGTCGGGGAAGTACTGCCGCAGAAGGCCATTGGTGTTTTCGTTCGAACCGCGCTGCCAAGGGCTTTGCGGATCGCAGAAGTAGACCTGCGTGTCGGTCGCCACGGTGAAGTTCTTGTGGCTGGCCATCTCACCGCCTCGATCCCACGTCAGCGATTTTCGCAGCGCGGTTGGCAGTGTTTTCACTTGCCGGCTCAGCGCCGAGACGACGCTGCTGGTGTCCTTACCCTTCACTTTCACCAGCATCACGAAGCGCGAGTGCCGTTCCACAAGCGTCGCGATGTGGGAATTGTTGCTGCCCGTGATCAGATCACCCTCCCAATGCCCTGGCACGGCGCGATCTTCGACTTCCGCCGGACGCTCCCGAATCGATACCGCGTCGATGATCCCGCCGCGAGGCATCGCGGTGGCCAGCTTTGAGTGGCGCATACGGCGACGCGTGCGCAGGTGCGCCAGGAGTTCCTTCTTGAGCAGGCCGCGCGCCTGGATGAACAAGCTCCGGTAGATCGTTTCGTGCGACACCTGCAGTGCCTGGTTGAGCGGGAACCTCAGCTTAAGCCAGCCGGCGATCTGTTCCGGCGACCACTGCTGGCCCAGCTTGCAAGCCACCAACCAGCGCAGACGAGGGTTATCGGCCAACCGGCAAGACTGTGGCCTCCGGGCTGCCTCCCAAGCGGCCTCATCGGCATGTGCGGCCCGATATCGGTCACGGCCACCATGCCGTGCCACTTCCCGGCTAATCGTCGAGGTAGGCCGCCCTAGGCTGAGCGCAATCTGGCGAAACGACTGGCCAGAAGCTAGGCATCGAGATATCTCTTCGCGATCCATTAAGCTCAGCGACCGGGCGGATCGGCGACGTTCCCTCGGCGCGATCCCGCCTTGCGCGGCCAGAACCCCGAAAATCGAACCCGGATTCTTGTCAAAGAAGCGGGCAATGTCGCTGAGCGACTGGCCGCCCTTCCATCGTCGCCATAGATCTCGCTTCTGGGCTCGAGACATGCCGGGCCGCCCCATCCTTGCCATATCGTTCGCTCCTATCAGTGCAACTGTTGATCATGTTGCATTGACGGGTTGAACTCACCGCGGCTTTTTTTAGGATGTCGCGCTCCTCGGTCACCCGCCGCAGCTC
>NZ_JAXBRE020000068.1:0-1262 GCF_047520985.2 Stenotrophomonas sp. BR163
GCCGCGCCACCACCGCCACCTCGCCTACGCCGATGGCATGCAGCAGGGTGCGCGCGTTGATGTCCAGCACCTGCCCGGCCTGCAGCACGCGCTCGCCGTCGCTTACGTCCTCGCCGCGCAGGCGCACGTTCTGGCCCGGCTTCACCAATGCCTTCAGGGCAATGCGGGTCGGGCGGCCATCCTCGCTGGCGAGGATCTCCACGTTCTCGACCGGTACCACCGTATCCAGCCCGGCCGGCATGCGCGCACCGGTCATGATTTCCCAGGCACCCTCGCCGCCGTCGGCACCGGCATCGCCGGCCGCCTGCCAGCCCTGCACCGCGAACTCGGTGCCGGCCTCGAACGTCGCGCCGTTGGCGCGCAGCGCGAAGCCGTCCATCGCCGAATTGTCGAACGGCGGCAACGACTGCCCACTGATGATGTCACTGGCCAGAGTGCGGCCGCCGGCCTCATGCAGCGGCAGATGTTCGGCCGGCAGCGGCGTGGCCGCCTCCAGCAGGTGCTGCAAGGCTTCGCTGTAGGCAATCATCCGTGGCCACCACCCTCGACCATCGCCAGGGCGTGGCCCAGTACCGGCGCCAGGATGTCCAGGCACTGCGCCGCCGCCTTCGGGCTGCCGGGCAGCGCGAACACCAGCATGTTGCCCAGCTGCACCACCTCGGCGCGGCTGAGCCAGGTCATCGGCGTGTGCTGTGCACTCAGGGCCCGCACCATCTGCGCCAGGCCATGCACCGGCCGCGCGTTCAACGAACGCAGCGCCTCCGGGGTCAGGTCACGCGGGCCCAGCCCGGTACCGCCGGTACACAGGCACAGGCGCACGCCCTCGGCGGCCAAGGCCTGCAGGCGGCCCGCCAACGGCTCGATGCCATCGGGCAGCACTTCGGCGGCCACCACCTCGCCACCCAGCTTTTTCAGCCCGGTCACCAGGGTCGGGCCGGACACATCCTCATAACTGCCCTCGCTGGCGCGATCACTCAGCGTGATCACCGCGCAGGCCGCACCCTCCAACCCCTTTGGCGCACGCGGGTTGAAACGCTCACGCTCGGCCTCGTCCATGCCGTCCGGGTGCAGCCACACACCACGCTTGCCGCCTTCCTTGAACAGCAGGCGGATGCCTTCGATGCGCAGGGCCGGCTCCACCGGCTTGCTCAGGTCGTACAGGGTCAGCAGCGCCGCGTTGACGCCGGCCAGTGCCTCCATCTCCACGCCGGTGCGCGCCTCGCTGGCGCACTCGCACCACACACGGATCGCCTGCCGCTCCG
>NZ_JAXBRE020000069.1:0-1262 GCF_047520985.2 Stenotrophomonas sp. BR163
GCCGCGCCACCACCGCCACCTCGCCTACGCCGATGGCATGCAGCAGGGTGCGCGCGTTGATGTCCAGCACCTGCCCGGCCTGCAGCACGCGCTCGCCGTCGCTTACGTCCTCGCCGCGCAGGCGCACATTCTGGCCGGGTTTCACCGTGCCCTTCAAGGAAATGCGGGTCGGGCGGCCGCCCTCGCTGGTGAGGATCTCCACGTTCTCGACCGGCACCACGGTATCCAGCCCGACTGGCATGCGCGCGCCGGTCATGATCTCCCAGGCCCCCTCGCCGCCTTCGGCGCCGGCATCGCCGGCCGCCTGCCAGCCCTGAACCGCGAACTCGCGGCCGGCCTCGAACGTCTCACCTCCGGAATGCAGCGCAAACCCGTCCATCGCCGAATTGTCGAACGGCGGCAACGCCTGCCCGCTGTGGATGTCACTGGCCAGGGTACGGCCGCCGGCCTCATGCAGCGGCAGGCGCTCGGCCAGCAGCGGCGTGGCCGCGTCCAGCAGGTGCTGCAAGGCTTCGCTGTAGGCAATCATCCGTGGCCACCACCCTCGACCATCACCAGGGCGTGGCCCAGTACCGGCGCCAGGATGTCCAGGCACTGCGCCGCCGCCTTCGGGCTGCCGGGCAGCGCGAACACCAGCATGTTGCCCAGCTGCACCACCTCGGCGCGGCTCAGCCAGGCCATCGGAGTGTGCTGTGCACTGAGTGCCCGCACCATCTGCGCCAGGCCATGCACCGGCCGCGCGTTCAACGAACGCAGCGCCTCCGGGGTCAGGTCACGAGGGCCCAGCCCGGTACCACCGGTACAGAAGCATAGGCGTATTCCATCCGCAGAGAGTGCGCGTAAGCGCCCGGTTAGCGGTAAAACACCATCGGGTAGCACTTCCGTCGCAATAACCTTGCCGCCCAACTTCTGCAATCCAACGGCCAGAGTCGGACCGGATTGATCTTCATAGGTGCCTTCACTGGCACGATCGCTCAGCGTGATCACCGCGCAGGCCGCGCCTTCCAGGCCCTTCGGCGCACACGGTTTGAAACGCTCACGCTCGGCCTCGTCCATGCCGTCCGGGTGCAGCCAGACACCACGCTTGCCGCCTTCCTTGAACAGCAGGCGGATGCCTTCGATGCGCAGGGCCGGTTCCACCGGCTTGCTCAGGTCGTACAGGGTCAGCAGCGCCGCGTTGACGCCGGCCAGTGCCTCCATCTCCACGCCGGTGCGCGCCTCGCTGGCGCACTCGCACCACACACGGATCGCCTGCCGCTCCG
>NZ_JAXBRE020000070.1:0-1240 GCF_047520985.2 Stenotrophomonas sp. BR163
GGGCTCGGCTCTTGTGTCTTGGATGGTGCCCTGATCAGGCACAATTCCCCGGTGACCCGGGAGGCTCCGATGACGCTGCCTCGGCTCTTAAGCCTTCGAGCTTGCAAAGTAGATTCAGCGCGTCGGCGGCCTGACACCGCCATGGAACTTGAACGGTATCTTAGGCCCGCCATCGGGTGAGAGCCTGCACTCACAAGGGCAAGTCTGGCGGCTTCCGATCACGATCGTAAGTTCAAGCTGGAGCGAAATCATGCAATTTATCGGCATCGACGCTGCCAAGGCGACCTTTGACATCGCCCTTCCTCTATCTGGCGGCAAGTATCGAACCAAGGCCAAACTCCCCAATACGCCAAAGGGTTTTGATGAGCTTCTTGCTTGGCGCGCCAAACATGCACCGAACGCGGCGGTAGGGATGGAGGCTACAGGCATCTATCACGAGGCCTTGGCTGGAGCACTGGTGAAGGCGGGGGTGATGGTTCATGTGGCCAATCCCGCCCGGGTAAAGGCGTTTGGGCAGGCGGAGGGGATTCGGACCAAGACTGACCGCAGCGACGCCAAGCTGGTTGCCCGGTTTTTTGAGGCACAACGCCCGGAAAAGCTGCATCCCTACGTTCCACCGACGCCCTCGGAGGTGAAGCTGCGCGCCTTGGTACGGCGTCGAGATGACCTCCAGGAGATGCTGCAGATGGAGCAAAATCGCCTGGACGTGGCCGATATCTCGGTCCAGCAAGGGATCAAGGATGTGATCCGGACGCTGGAAGCGCAGATCAATCAAGTCCAAAAGGCGATTGAGGACCATATCGATAACGATCCGGACCTGCGCCAGCGTCATCAACTGCTTACCAGCATCCCCGGTATAGGCAACACCAGCAGTGCCCAGTTGCTGGCCATGCTGGGAGACCTAAGCAAATACAGCGACGTGCGCCAGGTGGTTGCCCATGCAGGCCTGAATCCGGCCCAGCGTCAATCAGGAAACTACGAAGGCAAATGCCGGATATCACGCGTCGGCGACGCCAATTTCCGCAAAAAGCTGTACATGCCGGCGTTGACCGGGAAGACCTACAACCCCAGGCTGAAGTCCTTTGCAGACCGGCTCAGCGCGAAAGGGAAGCCCTTCAAGGTCGTCATGTGTGCGGTGATGCGCAAGCTCATCCATCTGGTTTGGGGCGTACTGAAAAGCGGCCGGCCATTTGAGCCTGACGGCGCCCTTGCCTAGGCAAGGGCAACACGGTATCTACAA